>CAYYZH010000290.1:0-4101 GCA_964475765.1 uncultured Limibaculum sp.
GGGTGGAGCGCCGACCGCTTTGGGCCGGACCGCCTGCTGCCCATCTTCCTGCTGCCGATGGGCGTGGGCATCGCTTTTGTCGGCCCGTTCGAGGGGATCTGGTCATGGTGGGTCGCACTTGGCCTGACCGGCGTGACCACCGGGATCGCGCACGCCCTTTGGGGTGCGCTCTGGCCCGAGCTTTACGGCACCCGCCATCTCGGCGCGATCAAGGCGATTGCATCAGCCTTCATGGTCGTGGGCTCCGCTATTGGGCCGGGGATCACCGGGGTGGTCATCGACCTCGGTGTGCCCTTCGCGGGTCAAACGCTCTGGATGTTCGCGGCCACCGTCCTGCTCAGCGCTCTGCATTTTGGCGTCTTGATCCGCCTCGGCGCACCGAAACCTGCGTCAGCCTAGAATAGCGCTCAGGCCGCGCCTCTTTCAGCCGCCTCCGGTGCAGCTTCGGCCTCGAGACCCAGCTTGGAAAAGAGCTGCATATCCGCATCCTCTTCCGGGTTGTCCGCGGTCAGCAGCGTATCGCCGACAAAGATCGAGTTCGCGCCCGCCAGAAAGCACAGCGCCTGTGTCTCCTCGGACATCTCGGTCCGCCCGGCCGACAAGCGCACATGGCTGGTCGGCATCATGATCCGCGCAGTCGCAATGACCCGAACGAAGTCAATCGGATCAACCGGTGCGGCATCCTCCAGGGGCGTGCCCGGAATGGCGATCAGCATGTTGATCGGCACGCTCTCGGGCGGGGTCGGCAGATTGGCGAGCGAGACCAGCATGTCGAGCCGGTCGCCCTCCGCCTCCCCCATACCGAGAATGCCACCAGAGCAGACCTTCATGCCCGCGGCCCGCACCCGATCGAGCGTCTCCAGCCGGTCGGCGTAAGTCCGCGTCGTGATGACCTTGTCGTAATAAGCCTCGGACGTATCGACATTGTGGTTGTAGTAGTCGAGCCCCGCACGAGCCAACCGCCCGGCCTGATCGCCCGACAACATGCCCAGCGTCATGCAGGTCTCCATCCCGAGATCCTTGACCCCTTCGATCATCGCCTCGACGGCGGGCAAGTCGCGGTCCTTCAACTCGCGCCATGCCGCGCCCATGCAATAGCGCGTTGCGCCCGCCGCTTTGGCCTTGCGGGCCTCGGCCAGAACCCGCTCGACCTCCATCAGCTTGGAGGCCGTCAGCCCTGTCGGATGATGCGCCGACTGGCTGCAATAGGCGCAATCCTCCGCACACCCACCGGTCTTGATCGACAAGAGCCTGCTGAACTGGACCTTGTTGGGATCGAAATGCGAGCGATGCACGCTCTGTGCCACGAACAAAAGATCGTTGAAGGGCTGGGCGTACACTGCCTCTGCCCGCTCCCGGGTCCACGCCATGGTCTCGCTCCTGTCTGCCTTGCGCGCCTCCCATCGCATATGACGGGGCAAACGCAAACCACAGTTTGCCGCGGCTGTCGCGTCCTCCCCACCGTATGGCGGAAAACCGTTTGCAGCCCTCGCGAATCCAGCTAACCGTTTGCACAGCAATCGAAAGGGCGTGCCCATGGGCAGCTATAACGCGCTCAGCGTGTTCTGGAACGGTCTGACCGGCAACAAGAGCTGGGAACGCGCGTGGCGCGACCCGGAGCCGCGTGTGAAATACGACGTCATCATCATCGGTGGCGGCGGTCACGGGCTGGCAACCGCGTATTATCTGGCAAAGAATCACGGCATCCGCCGTGTCGCGGTGCTGGAAAAGGGCTGGCTCGGCGGCGGCAACTCCGGCCGGAACACCACCATCGTGCGCTCGAACTACTATCTCCCCGGCAATTGCGAGTTTTACGAGCATTCGTTGAAGCTTTGGGAGAACCTCTCCCACGAGCTGAACTACAACGTGATGTTCTCCCAGCGGGCCCATGTGAGCCTTGTGTTTTCCCCCGCCCACCGCGACGGGCAGGCGCGCAAATACAACATCATGCGCTCGAACGGGATCGATGCGGAGTACTGGGATCTCAAACGGCTCAAGCGCGAGATCCCCTATCTGAACTACGGGCCCAACGCGCGCTTTCCCATCGAGGGCGCGTTCGTGCAACCCCGCGCAGGCACCGCACGTCATGACGCGGTGAACTGGGGCTATGCCCGCGCGGCGGACCAGTTGGGCGTGCATATCCTGCAGAACACCGAGGTGCTGGACTTCATCCACGAGGATGGCGGCGTGGTGGGCGTGCGCACCAACCGGGGCGATATCCGCGCGGACAAAATCGGCATGGCGGTGGCGGGTTCGACCTCCACGTTGGCGTCCAAGGCGGGCCTCGGCAAACTCCCCATCGAGACCCACAAATTGCAGGCGTTTGTCTCCGAACCCCTCAAGCCTCTGATCGACCACGTCATCGTCTACGGCTATGGCCACGGGCACTACTATATCAGCCAGTCCGACAAGGGCGGGCTCGTCTTCGGCGGCGATCTGGATATGTACAACTCCTACGCCCAGAAGGGGAACCTGCCGATCTATCAGGACGTTATGGGCTGCACGATGAACATCCTGCCCATGGCGGGCCGCATCAAGGTGCTGCGCCAATGGGCGGGGATCATGGACATGTCGATGGACGGCTCGCCCTTCATCACCAAGACCGACGTCCCCGGCCTCTATCTCAACGCGGGCTGGTGCTATGGCGGGTTCAAGGCGATCCCCGGCTCGGGCTGGTGCTTTGCCCACACGATCGCAAACGACGAGCCACACGCGGCCAACCGCCTGCTGACCCTCGATCGCTACCGGCAAGGACGCCAGATCGACGAGACCGGAGGCGGCCCCGTGCCGAAGCACCATTGATCGACGTGGTCGAAGCCGCACAGCCGGATCGCGCCCGTGTCGCCCACTGGATCGGGCAGCTCTACAGCGCGCACGACCACATGCTGGAAGAGACTGCGCTGCTGGGCCGGGCCGACGACATGATCGCGGCGAACCGGATCTGCTTTCTCCGCCGGAACGGCGCGGAGATTGGATATGCCGCGCTCCACGATATGGGCGATCACATGTTCATCCGGCATTTCGTGATCGACGCCACCTTGCGCCGCACGGGCATCGGCACAGCCGCGTTCGAGGCGCTCGAGGCCCGGTGCTTCGCCGGACGTCAGGTGCGCCTCGATGCCTCCCACACCCTGGATGCCCCTCGATCGTTCTGGGAGGCCCAGGGCTTTCGCATCATGGGCTACACCATGCGGCGCAACGTCGATCCATTGGACGGGGTCGCGGCATGACGGACACCAAGGGCCTCGTGAAGAACGTCGCTGATCTGCCCAATCTGGTGGAGACGCCCGGGCACACCTTGCGCCGCTTTGGCGGCGAGAAGGTCATGATGCAGGAGGCCGTCATGCCTGCGGGCACAACCTTCGATGCGCATGAACACCATAACGAGCAGATGGTGATGGTGCTCTCGGGCCGCGTGCGCCTCTATGTCGGACAGGACGCCGAACCGGTTGAACTTGGGCCGGGCGACATGATGCTTCTGCCGCCCCACATGGCGCATGGCGGTGAGGCGCTCGAGGATTGCCGTCTGGTCGACGCGTTCAGCCCGCCGCGCACCACAGTGCTGGGCGAGGAGGAGCCGGAATGATGACGCTCCGACCAACAAAGGACGGCGCCCGACCCTGGGTGGGTGTTGGCTACACCAGTTCAACGCGCGACGCTCAAAGCCCCTGTAAGTTGAGTGTTGTGCAAGACGTTGCCATGCGCCCTCCCGGGTGGGGTGAGGCGGTTCGCGCCATCGGTATAAGCGAACTGCCGAACGGGCGCCGTCCGGCTTCGCCGAACGAAGGCAAAAGGAAGACCCGCCTATGATCCGCATCAACTGCCCTTTTTGCGGCCTGCGCGACTTCTCGGAGTTCACATACGAGGGCGACGCTACCGTCGAGTACCCTGCGCTGGATGCCTCCGAGGACGCGTGGTTCGACGCCGTCTTTCTCCGCGAGAACCCGCGCGGGCCCCACCGCGAATACTGGCGCCATCTCGGTGGCTGCGGCGCGTTTCTCGAGGTTGCGCGCGACACCGTCACCCACGAGATCACCGATGTGAAACTCGCCCATCCCGGCATGGCCAAGGTGGTCTCGTCATGAGCGGCTATCGGCTGAA
>CAYYZH010000291.1:0-4086 GCA_964475765.1 uncultured Limibaculum sp.
CCGGGAAAAAGAGAACGAAGGAGCGACCACTTTCGCGCAAACTTGCTCATAGGCGTTACTGCCCAATTGCTTAGTAGACGGCCTGGAGTCCGGCCATTGAATTGCGGCTAAGTGTATACTGCGGCGCAGTACTTGGCCTGGCCGTATGCGGCGGATATGGGTCATCCCTCAAGTTCGGGCGTAGGGCTAGGCTATGGTGGGCCCGTCGGGATGCGCCAGTACGAGCCGTTGAGCAAACGCCTGCTGTCGATGGTTGCTTCCGAGGCCAATCTATCGGAGCGCACTGATGCAAAAGTCATTTAGGGTTTGGGCATCTTCCTCTGAGAGTGCGTCGCGCTCATAATCGAACCTGCCGCGTAGCGCGCAGCGCCGAACCTTTTGGTCCTGGACAATCGCTGTCCTGCTCACGTCAATCCTTGCGTCTGCATTGAGCAGTTTTGCATTGCCGGCCTCATCTGGAGTGTCAAAAAAACCCTCCGCCAAAAGCAAATCAGGGGCGGTGCCGTCGAACACGCCGATTTCCATATCAGCGATGGCGAACCCGCCGCTTTGGTATTTGCCGCTGACCGTTACAATGTCGCCTGGCTCCGCCTTGTGCTCGGGACCGCCGAGCAGCTGAACTGTCCCAACTGTGCCTTCAGGATGGTACCGTCCGGTCACCTGATCTACACCACGCTCGGCTGCTGTGACTCTCGTTGCAACCACGCCTCGCACCGACCAGAATCCATCGATGACGACCCTTCCATCCTTGGGTAAATCGCCAATGACCGGCACACCCATGACTTCGTTTTCGCCGGTAACGGGTCCGATCAAAACGGGAAGACGCCTGAGCTCCACCGCTTTCCAGCCTTCCCCATCCCGTGCAGCGCGCAGCGATAGCGTCATGCCCATCCGCAGATCTTCGATCCGGTCTATCCCGTCCAGCTCAAGGGTGTCGGGCAGATTGAAGCGCATGCCCGCGACTTCGAAGGTCTGCAAGCCCGTCACCTCGCCGACCACCCCGGTGCCGATGATACCGCCTTCCTTGTCTTCAGCGCCCGCAAGTCCAAAGCCGAGGCCAAGGATCAGGGCGAGTACCAGCCGCCGCATCATTCACGCTCCGTAATGTGCATAAACGCCCCGAGGACGAAGAGGTTCGAGCCCTCTTCCGCGTGCTGCAGTTCGTGCGCTTTTTTGTTCATTGTCTCGAGCATGTCCTTCGCGAGCTTCGCGCCCTCTTCCTGAAGCCGGGCCACTGCCGCATCCGACAGATGAGAGTACCTGAGCGCCTGATCCAACTGGGGGGTATCCCCGGAGAGATTGCCCGCCGTCGTCGCAAGATGCGGGGCGAGCGTTGCCACGGCGGCCCGCAGCCTTTCGGCGCGATCTACCGGGACGACCGCTGCATGGATGAAATGCAGGGTGCCGTTTTCTTCGCGGACGTTCCCGGCGTCAATCAGCAAGGACAGGACCGTCGCCGGGGCAGCGTCAATCTTTGCGCTGCGGACCAATGCGTCGAAACCATCGTCCCCGCCGCGCGCCAGCGGGCGAGGGGCCCCGCCGGTCGAGAATGTGGGGTCGTTCTGCCAGCGCGTCAGAACCCGTGCCGCGGCAATCGCGCGTTCCGGGGCTGGATCGCGCTGCACGAGGCGTTTTATGTCCTTGCGATGCACGCCTGTGCGCAGGCTGACATGGCTGGCTGACGCGTCGGGGGCATCTGCCATCGCCACCTGCACCAGCGCCGACTTCAGGGTTTCGACCGCATCGCTGAGAACTACACCGTTCTCGATCATGATCCGGGCGATCGGCGCGATCAGCGCTGCAATGGACTGCTCAGCCGTGGCTTCGTCGTCGCTTGGCATGGTCATCTTCACTTTGTCTGGAAACATCCCAAGCCTACGCGGTATCTGTCCATCAGTCAGCAATCGGTCAAAACGTCGCCCTCAACATTCCACAACTATTTGTGAAGAAGCGCGAATTTACAATGGGAAATTTTCCCATAAATTTGATTTTTGTCAGAACAGACACCCCGAAACCTGACTACAGGCGCGCCTCCGCCTTGGAGATCTTCGCTGAGGCCGCCAATCATCCGATGGAGAAATACATGATGAAGAACCTGGCGATTGCTGCAGTGATTGCAGTGACAGGGCTCGCTTCCGGTGCTGCACACGCGACCAACCAACTTGCCGTTGCAATCGGCGGCCACGACACCGTTGCATACTTCAAGGAAGGCAAGGCAACGATCGGTCAGGCCAAGTTCCATCACTTCTGGAACGGCGCGGTGTGGTTCTTCTCGAGCGAAGCCAACCGCGATGCATTTGCCGCTGATCCGGTCTCCTATGCGCCTGCAACTGCGCCGAAATACGACGGCTATTGCGCCTGGGCTGCCTCTCAGAACTACAAGCGTCCGGGCGACCCGAATGTCTGGCAGATCGTCGATGACCGGCTCTACCTCTTCGTGCACGAGGGCGCGCGGAAGAAGTGGCAGGCTGACATCGCAAAGCACATCGCGCAGGCCGATGAAAACTGGGTGCGCATCGCGCCGTACTGATCTGCTCAGACGGGAGCATATGCTCCACGAAAAAGGGTCGCCGCATCAGCGGCGGCCTGAACAGCCCGGTTTGAATGTCCCGCGATGAGATCGGATCGACCCATGGTTGCCCACGGTTTGTCGCTCACGCCATCACGCTTTCGGCAACCAGTTTGGCCAGATACAGCGTGCCCGTGTCCCAGTAGGGTGCGAAGCGTCCGCCGTCGTAACCGCGTGCAGAGCGCCCCTCTTGCAGCAGTCTGCACACTTCATCATCTTCAGCGTTTAGATCGGTATAGTAGCGAACTTTGTCTGCGCGCAGGCTGGCATGTTTCTGATCGGTCGCAGCCTCGCCCACCATGTAAATGTGCAAAGCCAGTTCCGTCCAGTCATGGGTCAGTGGCTTGTAGTCCCAAAGCAGAAACATGGTCGGGTGAAAGCTGACGCACAGCCCCGGGAACAAATGTCCCATGAAAGAGGAGCTTGCGGCTGCCCCGGTCAGGCCAGTGGCCATGGGCAATCCTTCGCGCGCAATCGTCTCGGGATCGTATCCCCAGCGGCAATAGATCAGATTGCGGTCCGTCGACATGCCGCTTCGCTGTTTGGCGTCCATCAAGCTGTCCAGAAGCGGGTGGACTGCAAACACATGATAGACATCCGACCAGTTCTCGATGGCCAGCTTCCAGTTGCAGTTGAACCGGCCGGTCACCGTTGTGGCGTAGTCAAACTGCGAAATGTCTAACCCGTCTGCCTGCCGGTCCAGAGGGGCGAGGTGAGTTTGCAGGTCCCCGGCCTCGCCGTCGAGGTTAACAAAGACAGCGTCGTGCCATGTCTGCGAGCGCACCGGGAACAGATGCGGGCACTCCGCCTGATCGGGCTTGGCCCGGTCGTTTTCCCCCGGGCCATGGAAGTGCGCCCGCGCCCGCAACTCTCCCGACAATTCGAATGTCCACGCATGGTATCTGCAGGTCAGCACCGCTCCACCGCTGCGGTCCTCGCTTACGAGCCGAGCCCCCCGATGCGGGCAGACGTTGTAGAAAACGCGAACAACATTGTCCTTTCCGCGGACAAGGATCAGGGGATCGCCGGCGATCTCGATCTGCGCGATGTCGCCCGGATTTGGAACCTGACTTTGCCGGCCCGCAAAGACCCAGTTGCGCGGGAAGAGCGTCTTGTTCTCCAATGCAAGGAACTCAGGAGAGACGAACGCCTCGTTTGGCAGGCCGCGCGCTGTTTCAATGGGTTTGCTCAGCCCATCCAGAACGCCACGATCAAGCAGTGTTCGCATGTTGAAGGCTCCGCATTTGCCCAGTGTACTACAAACCAAGATTGACAAATAGTAAATTAAATTATCTGCTGATCAATCTTAAAACATGACGGACCGGTGTGTGCGACGAGGGTTCTGAGATGATGGACGGCATCGCTCAATTTCCGAATTTGCTGTCAGAGATCCGGCTGAACCGGCTGACTGTCCGCAACAGGATCGTGTCTTCGGGGCACGGAACACGGCTTGCCGACAACCACGAAGTGTCCGACAGATTGCTCGCCTATCACACGGCCCGGGCCGAGGGCGGGGC
>CAYYZH010000292.1:0-4077 GCA_964475765.1 uncultured Limibaculum sp.
GCACCTGTATGGCATCTGTACCGCAAGCGTATGGCACCTGTATGGCTCGCGTATGTACACCAAGTCGACTTGGGCCGGCGCTAAAACCCCTCAGAGACGGCGGCTTGCCAAGCCGCCCACAGCCAGCAAACCGGTCAACAGGAGCAGCACACCTGCCGGGAGCGGCACCGCACTGACCGGCACCGGCTCGCCAAAGATGTAGTCATCCATCACGACCAGATCGCCCACGCCTGCCACACCGTTGCCGAGGAGCGCCGCCGTTCCGACATTGATGCTGGCCTTGGCAATCACCGCTTCGTCAAAGATCAGTCCAAGGAACGAGAGACCGCCCGCCCCCAGCGCCGCCCGGCGCGTCGCCAGTTCATTTCCATCGACGTCGAACAGCGTCATCGTCGTGGCGGCGAACTCTCCGACATCGTTGAAGATGATCCCGAGCCCACGGGTCGTAGCCGGGTTGATCTGCGTCGCGGGGTCGAAGAACTCAACGTCGAAGGTCGTCCCGCCCACCGGGCTGAACATCCGCTCTTCACTGAAGGGCACGAGATCGCCGGGGAAGCCAAACCTTGGTGGCTGACCCGACGCCTCGGTCGAACTCAGCAGAAAGCCCGTGGTCGCACCGGTTTCGCTAAACTCGATGCCACGCGCCCGCGGATCGGCATCGCCGTTGAAGAAATCGCCGGGGAACGGGTTAGGATCCGAGATCGCATCGGGCGCGGCGTCCCAGTTGATCTGCCGCCGCCCGTTCGGGTCGGCATTCACCGGCGCGTTGCCGTTGTTGTCGCCAAGCGCGGACCGGAAATCGTCGATCGTGGTTTGCAGTCCCCGCGCATTCGAGGAGGTCTTCGAGACGTCCGTCAGCAATGTCGCTGCAGATGCCGTGGTGGCCATGGCGACGCCAACCGCCAGACATGAGGCGACTTTCAGAAAGCGCATGATCCTCGTCCTCTGGTCATTACTTTACCTAAGAGGTTAACAGATTCGCGAGACGCAATCCAGAGTTGCATACTGGGCCAGAAATTGATCTTCCGAGAATCGCCTCTGGCGCAAATCGACCGTTCGACTCCGCGCTTCAGGTGAAAGGCAAAGGGACCATTTCGAGGACGTTTTGGGAACATCGCTCCACTTTACCGGCTGTTAAGCACGATGGCCGTTACCGTAGCTCAGGAGCACGGTTCAACCGGATGGTTTCGGAGCAAGGGTCAGAATGTCATTCACGAGTATGAGCACCTCGAAGGTGCCGTCTATTCACAATATCTGGGGAGCGCGCGCATGAGCACGAACCCTCTCGCGTCCGGGATCAAGATCCAGTCGAAAGCGCGCGCGCGGGCCGATCTGCCCGCGCTGATCAAACGGGGGCTCGACGTTGCTGTGTCGCTCGCGCTCCTGATCCTGCTGGCCCCAATGTTGATGATGATTGCGGCGGCCCTCAGGATCGAGGGTGGGCCGATCTTCTTCACGCAATCGCGTGTTGGCCGGGCGGACAGCCGCTTTGCCTGCTTCAAGTTCCGGACCATGCGACCCGGCGCCGAGGCGCATCTGGAGGCTCTGCTGGCCGCCGATCCCGTGGCCAGTGCCGAATGGGCCGCGCACCAGAAACTGAGAAATGATCCGAGGATCACGCCGCTTGGCCGGTTCCTGCGGCAATCCTCGCTGGATGAGCTGCCACAACTGATCAACGTGCTGCGCGGCGAGATGAGCATGGTCGGCCCAAGGCCCATCATCGCGCCTGAGGTCGAAGGCTATCCCGCCGATCATGCGTATCACGCAAGCCCGGCCTTCGCGGTCTATGCCCGCTGCATGCCGGGCGTCACCGGGCTATGGCAGGTCTCGGGCCGTCACGAGACCACGCATCGCCACCGGATCGAGCTGGACCAGGTCTACGCCAAGCGCCGATCGCTGGCTCTGGATGTCGGCATTCTCTGGCGCACGGTCCGGGTGGTGCTGGCCCGCACCGGGGTCTGACCCGGCCTTCAGACGATTAGTCGAACACCGTATCGAGCGCCCGCGCTGCCATCGTTGTCACAGGCATGATCAGCAGGGACAGTACGAATGTCAGAAACTGGCTCGTCAGCCGCACGTTGTCGTTTTCATAGGCCCGGCCCGCCCATTTGTGGGCCAGCTTGATGAAGCGCACAATGTGGCGCCCGATGGCCGTGCTGATCCGAGCGGCCTCCGCAATCATATGGGCTATCGTGTCGATCACCGTCGCCAACCCCAGCAACGCAAGGCCGAGAACCTTGCCCGCCAATTTCAGGATAAGGCTGAGCACCTTGCCGAGCGCCCAAAGACCCCATCCGCTGCCGGGAATACGCGTGCCGAGATCGGCCTGCTTGAGCCAGTAGTCGATGCTGCGCAAATTCCCGGTATCGCGTGAGGCGGCCCTCAGCGCATCCCAGTCGGCGTTCTCGACCAGCGGCTGGTAGGTCGTCATGTAGTGATCGTTCATGGTGATCCGCGCCAGTTCCCCGCCGACACGGATACCCTGATCGTCATGGGGCACATGGCGGAAGGGGAAGATCGGCACCATCGCAATCGGATCGGCCAGCGAGTAGGCCCGGTAGATGTTGGCCGGGTCCAGCGACGTCGTGAGATATTTGGCAAAGCCGGGCAGACCGGACCTTGGCGAGCCAAAGCTGTAGAGCTTGAGATTGCGGTGCCCGCCCATATGCAGCTTGGCCGCCACGATATGCGCGATGGCCCCGCCCAGTGAATGGCCGACGATGTGGATCGGCCCGCGGAACGTGTCGATGCCCGCGAGGATCTGGTCAATGATCGTGTTGTAGACGCGGTTGAACCCGGCATGGTTGCCAAGGCCGGTCGGTCCGGGATCGACGGCAAACTTGGCATCGGTGATGAAATCGTAGGGAAAGATCTTGGTGCCGCGGATCAGCACCGCCATCTCGCCCCTGCGATTGCCCTTGCCGTTGAGCACGAGGGCAAAACCGGATTTCTTGGTGATCCCCGCCCCGCCCGAGATACCGGTTGCCCGAAGCGCGCCATCCTGGCTGAGGTCCCACATATCGCTCAGCCCGTTGCCACCACCATCGACCATGCCTTGCGCGATCTGGGTGGAGAACCGGATGCCATAGACGCCGCGCGCCATCTTGGCCGCGTTCAGCGGTGAAATCGGTATCGTCATCGGGAACTCCTCAACTCATGAACACAAGGGGTGGGCGCGTCAGTGACGCGTGATCTAATTCGCCTGGTCCGCAGGCATACAGGTGCCCCAGAACGCGCCGGTATCGCCGGGTTCCTGATCGATCCGGCAAACAAAATTCAGCTTGGTCAGCGTCAGGCCGCGCCCGAAAAGCTCGCTGTCGGGATCGTAGTTCTGCTTGTCGACCGAGAACAAAAGCACAGGGCCGGACGGGCCGTTGGCGGTGATTTCCTGATGGATCACGGGCTGGTGCGGAACCAGCCGGGCACTGAAACTTGACCCTGTCACCACACCAAAAGAAAACCGGCCATCCCCGTCGGTTTGTGCGCTGTCCGAGCCGGTGTCCGAGGTCCATGCCCATTCCCAGGTGCGCACGACCTCGACGCCCGCCGCCGGGTTTCCCTGTGCATCGACCAGCCGGCCTTCGAACTCGGAGGCAAGGATCAGCGTCTTTCCGAATGCCATGGGAGCCTCCGCCAGAATTGCAAGAACCACCAGCGGAACAGCAAGGAACAATAGTGCTTTTCTCAACATCGCCCCAAACCCAAACCACTGAAAATATCAGGCGGCAATTGTACCGCAGAGCGGCGCATCGACAAAGCGCGGCGTGGGAATTGCCACATTTCGCGACGGATTCCCGGTCTTGCCCCATTCAAACCTTTGAGGGGTGAAGTACGGCTGGGGAGGACGTTATGTCGTCAGCTAGGATATTTGCACTGACCGGACTGGTCATGGTGCTGTTTGCAACAAGTGCCTGTAATCGGCACTATCACGGCCAACGTCTCGGGGGTTACGGCGTCGGGCCGGTCTACGACACTCAGGTGATCCGGGTCGATCCGCGTCCGCGGACCGTTGGCCGCGTCGTCAACAAGAAAGTCGTCAAGGTTGTCCCGCGGCCCGGGCGTGTCATTCGCAAGGCC
>CAYYZH010000293.1:0-4009 GCA_964475765.1 uncultured Limibaculum sp.
CTGGACGATGTGCGCGCGACCTATGACAACCGCTTCACCGCCATTCGCGTGGTCGCGGGCGACTTCATCACCGAGACCGATGGCTTTCAGACAGCCGAGGAGCTGTTCGGGGTCTCGATCCAGCGCCAGTTTGACCTGCGCCCGGATCTGATCACCATCCCCCGCAACTCCCAGACCTTCATTGTCGAACGCCGCGCCCGCGTGACGATCCTTGTCGACGGGCTCGTCCAACGCGAACTGCGTCTTGATCCCGGCCGCTATTCGATTGCCGATCTCTCCAGCGAGACCGGTGCGACGGATGTCGAGATCATCATCGACGATGGCAGCGGCGAACAGCGTCTGCTGTTCTCGGCCTTCTCCGGGCCGGGACTTCTGGATGTCGGCACCATCGACTTCGGCGCGGCCTACGGGTTTCGCTCCGGCATCGGGACCGAAGACGACTTCGCAGATTTCGACGACGACGTGATTTCAGTCTTTGCCCGCGCCGGGATCACAAACTTCGCGACCATCGGCGCCGGGTTTCAGCAGGACGATGTCGGGCGGTTCTATTCGGGCACCATTGCGGCTTCGGGCCGCTATGCCGGGCTCGAGGTCGCGGGTGCCTATTCAGAGATTGCCGGAAACGAAGGCTACTCCGTCGATGGAGATATCGTCTTCTACCCCGAGGCCATCGGGCTTCCATCGACCGTTACCCTTCGGGCCTCTGCTCAATATGCCAGCGCCGGGTTCCGGTCCTTCGGATCCATCGACGATGCCATCGACGTCTCGACACTGGGCCTTCTCGTTGGCGAAACCGGAGACGACGAAGAGCGCGATACCGGGGCGTTGTCGAACCGGTGGGACGTCGATCTGAACATCGGCGCCCGACTGACGGACACGCTGCGCGCCCGGCTTGCCGCAAACTACACGGACAGCCGCACGCAAGCCGACAGTTTCGAGGTTCGCCCATCACTGCAGATCAAACTCGATGAACAAACGTCCCTCCGACTGACCGGCAGCGCAGAGTTTCAGGACGGGACCGAGGATTATGCCATCGGCGCGGTTCTGAACACGCGGTTCGGGCGCAATCTCTCGGCCTCGGTTGCAGTAACAGCAGATGACGAAGGCGCCCCGGAATACAGTGCCACTCTGCGCCGGTCCGGCCCGACGAACCGTGTCGGCGGTTATGACTTCAATGTCTCGGCCGATCATTCCGCAGGCGATACAACGGCCAACGGGTTCGCGACCTATACCGGCAACCGGTTCATCGTTGATGCGGAAACCTCCGTCGATCTCGACGACGCCTTCGTCGTGCGTGCCGATGCCAGCGTTCGGCTGGGCACATCGCTCGTGTTCGCAGATGGCCACTTCGCCGTCGGCCGCCCGGTGACCGACGCGTTTGCCATCGTCTATCCGAACAAGTCGCTCGAAGGTCAGCGCATCGAGATCGACCCTGACGAGGAGAGCGGCCCGATCGCCACGACCGATTTCCTCGGCCCCGCTGTGGTGCCGGACATCACGTCGTATCGCTCCTCGGACTTCGACTTCCGCGTCGACGAGGTGCCGCTCGGCGTCGATCTCGGCGGCGAAAACATCAGCACCGTTCTGGCCAACCGCGCGGGTGCGGCCTTCCAGATCGGGAGCGACGGGGTCGCCTCCGCCGTCGGGGTCGCCGTTGGCGCAGATGGCGCACCGCTGGCGCTGGTGGCAGGGCAAGTCACGTCCGATGAAGTCGATGTCGCCCCGGAGTCGGCGATCATCTTTACAAACCAGGAAGGCCGCTTCGTGCTCCCGCAACTCGAGGCCGGCACCTACAAGCTGAACCTCGGAGCGGCCGGCGAGGCTCTTCTCGAAATTCCCGAGGGATCAATCGGAATCGTCGATGTTGGCAAGGTGAGGTTCAATGCGACTGGCTCGTAACCTGATAATGTCTGCACTGGGATGCGCCGGTATCGCCGCCGCCGCGCCCGCGTCCGCGCAATCGGTCTGCGATCTTGCAATCGAGACCATCGAAGTGCCGCGGCTGAACGACTTAACCTACGACATCTTCGACCCCGAGCCACTGACCGGGGTCGGGCGCGTGACCATCCGACAGTCGGCGGCGGGACCCTGCCGGGCGATCCTGACGCTGTCGTCCGAAGGCTCGTCGAACCAGCGCCGCCTGGAGGGCTTTGGCGGAGATCTTGTCTACATCATCCGCAGCGGCGCCGATAACGGCGAGATCGTCGAGAACTCGGATTCAGTGCTCAGCTCCACCGCCTTCCGCCCGTTCATCCCCGAGGGCACCGAGGAAGTGACGGTCGAGTACACAGTGGAACTGCCTAGCCTACAGACCGTCCACAGCGGCGACTATGACGGCACATTGGCCTTCACGCTTTTCGGCGACGAAACCGAGATCATCAGCGACCGCCAGACCGTCGCCTTTGCCGTCGACGTGATCGAGCAACTCGATGTCTCCGTCTCGGCCGAAGATCCTGTTTTCTCGCTCAGCCGCACCTTCGAGACGGTCGATTTCGGTGCGCTCGAACAAGACGAGACCGAGACCGTCTTTGTGTCCGTGCGCAGCACCGGCGCCTACAAGGTCTCATTCACGTCTGACAACCAGGGCCAACTTGTGCACGAACGCGGCGCCGACCGCGGGGCGGTGGATTACTTCGTCGAGATCGATGGCGCTCAGATCGGCAAACTGACCGAAAGTATCGACATCTCCGGCGGCAACGGGCCGACCACAGGCGCGGGCGAGGCGCTTCGGGTCGAGTTCCGGATCGGCGATGTCTCCCGAAAGCGTGCGGGCGCCTATGCCGACAATGTCCGCGTCACCGTAAGTCCGCGTGAATGAATTTCAAACCGTCCTTCTGAGGGAGGGAAAAGTGTTTTTGCAGAGTTCAACTCCGATATTCCGCACCGCCCGTGTGCCAGGTGTTCTTGCCGCCGTGCTTTTTCTTCTCATCGCCGCTCCAGCGCGGTCGGCGGATGAGGCGACGATCCGGCTTCAGGGCATGATCCCGGTCAAGTGCGAGATCGGCATTGGTGCGGACGCCCGCGACAGTGCCGCGATGCAGTTCGAAGTCTACAAGAACCAGACCCTCGAGGAGGCGCTGAGGCTCGATTGCAACCTGCCCGTCGCCGTCTCGGTCAGGGCCACCGAGGGCGCGCTGGTGCGCCAGACCGAGGACAACGACGGCAATGTCACCCGGTCCGAAATCGGCTATGCTCTTTCGGTCGACTTCCCCAGCATCGGACGCGCAGGGCCATATAACGGCGCCGACCTCGTCTCCGGCGTCAGCTTTGACAGCGGAGATGTTGTCCTCTTCGACGAGATGGGTAAGCTCGAGATGTCGTTCACGGCGGCGGAAGGCCTGCCAGCGGGCGCCTACACCGAACGCCTGTCCTTCACCGTAAGGCCGATTGAATGAACCATCTCCGGCTCCTTGTGTTCGCTCTCGCCATTCTAGTCGGGACGGGCGCGCGCGGAGCCGGGCTTGAAGTCTATCCGCTGTTCGCCGATCTCGACGCCGTGCCGGGAGAAACGGTCGAGTTGAGGATCGCGAACACTTTCCAGACCCCTGCCGCCTTCAGCATCGGCGTGGTCCGGCGCGTCTTTGACAGCGCGGGCACAGAGACCTCTGCCACGGACGCCAGCGGCTCGTTCGTGATCTTTCCACCGCAGACATTGATTCCAGCGGGCGGCGCCCAGATCGTGCGGCTGCAATGGGTCGACACCGCACCCATCTCCTCCACCGAGTACTTCGACATTGTGTTCGAGCAGCTTCCGCTGTCGCTCGACAACACGCAAACCAACGATGCGCCCGTGGCTCTCTCTATCCTCGTCAACGTGCGCGCCCGGCTCTATGTGAACCCGCCGGGCTCCGCATCGGACATCCGCATCGACCGGGTTCGGCGGGAGGGCGCGGACATTGCCTTCGATGCGACCAATTCCGGCACGCGCTACCACCTCTTGCGCAACGGCACTCTAAAGGTGGGTTGTGGCAGCGGCGCAGATCTGAGCCTGTCCGGAGAGGAGTTGCTG
>CAYYZH010000294.1:0-688 GCA_964475765.1 uncultured Limibaculum sp.
CCCCATTGCTGGCGCGCCCGCTTGGACGAGCCGCGTGGCTTGACGGTGAGGACGTTGCCGTCGACCACCAGATCCACATCGTCGGTCGCCGTGAACGTGCGTACACCTTTCGGGCCTTTGGCTTCCACCGTCTGGCCCGAGACCTTGAACTCGACGCCGCTTGGCGCTTCGATAGGTCGTTTTCCAATACGTGACATCGCGCGCTCCCTCAGAAGACCGTGCAGAGCACTTCGCCGCCGACATTCTCGGCGCGGGCGCGGGCATCGGACATCACGCCCTTGGAGGTCGAGACGATCGACACACCCAGCCCGTTGCGGACCTGCGGCATGCCGGTCACACCCGAGTAGTAACGCCGACCCGGCTTGGACACGCGCTTGAGTTCGCGGATCACCGGCTCGCCGTCGAAATATTTGAGGCTGATCTCGATCTCGGGCTTCTGGTTGCCCTCGTCGATGACCTCGTAGCCACGGATATAGCCCTCGTCCTGCAGGACATCGAGCACACGCTGACGCAGTTTGGATGACGGTGAGCGCACGGTCGATTTCGCCCGCATTTGCGCGTTCCGGATCCGGGTCAGCATATCTCCGAGAGGATCGTTCATTCCTGTACCCTCCTCACCAGCTCGACTTGACCATGCCCGGCACCTGGCCGAACGACGCCAGATCGCGCAGGGCAATCCGGCTCATCT
>CAYYZH010000294.1:698-3926 GCA_964475765.1 uncultured Limibaculum sp.
CGGGGACGGCCCGACACTTCGCAGCGGTTACGCATGCGCGTCGCCGAGGAATTGCGCGGCAGTTTCGCCAGCTTGAGGCGCGCCTTGAACCGCTCTTCCATCGACTTGGACTCGTCCTTGGCGATTTCCTTCAGTTCCGCCCGCTTGGCCGCGTATTTCGCCACCAGACGTGCGCGCTTCTTTTCGCGCTGAACCATCGAAGCCTTAGCCATGTCTACTCTCCCCTGCGATCAGCTGCTGAACGGCATGTTGAAATGCTTCAACAGCGCCTTGGCCTCTGCGTCGTCGGACGTAGAGGTGCAGAAAACGATGTCCATTCCCCGGATGGTGTCGACCTTGTCGTAGTCGATTTCGGGGAACACGATGTGCTCGCGGATGCCCATGGCATAGTTGCCACTGCCATCAAAACTCTTGTCGCTGATCCCGCGGAAATCCCGGATCCGGGGCATCGCCACGGTGACCAGCCGGTCCATGAAGTCGAACATGCGATCGCCGCGCAGCGTGACCTTGACGCCCAGCGGCATGCCTTCGCGCAGCTTGAAGCCCGCGATCGACTTGCGCGCATGGGTGATCACCGGCTTCTGACCCGCGATCAGCATCATGTCGTCATGAGCAGCTTTGATCTTCTTCGAGTCGCCCACAGCTTCGCCGACACCCATGTTCAGCACGATCTTCTCGAGCTTGGGGATCTGCATGTCGTTCTTGTAGGAAAACTCTTCCTTCATCGCCTTGCGCACCGTCTCGCGGTAGTGCGTCTTCAGGCGCGGGACGTAAGTGGCGCCATCAGCCATCGATCGTCTCCCCGGATTTCTTTGCAAAGCGTACCTTCTTGCCGTCTTCCATACGGAAGCCGACGCGGGTCGGGCCACCATCCTTGGGGTCGACCATCGCGAGGTTCGAGATGTTGATCGGCGCCTCGACGCTCAGCCGCCCGCCCTGGGCTGTCTGGGTCTGGCGCTGGTGGCGGGTCACCATGTTGATGCCGGAGACCACAGCGCGGTTTTCGGCCGGACGCACGGAGACGATATCGCCTTCCTTGCCCTTGTCCTTACCGGCCAGCACGACCACCCGGTCGCCCTTCTTCAGCTTTGCGGCCATCACAGCACCTCCGGCGCAAGCGAGATGATTTTCATGAAGTTCTTCGCGCGCAACTCGCGTACCACCGGTCCGAAGATACGGGTGCCGATGGGCTCGTTGGACTGGTTCAGGATGACCGCCGCGTTGCGGTCGAACCGGATGGTGGTGCCATCCTCGCGGCTGATTTCCTTGGCCGTGCGCACGACAACGGCGCGGCGCACATCGCCCTTTTTGACGCGGCCACGCGGGATCGCCTCTTTCACGGAAACGACGATGATGTCGCCAACGCTCGCATATTTCCGTTTCGAGCCGCCCAGCACCTTGATGCACTGGACCCGACGTGCTCCGGAATTGTCTGCGACGTCCAGATTGGATTGCATCTGGATCATGTCAGTTCTCCCGACCTGCGGACCCTGTTCTTGCTCTTGGGCCCGGGGTTTCGATGAACCGGGGGTATGTCCGTGGGCTTACGCCTCGGCCAATACCTCCCAGCGTTTGCTTTTCGACTTGGGCGAGCACTCCTGAATGCGGACGATGTCGCCGGTCTTGAAAGTGTTCGCCTCGTCATGGGCGCGGTACTTTTTCGACGAGCGCACGGTCTTGCGCATCATCGGGTGGGTAAAGCGGCGCTCGACCAGGACCGTGACGGTCTTGTCGTTCTGATCGCTGACGACTTTGCCCTGCAGAATTCTCTTCGGCATGCTCTTACTCCGACGCGGCCTGCGCGGCCTTCTCGTTCAGGATGGTTTTCACGCGGGCCGCATCGCGGCGGGCCTTGCGCATCTGCGCCGTGTTCTCAAGCTGACCGGTGGCCGCCTGGAAGCGGAGGTTGAAGGCCTCCTTCTTCAGCGACTCCAGCTGCTCGCGCAACTGATCCGGTGTCTTGTCTCTCAACTCAGCAGCGTTCATCGGCTGCGTCCTTCCTTTGACAGATATGCACCGGGCCCACCCGTCGCATCATTCATCAAACCTCAGCCCGGGCGATCCCGGGCCCCGTTCAAACTACCAGTCTTCGCGTTGAACGATCCGGCTCTTGATCGGCAATTTCATCGCCGCGAGTCGGAGCGCTTCCCTTGCCACAGGTTCGCTCACCCCGTCAATCTCGAACATGACGCGGCCGGGCTTGACCTTGGCGGCCCAGTACTCGACCGAACCTTTACCTTTACCCATCCGAACTTCCGTCGGCTTCTGGGTGACGGGCACATCCGGGAAGATCCGGATCCACACACGGCCCTGACGTTTCATGTGACGCGTCATGGCACGGCGTGCAGCCTCGATCTGGCGTGCAGTGATCCGCTCCGGCTCGATTGCCTTCAGGCCGAAGGTACCGAAGTTCAGGTCAAAGCCGCCCTTGGCCTCGCCCTTGATCCGGCCCTTATGGAGCTTGCGGAATTTCGTTCGTTTCGGAGACAGCATGTCTCAATCCTCCTGCGTGCGCCTTAGCGTGCGCCAGCGCGGTCGCGGTCACGACCTCCGCCGGGGCGAGCGCCGCCTTCCTGCATTTCCTGCTGGCGCTTGTCGCGCGCAGCGGGGTCATGCTCCATGATCTCGCCTTTGAAGATCCAGCACTTGACGCCAATGATCCCGTAAGCGGTCATCGCCTCGGACGTGGCATAGTCGATGTCGGCGCGCAGCGTGTGCAGCGGCACCCGGCCCTCACGATACCACTCGACCCGTGCAATCTCGGCGCCGCCCAGACGGCCACCGCAATTGATCCGGATGCCCTGAGCGCCCATGCGCATGGCATTTTGAACTGCCCGCTTCATCGCGCGGCGGAAGCTCACCCGACGCTCGAGCTGCTGGCAGATGTTCTCGGCCACCAGTTGCGCATCGATCTCCGGACGGCGGATCTCGACAATGTTCAAGTGCAGTTCCGAGTCGGTCAGTTCCGCCACCTTCTTGCGCAGGGTCTCGATATCGGCGCCTTTCTTGCCGATGATCACGCCCGGGCGCGCGGTGTAGATCGTCACCCGGCATTTCTTGTGCGGGCGCTCGATGACAACACGGCTGACGCTCGCCTGCTTGCATTCGCGATGAATGAACTCGCGAATGTTCATGTCTTCCTTAAGCAGGTCGCCATACTCATTGGCATTCGCATACCAGCGCGATTCCCACGTGCGGTTGATCCCGAGGCGCAGGCCGATCGGATTG
>CAYYZH010000295.1:0-3859 GCA_964475765.1 uncultured Limibaculum sp.
GCACTGCTGCGCAGGAATGCCATCAATCCCGATGGAACTCCGAACCGCAAATTCTTCTGGAAAGTCGACACTGGCGACTACAGGCGCTCGCGAGCCACCAGTTTCTCAGTAGTCGCGGCAGCGGCTGCTGAGTTGAACGATCAAGACCTTGCGTCAACCGTGTTGGAGATGCTGGAGGATGAGTGTCCGACGATCATCGAATCCGGCGTGGCCCACCGGCAGAATTCCTCGGTGTTCGCGCATTTCGTGGAGCTCCTGGCTTTGGTTGGCGGTGCGAACGCCCTTAGATCGACGCTTTGGGAACCGTTGCGGGACAGACCAGGTCCATGGCTCGCCAGTGCAAGCTACCCCGAAGTTCTGGTGTCGCGCGCCGATTGGTCTGCTGACGGCAGCCTGCGCTTGACGCTCTATCCTGGCCGGGAAGCAGGACCGCAAAAGCTTGGACTGGCTGGGTTTCGTCCACGCGCCAGGTTTTCGTACACCGGATCGACGAGCGGCGATGGCACGGCCACTGTCAATGGATACGCAAACATCGTGGCGCCTGTCTCAGGGCGAACCGTGATCCACGTGAAGCAGATCCAGTGACGTGTTGCATTATCTTCGCGGTGTTGGCGGCTACGCTCCTGGCACCGTTTCGCAGAAAGAAGAACGATGACACCCCGCAGAGATGGAAGTTGAATTCATGACCAACTTCAGTTTCAAGTCGCGTCTGAAGAGCTTTCACTACGCCGGTCGAGGTGTCTGGATCATGCTGTCCACCCAGCATAATGCCTGGCTGCATCTACTTGCCACACTCATCGTGGTTTCTGCCGGGATCGTGCTCGGGATCAGCGGAGCGGACTGGAAATGGATTGTCGCCGCGATCACAGCGGTTTGGGTCGCCGAAACTACGAACACTGCGTTTGAGTATCTCTGTGATGTCGTATCTCCTGAACACAGCGAGTCGGTCATGCACGCAAAGGACATCGCCGCCGGCGCCGTACTGATATGCGCTACAGGCGCTGCGATCGTAGGTGCGTTGATCTTCATTCCATATCTTTGACGGGATGCCGGAACTATCTTGGTACCTGGCTCGCATTTCGCGGGCTATGCGATTGGCAGCAAACGAGAACGCGGTCGCAAAATTGGGGCTACGTAGTAGTGGTCGGCTATGGGCCGTCATTGATGCGTTAGGGTTAGACCTAGCACTGCCAAAGGTGACCCGCCGCCCTGCGCTAAGAACTGACATATAGATTCAGTCTGTGTTGAGGTTCGGAGGTCGACGTTCCGGAGCGTTCTTAAGGCAACCTTCGGGCGATCAGAGCCGCGGCCGGGCCTTCGCTTGGGATGCGGCGGACATCGAACCGCCCGGATTGACACAGAACCTCCACGACGCGCTCGACGAGCAGGAACCGGCCCGTGCCCCGCCAAAGGATCGCCTGGCGCATCAGCCACGCGAAAGGTGCCCTCGCTGGGGTTTCAGCGCAGAACGCCAGGCAAAGCACCCCGCCGGGGCCGACCACACGGATCAGTTCTGAGAGTGCAGCGTCCAAATCCGGTGAGGTCTCGAGAGCCCACGCACACGTTACTATGTCGAAAGCACCGTCTCGGAAGGGCAGCGCCTCAAGTCGCCCGTTCACCCTTTGCACAGGCAAATCCGCGCACCGCGCCAGCATGGCATCCGATGGATCGAGCAACGTAATATGGGCGGGCGATATTCCCTCAGCCCTCAGCGTTCGCGCAAAGACGCCCGTTCCGCAGCCGGCATCGAGAAGCCTCGTACTTGAGGTTGCCAGCGCGCGCACCGAGGCCTCAATGGCGACTTGTGCCTCGCCTCCTGCAAGCCTGAGCCAGCGCCGGTGCAACCGATCGTAGTTCGGCGCCAAGCGACCATAGAGATCGACAAGGTCTCCATTCACAGCAGCGGTGGACATGTCTCTTCTCCGCGGGAGTACCCTGATGGCCGGGTGCTTTAGGCTTCAACCCGGCGTGCGACGATGAACGGTTCCATCCGGCCTGACCCGAGACGCTCGACTTGCTCGATCTCGAAACCGGCGGCTCGGAGCTGCGCCACATGCTCTTCGGTGCTCAGAAACGTGACCTTCGGGGCGTAGCCAACAGCATGCAACACAGAGACGAGCGCGCGGATCAGCACATTGCCATCCTTCAGACACACGGTCTTGGCGATAAAGAGCCCGCCTGGTTTCAGCTGGTCATGGACGTGGCGCAAGACCGCTGGAACGTCGTCGACCAGATGCAGCAGGCTGAAGGCGCAGATCGCATCGAAGGGCGCGCTTTCGATAGGGGCCTCGGCCCGTTCCTGCCGGAAGGTAACATTGTCAGGCATATTTGGCCCAAGCTTGAGCTGCGCGATTCCTATCATGCGGGCGGATATGTCGGTCGCTGTGACATGGGCGACGGTGGCTGCGAGCCGCAGCGCAGTCCCGCCTGTCCCACAACCGATCTCCAGCACGCGATCGGTTTGCGCTCATAGGCGGCCATGTCGGCAATGGGCTTGCGGGCGTATTTGGGGGCGATGCGATCCCAGAAGAACTGCGCCCGACGTTCTGATAATGCGTATGGCATGTGTTGTCTCCTCTGACTGGCGCGGACATAGCCATGCGCTCAGAGAAGAAGAATTGTCGATTTTTCTACATCAGCTATACGTGTATGCATGAACTGGGATGCCGTTTCCT
This sequence comes from uncultured Limibaculum sp., assembly GCA_964475765.1. GTDB lineage: Bacteria > Pseudomonadota > Alphaproteobacteria > Rhodobacterales > Rhodobacteraceae > Thermohalobaculum. The sequence goes on from CAYYZH010000295.1 coordinate 2,676, forward strand.
TTGACTGGAACCAGGTCCGGGCATTCTTGGCCACGGCCGAAGAAGGCTCGTTTAGCAGCGCAGCCCGGGCGCTGAAGACGACACAACCCACGATTGGCCGCCAGATTTCGGAGCTTGAGACGCATCTCGGCGTGACGCTCTTTGAGCGCAGCGTCAGAGGCCCCGTGTTGACGGAATCTGGTGCCGAACTGTTGGATCACGTTCGGGCCATGGGCGCAGCGGCAACATTGATCTCGACGGTGGCTGACGGGCAATCGCAGCAGGTGAGCGGCGTCGTGACGGTGACGGCCACTGATCTTATGTCCGCGGTGACGCTGCCGCCCATCCTCGCGCCGCTCCGCCAGATGGCGCAGGGCATTCGCGTGCGTATCGTCGCGGCCAGTGAGATCCAGAACCTGACTCAGCGTGAGGCCGACATCGCAATCCGCCATGTTCGACCGGAACAACCCGATCTAATTGCGCGGCATATCGGTGATTTCCGAGCGAACCTCTATGCGGCAAGCAGCTATCTTGACCGCGTAGGCCGACCCACCACAGCGGGAGATGTCGCCGACCATGACTTTGTGGGGCCGCTCAATCAGGACCTGTTGATCTCGACTCTGAATAATCTCGGACTGCCTTTTCGCGCCGAGAACTTTGTCATGTCCAGTGACAGCGGCATGGTCGTGTGGGAAATGATGAAGGCGGGTTTTGGCATGTCCCTGCTGCCTGAGGTCCTGTGTGACATCGAACCGAACCTTGAAAAAGTCTTCCCCGATCTCACCCCTATCCAGTTCCCTATCTGGCTTGTTACGCATCGCGAACTCCAGACCAGTCGGCGGATACGGATTGTCTTCGACCTCCTGGCACGCGGCATGAGTGAGATCGCAAGACCTTAAAAGTGAGGTTCTTGTTGCCAGCGCGAAAGGTCATCGACCCCAGCCTTCCCCCAAGACGTCTATTTCGGAACGACTTGCCCTGAACGTGGCCCGCGCCGCAGCACACGATCTTTGGGGGCGATGGAAGTCTGTCGTCCGCTGGAGGTGTCGAAGAGGAAAAATGCAATTGCGGAACCCAAGTTCTTCCTCCTACTTCACTGGGTCCTTGAGCGCTGTCCCGATTGTGCAGCTTTGGCCGTTCAAGACGCCGGGACACACGACATCAACAAACTGGGCATCACGGTTTACTTCGACACACGTTATCAG
>CAYYZH010000296.1:0-3419 GCA_964475765.1 uncultured Limibaculum sp.
TGGAAGACCGGATGGGTCATGAAATCGCTGGTGCGGATCAGCTGTTCCGGCATGTGGTAGTGCGGTGTGTAGTCCTTGTCGGCGCGTTCGATGCCAAAGGCCCGCCAGACGGCCTCGATGGTCGCTGGGCGCGTGCGTTCATCCAGAGTGATGCCGATGCGCGTGTCGCCGACCGCGCGAAGGTTGATGCCCTCGTCCACGGCGGATTTCATGACGGCCGCCTGAAGCGGGCCGACCTCGACGGTGATGGTGTCGAAGAACACCGCGGGTTGGACGGCAAAGCCAGCGGTGCGCAACCCTTCGGCCAGACGCCCGGTCTTTCGGTGGATGCGCTGCGCGATGGCCCTCAACCCCTCTGGCCCGTGGAACACCCCGTAGAATGAGGCCATCACCGCCAGCAGAGCCTGCGCGGTACACACGTTCGAGGTCGCCTTCTCACGCCGGATGTGCTGCTCTCGGGTTTGGAGAGCCAGCCGATAGGCGCGGTTTCCCCGGCTGTCGATGGATACACCGACAATGCGCCCTGGTAGTGCGCGCTTGTAGTCGTCCTTGCACGCGATATACGCCGCGTGCGGGCCGCCGAAGCCCACGGGTACGCCGAAACGCTGGGTCGAGCCGACGGCAATGTCCGCTCCCATGGCCCCGGGCTCCTTCAGCAAGGTCAGAGCCAGAGGATCGGCCGAGACCACACCGACAGCTTTGGCTTCGTGCAGGGCCTCCATCTGGTCTGTGAAATCGCTGATCCGACCATGCGTTCCCGGATACTGGAAGATCGCACCGAAGACCTGCCCGGGGTCGAGACCTTTGGGGTCGCCAACGATAACCTCAATGCCCAGTGGCGCCGCCCGCGTCCGCATCACCGCGATGTTCTGGGGATGGCAGCCGTCGTCCACGAAGAAGGCCCGCGCCTTCGATTTGGCGACACGCTGCGCCATGGTCATTGCCTCGGCACAGGCCGTCGCCTCGTCCAACAGCGAGGCATTGGCGATGGGGAGCCCGGTCAGATCACTGATCATGGTTTGAAAATTCAGCAGCGCCTCCAGCCGACCCTGGCTGATCTCCGGCTGATAGGGCGTGTACGCCGTGTACCAGGCGGGGTTCTCTAGAATATTGCGCTGAATGGCCGGGGGCGTGACTGTCCCATGATAGCCCTGTCCAATCAGCGAGGTCAGCACCCGGTTCTTCGCTGCGACCTGGCGCATGTGGTAGAGAAGTTCCCGCTCCGACTTCGGCTTGCCCCAGTCCAGCGGTGCCTTCTGTCGGATGCTCTCGGGCACGGTCTCGTCGATCAGCGCGTCCAGAGTGTCGGCGCCGACAACCTCCAACATCTCAGTCATTTCCTGTGGGGATGGTCCGATATGGCGGCGGTTGGCGAAGTCGTATGGCAGGTAGTCGGTTGGCGTGAAGGGCATCGTTGCTTCCTGGTACGCAGACTCAAATGTATTCTGGAGGGTCAGGCGATCATTGCCTTATAGGCAGCTTCATCCATGTAGCCGTCCATCTGACCGGGGTCCGAGGGGCGCAACTTGAAGAACCAGCCGGCCCCCATAGGATCCTCATTGACCTTCGCGGGCTCTTCCACAATGGCCTCGTTGATCTCGACGATCTCCCCGTCCAGCGGGGCGCAGATGTCGGAAGCGGCCTTGACGCTCTCGATCACGACAATGTCGTCATCCTTGGAAACCGACGCACCGGTCTCGGGCAGTTCCACGAATACGATGTCGCCCAACTGGGCCGACGCGTGTTCCGTGATCCCGACAACGATCAGATCACCTTCGGCCTTCAGCCATTCGTGTTCTTCTGTGTACTTCATCTCTCACGTCCCTTTTGACTATCGTTTGAAGTTCGCTGGTGTGAACGGCAGCGGGGCAACGCTGACGGGTTGGCGTTTGCCACGCAGTTCACCGTAAAGCCGGGTGCCGGGTTCCGACAGTTCTGCAGGCACGTAACCCATGGCCACCGGGCCTTCGACGGTAGACCCGAAGCAGCCAGAGGTGATTTCTCCGACCGGTTCTCCGCCTTCCAGGTCGGCAAAAAGGGGCACGCCGGCGCGCATGGGTGCGCGGCCTTCTGGCTCAAGACCGACGCGTTTTCGGCTTGCGCCACTTGCGAGTTCTTCAAGGATGCGCGTTGCCCCCGGGAAGCCACCCTCACGCGCGCCACCTGTCCTGCGGGCCTTCTGGATCGCCCAGGTAAGATTAGCTGCCACGGGGCTCGTCCCTGAATCGATATCGCTGCCATAGAGGCAGAGACCGGCCTCAAGCCGCAGGCTATCACGGGCACCTAATCCAATAGGTTCCACGGTCTCGTGCGTGAGCAGTGCTCTGGCCAGCGTCTCAGCGGCCTCTCTGGGCACCGAGATCTCGTAGCCGTCCTCGCCCGTGTAGCCAGAGCGGGACACCCAGACCTCGGCACCAGCCAGATCGATAGTCACGACATCCATGAACCGCATGTTCGCCACCACAGGGTTCAACGCGGTCAACACCTCCTCGGCCAAAGGTCCCTGCAACGCCAGCAGCGCCCGGTCCGTGATGGGCTCGACCCGGATCTCGGGCTTAAGCGCGGCTTTCATGCGTGCGATATCGGCTGCCTTGCAGGCCGCGTTGACGACGACAAAGATGTGATCGCCTCGATTGGCGAACATCAGGTCGTCATCGATCCCGCCTGCCTCATTTGTGAAGAACCCGTATCGCTGGCGGCCTTCAGCGAGGGAAAGTGCATCCATGGGGATCAGACGCTCAAGCCCGAGAGCGACTTGCTCGTAGGAGCCCCCGCGTAGCAGCACTTGCCCCATATGACTGACATCGAACAGTCCAGCCGAGGCGCGGGTATGCTGATGTTCCTTCATCACGCCCAGCGGGTACTGTACCGGCATCTCGTACCCGGCGAAGGATACCATCTTGGCGCCCAACTCCACATGCAGACCATGAAGCACGGTGCGCCGAAGTTCGGTGTCGGACATACCGGTTTCTCCCCTTATGGGCCGGAAGGTCCGTTTCGCTGGGCATCCGGCGTCACTTGCGTCGCGATCTTGCCGCCGCGACTGACGCCCCCTCTGTCCTCTTGCCTGAGATCGCTATCCCTTCGGCGAACGCTGATGCGTCTCTCTCCAGAGTATCATGACCGCTTGGTCCGTTTGCCTGAGAGTTTCCGGGGCGGTTGCTCCTTCGGCGCTGGTTGACGCCAGCTCTCCCTTGCGGTCATGAAAAATATAGACACGGCCCACGAGGGGGCACAAGTCGTTTGTTCGCAGGCTCGGACTGACTTTGCCCGAGGCACCTGGGAAGCTTGTGTCTCATTCGCGCAGTCTACCGAAGAGGTACGGAACAGACATTGTCTGTCCCGAACTCAGTATGCGCCTCAGCCGTAGCGGTAAGGGCGACCTGCCTTTTGCATGTCGGAGTTATATTGGCGGAAGA
>CAYYZH010000296.1:3429-3813 GCA_964475765.1 uncultured Limibaculum sp.
CTTCGTACCGTTCACCCGTAGGCTGGCCTCGCCGCCCCAGTACCACCATTGGCGATAGTAGTGCGACTGCTCGCAGCAGACTTCGAACAGTGTCTTCAGATCGTCGGGCAGCTCGTTCCAGCGATCCATATTAGCGAAGAACGACCCGGCCCAGGCACCGGAGATGTTGTTGGTGAGAAAGTAGTCGGTCACATCCGCCCAGCCAACGGTGTAGTCCTCGGTGATGCCGGTCGAGGCGATGCCGTCAAGCTCGCCAGTCTGCACCGCGACCTCGATGTCCTCCCATGGCAGGTTCACCGGCACGACGCCGAACTGGGCGAGGAAGCGCCCGGCGGTCGGGAAGGTGAAGACCCGCTTGCCCTTCATGTCCTCCAGCGACCGGAT
>CAYYZH010000297.1:0-3806 GCA_964475765.1 uncultured Limibaculum sp.
GATGCAGAGCATCCTCGCAGGGTGGTTCGTGGGGGGTGGGGGCGGGGCCTGGTCGGAAGGCCGGATTGTCCCGAAGGGCAAATCCGACCGCGCGATCGGGCCGAAGGCACGTCCTCCCTGTTGTCGTCGGAGGCGATTTCATGCCTCATGTGAAACGATCGACTGTCATGGACGCCCCGGTTGACGCTGTCTGGGACGTTATCCGCGATTTCAACGGGCATGACCGCTGGCACCCTGCCGTGGCCACCAGCCAGATCGAACGCGCGCAGCCTTCCGATCGCGTGGGCTGTGTGCGCACCTTCCGGCTCGAAGGGGGCGAGGTGCTGCGCGAGCAACTCCTCACGCTGTCGGACATGGAGACAACCTTCAGCTACTGCCTCCTCGACACGCCCGTGCCGCTTTTCAACTATGTTGCCCATGTCCGGCTGATCCCGGTGACCGATGGCGACCGGACATTCTGGGAATGGGAGAGCCGGTTCGACACGCCTGCCGGGCGCGGCGCGGAGATGGCCGATCTGGTCGGCGAGGGGATCTACGCCGCGGGCTTCACCGCCGTCGCGGCGCATATGGGGATTGGCCATGCTTGAGGTTGTGACCACCGAGACCCTTGCCGACGCCGCGCAGGCAATGGGCCCGCGCGCCCGCTTTCTCGGCGGTGGCACGCTGGTGATGCGTCAGGTCAACTACGGCGATCAGCGTTTCGAGCGCATCGTGCGGTGCCGCGAAAACCTCGCCGAGATCCGCGCAGATGGAAACCGCATCGTGATTGGCTCGGGGGTCACAATGGGCGGGATCCTCGCTTCTTCCGACCTTGCGTTCCTCGCGCCTGCGGCCCGGGCGGTTGGGGGGCCTGCCGTGCGCAACATGGCCACCGTTGGCGGCAACCTCGTCGCCCCGCATCCCTATGGTGATCTGGCCGCCGCACTCCTTGCGCTCGATGGGCAGACCATCATGGCCGATGGCACCACACGACCGCTGGAGCAGTATCTCGCCAGTCGGCAGGGCCTCGTCCGGGCGGTCTCCATCGCGCGTCCGATGGGCAATGATTTTCGCTTTCGCAAGGTCAGCCGTATCAAGCCCAAGGGCGTTTCGATCATGTCGATCGCCGCGTGGTTGCGCAGATCGGCGGGACGCCTTTCCGATGTTCGCGTCGCCTACGGGGCGATGGGACCGACGCCGGTGCGTGCCACTGCCGTGGAACGAGCGCTCGAGGGGGGCATGCTCGATCCGGCCGGCATTGCACCGGCGTTGACAGCTGCCACCGAGGGACTGAACCCGCCTGACGATGCGCTGGCCTCGAGCTGGTATCGCCGCGAGGTCGCGCCGGTGCATCTTGGGCGCCTGCTTCTGGAGGACCGCTGATGGCCAAAACCCCGGTCACCTTCACCCTGAACGGCACGGAAAAGGCCGTGTTCGTCGACACTGGCGCCAACCTTCTGGATGTGCTGCGCCGCGGCGTTGGCGATCTCAGCCCGAAATACGGCTGCGGACAGGGCACCTGCGGGACCTGCACGGTGTTGATCGACGGGCAGCCCCATCTGGGCTGTCTCGTCCTGGCCGAAACCATTGAGGGCAAGCGCGTCGACACCGCAAGCGGGCTTGCGAACGGACCGGACTTGCACCCGCTTCAGACCGCGTTCATGGAGGGTTTCGCCGCCCAGTGCGGCTATTGCACGCCGGGCATGCTGATGGCGGCCAAAGCGCTGCTGGATCGTAACCCGAGCCCCAGCCGGGCGGAGGTAGAAGAAGCGATTTCCGGCAATCTTTGCCGCTGCACCGGTTATGAGCCGATCATCGACGCCATCCTTACGGCTGCAGCCAACCGGGGGAGGGCCGCCTGATGCCGGTCGAGTTCCGCAAGGACCTGTTCGCCGACGAGCGTGACGATAACCTGTCGGAGATCGGCCAGCCGGTGATCCGTCAGGACATCCTTGGCCATGTCACCGGACGCACGCCGTTCTATGACGATCACCTTTTCGAGGGTCTGTTGCACATGCGTTGTGTGCGGGCGCCGCATCACCACGCGCGGATCCGTTCGGTCGATACCTCTGCCGCCGAGGCGATGCCGGGCGTGGTTCGCCTGATCCGGCCCTCGGACGTGCCCGTCAACATGAACACGCTGCTCTCGCTGATCAATTTCGGACGGGATGACGAGCCGCTGCTGGCGCCGGACAAGATCGCCTACAAGGGCCAACCGATATTGGCCGTGATCGCCGAAAGCGAACGGGCAGCGCGCGATGCTGTGGCCCGGGTACAGGTCGAGTGGGAAGAGTTGCCCCATGTCCTCGATGTCGAGGCCGCGATGAAGCCCGAGGCGCCGGTCGTCAACGACACTTATCCCAACAACACGTTCGACTATCACGACCGATACGATCATCAGAAGCTGCGCTTTGGCGATGTCGAGGCGGCCTTTGCCAGCGCCGATCACATCGTCGAGGGCGAGTATCAGATGTCGCCTATCGAGCAGGCGCCGATGGAGACCTGCGGCGCGATCGCCGCGCCCGAGACCAACGATCGCTTTGTCTGTCATACCTCGACGCAGGCGCTGTTCTTCTCGCTGGGCACAACCGCCAAGCATCTCGACATGCCGTCCAGCCGCCTGCACTTCATTGGCGGCACGGTCGGTGGCGGGTTCGGCGGCAAAGTCGACAGCCATCATGAACCCCTTGCGGTGCTGGGTGCGATGCTGACGGGCCGTCCGGTTAAGTACCAATGGGACCGTGTTGAGGAGATGCAGGTCGGCGCGCCGCGCGGCGGTGAGCGCTGGCGCATCAAGGACGGGGTGATGGCCGACGGGCGGATCGTTGCGCGCCAGTTCACCGGTCTCTTCGATGCGGGCGCGTTTACGCGGCTCAGCTCTTACGCGGTGCAGAAATCGACGGGGCACCTGCCGGGGCCGTACACGATCCCCAACGTCGCCTCGAACGTCTATTGCGTTTATACGAACCGCACGCCCTCGACCGCCATGCGCGGGTTCGGGATCACCGCGGTCGATTTCGCCATCGAGTGTCATATGGACAAGGTGGCGGAGACGGTCGCAATGGACCCGATCGAGCTGCGCATTCTCAACGCGTATCGCGATGGCGACATGAAAGCCCACCGGCGTCAGGCCAAAAACTGCGCCCTGATCGAGAGCTGTCAGGTCGCCGCGCAGAAATCTGGCTGGGCGCTGTCCGGGGAGGCCATGGCGGCCTCAAGCCTTATCGGGGGCGGGCAGGGCGCGCGGGTCGAGATCCCTGAAACCGTCACGGACGAAGAAGGCCGGATCGGTGAGCGCAAGCGCACGGGGCTCGCGCCAGAGCCGTTCTCCGAACAAGGCCCTCGGGGCCGGGTCGCAGCGGGCGTGGCCTCGGGCACTCCTGCGGAAGGCTATGCGCCGCAGGATCCGGAGATGGAGGCGGAGGCCGCGCGTCTCGGCTTTGGCGCGGTCAAGGCGAACCCCTCGCCCCGCATCGGCGAGACCCCGGTGATGCCCGCGATCGCAGCGCCGACACCGCAACCCGCGCCCCCACCCGCACCGGCGGCGACGGCAGCCTATGCGCCTCAGCCAACGCCTACTCCAGCACCGCCTGTTCCCGCGCCTCCCGTCGCGCAGCCCTCTGCCGGGCCGACCCTGCCGCCCGCTGCGCAAAGCGCGCCGCCTGCCTCATCATCGCCTCCTCCGGCGCAGCAACCCGCGCCTCAGCAATCGGCATTCGCGCAGCCGCTGAACCCACCTCCGGCAGCGCCGGCCCCAACAGGCGGCGATGCGTCCACAGCCGAGCCCTATCAGCCGGAGAAACCCTTCCGACAGGGCGTGCGCAAGC
>CAYYZH010000298.1:0-3800 GCA_964475765.1 uncultured Limibaculum sp.
CGAAGTGGTTGATGACCTTCACTGCGATCCTGCCGCTCTTCGGGCGCTCAAAGGGCCGTGAGACGTTGCGGTTTAGAGTTGCCCATGCCTCTTCATTGATTTCGGCTTTGAGGGTCGTTTGAAGCTGCTTGTAAGGGTTCTTCGCGCCGAGGAAGTAGGCGTGCCGGACGAAGAAACTCTCTTCGTTGTAGGCCGTGTCAATGAACCAAGTGGCGATGCCCTTCACATCGCTGGAGCGGACATCACCCGTGTTTGGATCGTAGATGTCCACGCCGTTCACGCGCACGGCGATCTTGCCATCTTCTTCTTCCAGAATGTCGATGTCTGGCTCGCCGAAGACGGTGAACAGGTTGCCCTTGCCCGTGTTCTTGAGTTCGCCCGCCATATGCAGATCGGGGTTCATCTTAGCCTTGAGGATCGGCAGCGGACCGAGCCTAGTGAGTTCGGATGCGTGGGCATCGAAAGCAAAGCTGACAGCAATCAGCACGTCGAAACGGCTTTCAGCAGCCTCGCGGGCGGCGGCGGTCAATTGGACGCGGGAAAGCGTGCCGAACTCCGGCCCGATGAAGATCGCAGCGCGGCGCTCTGTCTCGCCTTCCATGAACAGACCTTCCGCGCCGATATAGCCGCGTCCGGCGAAGGGCAGCAGGCTGGTGAAGGTGATCCGGTCGGCTTTGTCGGTCTGATGCACGCCAGCCGTCTTGAGGTGCTCGATGACCATCGCGGCGAAGTCGGTTTCCGGGGATGACGGTGCGCTGCGTTTCGCGGCTCTGCCTTCCACTCCTTCTGCTTCGGCGTCGATTAGATCGACCAATTCCTCTGCATCGGCGGGGACGATGCGATGCGGTGAGAGGCTTTCGACGGTGAATGGTCCTGCCACTCGCACCCGGTTGGGATCGGTGTAGGGCTTGTTGTAGAGAAACTCGAAGTCGGCACTCCGTTTGATTGAAATGTCGATCTCATTTTGTCGTGAAATGCGCGCCTTTTGATATGCACCGTGGACACCTACGATGTTCGAGGACCAATCATCGCTCGGAGCGTCCGGGATTTCCCATTCTTGCCAATTTTCGCCGGTGATTTCGTTTAGTTCTTCGCGAAGCAAACGTAGCTTGTCTGCCCACTTCTCCCAAATAATGTCGATTTCTACATTGTTGGCGATGTCTTTGAGCATGATATGCGGAATACGCTCGTAGACAAATCCCTGCCTGATATCTCCAAATGTTCTTCCTTCTTGCGGAGGCTTTCCGGTGATCTCGGCCTCCTTATGCCTTCCCTCCTCACTGTCAGACAGAAGATACCAAGGATACCGAGCAGCCATCAGCCGAGTGCGAGCAAGAGCCAACGCAACTCGACTGGTGTCTATCGTTACCCACCTACGACCCCATTCCTCGGCAACATATGCTGTTGTCCCTGACCCACAAGTGGGGTCGAGAACGAGATCGCCGGGGTCGCTTGCCATCAGAAGGCAACGTTCGATCACCTTTGCCCCGGTTTGAACGACATAGATTTTGGGATCAGATCGGCTTTGGACTGCTCCGCTTATATCCGACCAAAGATTGCCCACAGGGCCATAACCGAAGTCATCCGCAAACCGCTTGTAATTCAGCTTGCCGTTTGAGGACACATAGAAGCGATCCGCCTTTCCAAGCCTAGTTAGTCCAACATGAGTTGTCTTAAAGGTGCCGTTGCCGGGATCAAAAGTCTGCCCGTGCCAATCGAATTTAGTAACATCACCCTCTCCTGCGGACCGTGAACTGGTGATGTTGTCCGAGCGAAAGGCCCTGCCATCTTCCGCGATGCCGGAATAACGTGCTTCTGCTTCGTCACTTCTTGGCAAGAATGCTTGCCGGAACTTTGTCTCCGACTTTCGCTTGGCATACCAAACCACATAGTCACACGTTGATCCGATGAGGGAACTTCCCTCGCTGGTCGTCTTGCGCACGGTAATTAGAGAGACAAAGTTCTCGTCACCAAAGACTTCATCCAAAACCGAACGGACCCGATGAACATTCTCATCACTGATTTGGACAAAAAGCGAACCACTTTCAGTGAGGAGTTCCCTCATCACACATGCTCTGTCCCTTAGATAAGTCAGGTAAGAGTGAATGCCATCTTTCCACGTATCACGGAATGCTTTCACCTGCTCCGGCTCTCTACTGATGTCCGCTTGTTTTCCGTCTGCAACTTTGCGGTCTTGCGTGGAAACTTGCCAGTTTGAATTAAACTTGATCCCGTAAGGTGGATCAAAATAGATCGCCTGCACTTTACCCTTGAGCGCCTCGCGCTCGGCTAGACTTGCCATCACTTGCAGGCTGTCGCCAAGGATCATGCGGTTCGACCAATGTTGATCGTGCTGATAAAACTCTGTCCGCGCCATCGGATCGTCGATGCCGTTGAAGTCGGCGAACAGGTCCGGCGCGTCGGTGTTATCTTCGCGAGCCTCCTCGGTCTGCCGCACCAGATCGTCAATGATGGCCTTGGGGTGAACCTTCTCCTGAATGTAGAGTGGCGGCGCGGTGACGACCAAGTCGGACCAGTCCTGCTGGTCCTTGCCGCGCCATACCAATTGCGCATCACCAATCTCGATTGAGCCAGTTTCGGCAAGCTGCTCGATCTGATCGTTGGTCAATGTGATCTTCGCCCCGTTCCAGACAATCTGCGGATCGAGGTCTTCATTGCGCTCACGCACTTCGCCTTCTGCCAAGGGCCGCGCACGCGGATATGCAACGGGTTGCAACGGCTCCATCTCCTCCTGCATCGCGGCCAGATCGGCCATCTCCGCAGTGGGAATGTTGCGCCGGACTTCCTTCTCATAATTGAGCGTGCCGACCTGTTTGGGAGGTTTGGGTTTTCGGGCCATTATGATTGGTCCTCTTTATCTTTGGGTGTCAGCAATTTCTGGATCAACTGACCAAAATCCTGTTCAATCAATGGCATGTCCACGAACTCCGCGAACGCCCAGCGCCCATGCGAACCGAGATTGTTCACCCCAGGCACCCAAAGCGTGTTCATCGTCTCGGCTTTGAGTTGTGCATCACCTTTGCGGTAGCCCTTGGTCTCTAGAACCAGATTGAGAAGGTCGTCTGGTCCGCGACCGTCATCTAGCCGCACCAGCATATCTGGCACGTATCGCCTCGGCACGGCTCCATCCCGATAAGGCACTTCGAGACCGAGGCCCTGATTTTTCACATAGGCGACGACACGCGGATGCGTTTCAAGCACGCGGGCTAGTTCTGCCTCCCAAGTGCTGTCACAAACGACATGGCTGACATGGCTCCGGCGCGGGTCGGTCGCGTAGACATCCTTACTGGTCGTGAAGCCCACGAAGCGGGTGGATGATCGCGGATTGTAGGGATCGAGGATTGCCTTGATCGCATTTTCGCCGTGCTCAAACCGCTGGCACGCGAGATAGATACGCTCCGCCGCCTGATCCTTGATCTCAAGGAAGTCGAGCACGCCCATGGGCACGCCTTTCAACTCCAGATAACCCTCATCGAGCCAGCGCCGCACGATCCGGCGGACCTGACCGAACAGATGGACTGGCAGATCACCACTTTCGTCTGCGAAGCGTTTGAGCAAATGGGCGGCGAGGGAATAGGCAATCGCGCTTGGCCGTTGATCGCCAAAACCTTTGGCGGCGAGTTCTTCCGTCTCCCCGACAATGCCTTGCATGGTAACGCGGGAAGGGCCGATCATTGACGGATCGACGACCAATCGGCTGTCGTCTGTGAAGGTGGCCGAAATCCTCTCTTCGGGCAGATCGACGCGGTATCCTTCGACACGCGGAAAGTTGATTTCAA
>CAYYZH010000299.1:0-3759 GCA_964475765.1 uncultured Limibaculum sp.
GAGAGCCGGAACCTCTCGAGATCAGCCGCCCCAGATGTCGGGAATACTGACGATCATCAGCGTAATGTCATCGGACTGCTCGAAACCTGTCGAGAACGCCTCGACCGAGCCAACGATATGGTCCACCAGATCGGCACTGGTGAGGCCAGGCTCGGCAACTTTCAATGCCTCAGTCAGGCGGTCGACACCGAAAAGCTCGCCTTGGGCGTTGATCGCCTCGGTCACACCATCGGTGAAGATGCAAAGCCGATCACCGGGCTTAAGCGTGATCTGACCCACAGGAAACTCGACGCCATCCATCAGACCGGCGGGTGGGCCGGAAAACACCGCCAACTGTTCCGGGGCACGCTCGTCCCCGAAGATGAACGGGGTATCATGTCCGGCGCTGGAATAGGTCAGCTCGCAGGTTTCGAGATTATAGATCCCGCACAGACCCGTGACGAACATCATCTCCGCATTCTCGCGGGTGATCTCGGAATTTGCCTTGAGCTGGATGCTGTCGAGATCGATGCCGGTCCGCAGCGCGACGCTCTTCCAGAGCGTTTTCGACAGCAGCATGAACTGCGAGGCATCCGCGCCCTTGCCCGAGACATCGGCGACCAGGAAGAAGAGATGCTGATCGTCGATCATGAAGTGATCGTAGAAATCGCCGCCAACGGTCCGCGCGGGCCGGATGAAACAGGCGAGATCGACAAGATCCTCGGCCGAGAACTGGCGCGGCGGCAGCAGCGCGGTCTGGATGCGGGCCGCGGCATCAAGCTCACCCTGAAGCTGGGCCTGATCGGCGCGTGAGGTTTGCAGATCGATCTCGAACTTCAACCGGGCCCGATCGCGCTCGATCAGCGTGGCGGAGAGCACACCGACGGCCACCAGCCCGATCCCACCCACAGGCGTTGCCGCATCAAGCAAAAACCCGCTGTCGAACGCCACCGCCCCGACGGCACCGAGACCGGCCAGCCCGACGATAATCAGGATGACCGATTTCGCAGGCTTGGCCCGCGGCACTGGCACCAACTTCACCACGAGAAGACAGCCGGCGACGATGATCGCCAGCTCGAGCCAGAAGAGCAGCTGAGGACGGCGCAGGAACGCGCCATCTACGATCTGCTCGACCATCTGCAGATGAACCTCGATGCCGAAAATCGTTTGCCCCAGTGGCGATTTGTACTGGTCGATCCGGCCGAGATCGACGACGGCGAGAAAGACAATCTTGCCCGCCAGTCGTGGATCGGGATCGGGCGTGTCCAGAAGATCCTTTGCGGCGATATAGCGATCTTCGAGGACCGGTCCGAAATGCATCCAGAACGTACCATCGCGCTCCGTGGGAAACCGGCTCGCGGTCTCGCTTCCAATATCCCCGAGGACCACCTCTCGGCCAAACCGGATTTCGCGGACTGTCGAGAAGAACCCCTCTTCGGCGATCCTCAACGTCTCCGGCCCGAGGAGGATCATTGGCTTGCCACAGATCTGCTGAACCGCATCGACCGAGCGAATGACGAAATCGGTCCCTGTCTCGACATCGATCGCGGCGAAGCCAAGGGCGGCCTCCTGATAGATTGGCAACGGCGGATCGGCTCCGTTGATGTTGCCGGGCAGGTCCATGTCCTCTGGATCGAGCACGACCACGGGCGCCTGAAACTCACAGGACGCATCTATCTGGTCCCCGGCCACATGTGCGCCCGCCACCGGTAACACCGTCGGCAGATCGTGCATGGCCTTGCGAAAGACGATGTCGCTGCCGCCGAGCCGGCCCATCGGCTCCGCGATCTCATCGACGCCCTGATCACGGAAGTACTTGGACATGAGCTTGGGCGAGAACGGATCGCGCTGGGAGAGGATGAGATCGGCCCCAAGCGTGATCGCGCCGGAGGCCCGGATGCGGTCGACCAGCGCCGCGGTCTTGTTGCGCGGCCATGGCCAGGGGAAGTGGCCCGAGAGGGTTTCCTCATCGATCGCGACAACGACGGCGGGTGCCTCGGCCACGGGTTTGCGATCCCGCGGGAACTGCCGATGCAGCGTGTCCCACCAGTAATTGCGCCAGGCGACGTCCTGCGTGCAGTCGGTCGCCCAGCCAGCACAGCTGATGGCCAAATGGGCCGCAACAACCAGCGCGGTCAGGATCAGGCCGGTGATCTCAGATGCGCGGAGCAGCCGGCCGGAGGTCGCGCTGTCCTGGGCCGCCATCAGAGCTTCAGATCGAGCCCGTCATAGGCGCCGTCGATCCTGAGCGGGGCCTTGTTGCGTCGCATGATCTGTTCGATCCGGCGCGCTTCCTGAACGATCTGGTCAAGCCGTTCGTCATCGTTCAGGGGTTCGTGGTGGAAAAAGAGGAGGTGTTTGACGTCGCCCATCAGCGCGAGTTCCACGCCGACGACATTCGAGGAATGGCCCCAATCCTCTTTCACCGACGTCGCCTCGGCCAGCGAGTACTGCGCATCAAAGATCAGAACATCCGCATCCTTGATGAAGTCGACATAAGGGTAGTCGTCTGTGATCATCTCGGGCTTGTGCTCGGCATCGGAGGCATAAACGATCTGCCGATCCCCCCGCCCGATCCGGAACCCATAGGCCTTGCCGGCATGGTTCAACTCGTGCGCCGCGACCTCGTAGCCGTTGATATTGTGCGTCTCGGTCGGATCGATCACATGGAAGTTGATCTCGGCGCCCAAAATGTCGAACGGCACGGGGAAGGATGGCGCGCCATGCTGGCGGCGGAAGGCCTCCTCCACGTTGTCATGGCAGGAATAGATGTGGATCACATTGCCGGGGATGTAGGCCGGGATGAAGAACGGGAAGCCCATGATGTGGTCCCAATGGAAATGGGACATCAGGACATGGAAGGGTTCGGGCGAGACCGGTCCCACCGTGCGCAGAATGCGGTTGGCGTATTCACGCGCGCCCGATCCCATGTCGATCAGAAGCGACGGGCCGCCCTCCTCGTAGACCTCGACACAGGCCGTGTTCCCGCCATAGATCGTCGGCAGCGCGCCGCGACACCCCCCGTTGACGAATGCATCGACATCCGCAGGCGTGGCAATATCCTCGGGCGCGGCCTCGTTCAAAACAGCACGCAGCCGCGCTTGGATTTGCTCGGATGCCTGAGGGCGGGGGATGGACCCCCGAGTGCCCCAGAACTTAACGGATATCGTCATATCTTCAGCTGGAAAATGCCTCTGCAGCTGCGCTGGATATCATGCCGACGGCCTCGTTCGTCTCGTCCGAGACCGACAGCAAAGCATCGAATTTCGATATTCTGAACACTTCCTTCACCACACCGCTGATCCCGCAGACCACAAGCTTGCCACCTGACATGTTGACAGTTCGTTGCGCCAGCAACAGGGCGCGCAGGCCCGCACTGGTGATGAACTCCAACCCGGCGAGGTCCACGACCATGCCGCCGTTCTTGCTCACGCCATCGGAAATGGCGCCGAGCTCGGCAAGAAACCGGTCGGAGTTGGTATGATCCACACGTCCATTGACGGAGACCAGGGTACAGTCAGCAAAATCTTTTGATGTTACCGACAGACTAGATTCATTTGTCGAAGTCATTTCTTCCGCTCAATCGGACACGTCTCTAAAGCCTACCAAAGCGTAAACCCGAAAAACAGAGGGAAAACCACCCCAAATCATCTTCTGGCTGTTTGGTTGTTATCGCCACAGGCTGGTGGCAGGCCAGTTGACCGGGGCATTGTTGGCGGGTTCTAGTTGGCCGGACCGGATCGCGCCCGCCGTCTCCCGGCTTCAACCCACACCGTCAAC
>CAYYZH010000300.1:0-3744 GCA_964475765.1 uncultured Limibaculum sp.
CCATCATCGAGAGCGAGCCGCCGCAGACCGTGGCCATCGAGGACGAACCATTGGATTCCGTGATCTCCGAGACCAGCCGGATCGTGTAGGGGAAGTCGGTCGCCGCCGGCAGCACCGCTTGCAGTGCGCGCCAAGCCAGCTTTCCGTGACCGATCTCACGACGTCCCGGAGGTCCATTGCGTCCGGTCTCACCCACCGAGTAGCTGGGGAAGTTATAGTGCAGCAGGAACCGCTCACGCCAATCGCCTTCGAGCGCGTCAATGATCTGCTCATCGTCGCCGGTGCCCAGCGTGGTCACGATCAGACCCTGCGTCTCGCCACGCGTGAACAGCGCCGAGCCGTGCGTCCGCGGCAGCATGCCGACTTCCGACACGATGGGCCGCACGGTCGTCAGATCACGGCCATCGATGCGCTTGCCGGTCGCGATGACATCGCCGCGCAGGACTTCGCTGTCGAGTTCCTTCAGGCAGGATTTCACGCCGCCCTCGTTCTCGAGATCTTCCTCGGAGAGCCCTTCCTTGACCATCGTGTGGGCCGCGGAAATCGCATCCTGACGCTCGAGCTTGTCGGTGATGGCAAAGGCCTTGCGCACCGCGTCCTCGCCCAGACCCTTGATCTTGGCGTAAAGCTCGGAGTTGTCGTCGGGTTGGAAGTCGAACGGCTCCTTCGCCGCGTCCTCGGCCAGATCGATGATCATGTCGATCACCGGCTGCATGGCGTTGTGCCCGAAAGTCACGGCGCCGAGCATCTCAGCCTCGGAAAGCTCATACGCTTCGGACTCGACCATCATGACCGCGTCCTTGGTGCCGGCAACCACGAGGTTCAGACGCTGATCGGGATTGTCGACCAGCTTGTTCATGTCGTCGACCTTGGGGTTCAGCACATAGTCGCCTTCGGTGAAGCCGACACGAGCCGCCCCGATCGGGCCACGGAACGGTGCGCCCGAAATCGTCAGCGCAGCCGAGGCCGCGATCATGCCGATGATGTCGGGATCGTTTTCCATGTCATGGCTCAAGACCGTGATCATAACCTGGGTTTCGTTCTTGAAGCCCGGCACGAAGAGCGGACGTATCGGTCTGTCAATCAAGCGGCTGGTCAGAACCTCTTTCTCGGTCGGACGCGCCTCGCGCTTGAAGAAGCCGCCGGGTATCTTGCCCGCGGCATAGTATTTTTCGGTGTAGTTGACGGTCAGCGGAAAGAAATCGAGACCGATCTTGGGCTTCTTGTCGAAGACCACGTTGGCCATCACAGTCGTCTCGCCGTAGGTGGCGATGACCGAGCCGTCGGCTTGCCGGGCAACCTTACCCGTCTCGAGGCTCAGCGTCTCGCCGCCCCACTCGATTTCCTTGCGTACGATATCAAACATTCGTTTTCCTTTTCAGCGAGCCCGGCCCGTATGGCCGCCCCGCGCAACGTGCCCGTCCTGGCACGGACCCCGTTTCAGATTTCCATGGCGCACACCAGGGGTCAGAGGCGTGCACACTCGGACGTGGGTGCCGGGAATTTCGATGGGCGCTTCATAGGCGCCCGCCGGGGCATCCGGACCAGCCCAAACGAAACGCGCCCGACCTTGAGGGCCAGGCGCGATGGCGTCAGCGGCGAATACCCAGACGCTTGATGATGTCCTGATAGCGCGCTTCGTCCTTGGCCTTGGTGTAGTCGAGAAGCTTGCGGCGCTGGCTGACCATCTTCAGAAGACCTCTCCGAGAGTGGTTGTCCTTCTTGTGGCCCTTGAAGTGCTCGGTCAGGTTGGTGATCCGTTCGGTCAGGATCGCGATCTGGACCTCGGGGCTGCCGGTATCGCCATCCTTGGTCGCATATTCCTTGATCAGCGCTTCCTTGCGCTCTGACGTAATCGACATCCGATATCCTTTCTTGTTTTTGGGTAACTCCTGGTCCCAAAGGCCAGAGCCGGGATGTCGTCCAGCACGGTCATTTGAGATCAGGCCCTGCCCCTCAATCGGGCAGTGCGGCGGTATATGGCTGTGTTATCGGGAAAAATCCAGATCTTTCTCGGGGCGAAGCGGATGCCCCGTTTCGCAAACAGCAAAAAGAGAGTCAGAAATGCTGACAGATTGAATCATCTGCTACAGATCAACCACTGCGTGTTGACTATGATCGCCCCATCGAAAGCAATTGATGGAGGAATGTTATGAAATCGATTTTGACCGTACTGATCCTGACTGTGTCCGCACCCGCACTGGCTTGTCCGGTGGGCTATTACGACTGCGGTAGCGGGATTTGCTGCCCCGGCTAAGGCCATGAGCCGCTGTCCGGGGTCGCCCGGACAGTGTGCCGCCACTCGGCAGGTCTGGGCCGATACGAAATTTTCAGAAGGAATTTTACAATGCTGACTTTCAGAAAACTCGCCGTCGCCGCCACCACCATTGCCCTTGTGAGCGGTACTTTGGTTCTGGGAACCATCACGCAGGCGGACGTGATCCGTATGAGCGGTCTTGCCACCGCACAGCCATTCAGCCTGGTTGCACCCGGCAAATTCTATGCCGTTTCGTCGGATGGAGGCGTCGATATCTCGCGCGCCGTCTGTGCTTACCAGGGCTATGCCGAAAACGCCGACGGCGTTCAGGTGGTCCGCAACGGCGATGACGGGGCCGGATTGCAGGAGCCTGCACGCTACGCGGAGCTGCGCACCAAAGATCGCCATTACAACATGCTCGGCGAAACCCTGCCCAGCATCAGCCTGATCAACACGCTCTTGGGCGGCAAGGACAGCAAACTGCGCTTCGAAATTGTCGGAGAGTATGTGCGGCGCACCCTGCCTGAAGAGACCGGAGCCGCGCGCCTCAAGATCGACGGCGCCTGCATCGGCGATGCGATTGCCTCGCTGGCGGTCGGCAGCATGCTCTGTGTCGTGGATACCGTGCTCTACAACGACGCCGGTCTGCCGCTGGGCGTGAAGTTCGACAACCGGGCACTCGTCCCCAAAGGCGCTGATCCCGCCCGCTGCCCAATCGCGGTTGAGACGCCGCTCCTGTTCAAGATCCGAGGCCCTCTCTTGGGTGTGGAGACGATCGAAACAATCGACCCCGCGGTACGTACGCGGGGTCTAGCCGAAAACGAAAACCCGGCTCGGGTGTAACTGCCCGCCCCGATACATGACGATGGCCACAGGCGATCCATCAAAGGACGCCCAGGCCTCGTCGCCATAATCCAAATCAGCATGTGTAAGAGGCGCGGGATTACCGTTGCGCAGCTGGTTGGCCTGTTGCTCTCGGATTGCAACCTCGGGCAGATCTGTCAGCCCTGCCTCCAGCGGCAGCAGAAGATCATCGCCGCCCTCCTCGCGGATCGTATCTAGTCGGTCGAAGGAAAGCGCTCCGTCCACCGAGAACCCTCCAGACGCCGTCCGACGCAAGGTGGCGACGTGCGCTCCGCAACCGAGCGCTTCGCCAAGATCCCGCGCGATCGAGCGGACATATCCGCCTTTGCCGCAAACCATCTCGATCTCGACATGGTCCGCATCCGGGCGGGCGATCATTTCTATCCGCTCGATCCACAAGGGCCGGGCCTCGAGGTCCATCTCAATGCCGTCCCGGGCCAGATCATATGCCCGCGCACCCTCGACTTTTACGGCAGAGAACTGTGGTGGGATCTGGAGGATGTCGCCTTGGAACGCTGCCAGAGCTTGCGAGATCTCTTTATCGGAGGGGCGGTGCTCGGATGAGCTAATCACCTTACCCTCGGCGTCATCGGTCGCGGTTCTCTGACCAAGGCGCACGGTGA
>CAYYZH010000301.1:0-3657 GCA_964475765.1 uncultured Limibaculum sp.
CCCTTGCGCCATTCCTCCATGAAGCTGGGGTTTTGGGTGCAGCGGCTGATCGCCATGGTCATGTCGCCAGTGATGCAGATGTTGCAACCAATGCACTCGCGAATGTCCTCAACACGTCCCTCGTCCACTTTACGTGGCAGGAAAGGATCGGCAATCGACGGACGGGCGCAGCCGATCAGGTCCAGCACCCCTGTCCTGATCTGCCGCACCATAGTGTCCGGAGAGGTGAAGCGACCCACACCAACCACAGGTTTTGAGGTCAGGTCGCGAATACCGCGAACGAGTTCTTCCTGTGCCGCCTCTTCCTTGAACCGCGAGGGGCCGGAGCAGTCTTCCCAGGTTCCATGCGCCAGATCCCAAAGATCCGGCAAATCACCATGCATCTCAACGAAGTCACGGACCTCGGAATTGGCAAACCCCAGATCGCCCATCATCTCGTCCAGCGACAGGCGCAGGGTAATGCCCACCGTCTCCCCAACGGCCTCACGAACGTCTGTCACCACCTCGCGAATGAACCGCGAGCGGTTCTCCAGACTGCCACCGTAAGCGTCAGTTCGGTGGTTTGTGATGGTCGAGAGAAAATGCTGGAGGATGCCGAACCCGTGCGCCCCATAGAGGCAGATCAAATCGAAACCTGCTGTCTTGGCACGACGCGCGGCGTTCACGAACCAGCGTCGCAAGTCGCGAATATCCTCCAGATCCATGGTTCGTGCGTGCACGGGATCGTTCGTGAAGGTGCGGATCGGCATCCCGGTTACGGCCAAAGGTACTTCGCGAGTATAGAAGTTCGGCCCGTTAATCCCGGAATAGGCAAGCTGGATGCCCGCCAGCGCCCCATGTGCCTTCACCTGCTCGGCCATCCGGGCAAGGCCCGGAATGTCCTGATCCTCCCAGAGCCGTAACTCGATGAACGGCGTGATCTCTGACGTATGATGCAGCTCGCACTGCTCGGTAAAGACAACGCCCCAGCCGCCTTCAGCCTTGACCCCGCGCATGGCCGCCGCTGCGGATGGATCGCGATACCCTCCGCCGTTGCAGTGGGGTACTTGATAGAAGCGGTTTTTCGCCGTGACCGGACCGATCTGAAGCGGCTCGAACAGCACATCGTAGCGAGGATCGCGACCCATCAGAGCATCCTGAGATCATGAAGGTAGACCGCAAGCACACAGCCGTTCTTCGTGGTCGAATTGTGCTGGGTGCCCGAGCGCAACCAGACCAGATCACCGGGCTTGTATTCGTACCCATCATGGTCGGTCAGGTCGCCTTCGATGAGTAAAAATTCCTCATCCCCCAGATGTTCGTGAGCGGCAGAACTTGTGCCCGGCGCCATGCGGTAGACGTGAAACCCATAGCCTGTGCGCCCGCCGTTGACCTGCAAGACCTCGCCGTCCGAATTGCCCTCCTCATCCAAGAAAGGCTCAAATGGCGAAGTGCTGACATTCGCAACCCGGCGGTCAGTCTCCTTTATCGGTTTCATCTGTCCCCCTCTCGCTAAAGCGCTCAGAACCTGTAGCCAAGACGCACACCCGCATTGTCGAGACCTGGATTGAGATCGGCCAAGAACGCATTCGACTCGTGATCGTAGTAAAGCGAGGCGTTAACGTTCTCCGTCAGATCGACCCCAAGCTCGGCCGACAACCTGAACAGAACCGGGCTCCCGAGCGCCTTGCGGGTCAAGCCAAGACGCGTGGTCTCGCCATTGTTGATCGATCCGCCCACGGCGGGCGCGAACCAGATCCCGTCCGTGAGGTAGAACGTCCAAGTCAGACCCGCATAGACTTGGCTGGTGCGCCCTCCGACGTTGACCTGTGCGCCGATATGGGGCCGAGGGCTGAATATGGGTTTTGTGAATTCGAACGCCGGGAACAGCAGCTCGAGATTGACGTCCAGCCCCTCCTCCACAGGATCGGCCGCGATGAACCGGAAATCATGATACGAGACCCCGCCCTTAACCTCGAGGCCAAGGTCACTAGCATAGGCCCAGGAGGGAAAGAACAAAGCCAAAAGCGCAAAGGTCCGGGCAACGTGGCGGTTCATTGTCTCATCTCCATGATCCAGAGCCCCCACTGCTTCGGGCTACGTCATTCATGGATCAGGCGTAAATCCACAAGATGCTCTGTTGGACGTTCCAGAGCGTCACCTGTGGCAGGAATGTCAGTGATCAGAAGCGTCGGACCGGGCCCAGCCATCGCCAGCGGATCGCCCTCGGGCCCCGCAATTACAGAAGCGCCGATATACTCAAGATCGCCCTCTACTCCGCAATAGTTGCAATAGGCGACGGTGATCGCGTTTTCCATCGCGCGGGCCTGCACCGCATAGCGGTTCACGTTGTCAAAGGGCTTCATGTTCGCGGTGGGAACCAGGATTACATCGGCCCCTTTTCGGACAAGAGCGCGGACATGCTCGGGGAACTCGACATCATAGCAGACCAGAAGCCCAATCGTGCGGCCTGCCAGGTCAAAGGTCACATAGTCTGATCCCGGCTTGTAGATCCCGCGCTCGCGCGCACCGAAAAGTTGGATCTTTCGAAACCGGGTAAGAACCGCCCCGTCAGAGCCAATCGCAAGCGCTGTGTTGTAGACATCGCTGCCGTCCCGTTCGGCCAGACCGATCACCAGCGCAACGCCTGCGCTACGGGCCAGATCCGCGAGACGCATGACCCAGTCGCCATCGAGCGCTTGGCCCTGGATGTCGTCGACATTGTAGCCCGGTAGAAAGACCTCGGGAAAAACCGCGACGTCGACCCCCGCCGCCGAAGAGGCGGCCAGCGTCAGGCCAACCGCCTCGAACGCCGCCGGGATATCTCCCGCCGGCGATGGTCCCTGATAGAGCGCGAGGCGCATTACTTCTTCAGCCGGGTCCAGATCTGGTCATAGACCTTCTGAGTGGCTTCATCGCAGACCTGCACGAACGTGCCAGCCGGCGCATCCGCGGGCGGGTTCTGTTCTGGCGAAGTCTGAAGCGCCTCATCGAGCAGAGGCGTCACGCCCTTCACACCGGCCGAATACTGCGCGAAGTTCGATACAGCCGCGATGTTCTCCGGCTCCAGCAGAAAGTCCATGAACTTGATCGCATTCTCGCGATTCGGCGCGTCCTTCAGGAGCACCACATTGTCCATCCAGACGATGAAACCCTCTTTGGGATAGGAATACTCGACCGGCGCGCCTTCGATGCGAGCCTTCGCCCCGAACCCGTTCCAGATCATGCCGACATCGACGTCGCCCGAAACGAGCACATCCTTCGCCCCATCTGAGTTGAACGAGGCCCAATGTGCCTTTGCGCCCTGCATCAGATCATCGAGCGCTTTGAGTTGATCGCGGTCTGTCGTGCATTGCGGGATACCAAGGTGGATCGACGCCAGCGCCAGAACTTCGCCTTGGCTGTCCAAGACATTGATCTTGCCCTTCAGCGCGTCCGGCGGGTTGAAGATGATATCCGTCGTGCGGATGTCGTCCTTGTAGCTGTCGCGATTGACCATGAAGCTGGTCGACCCCCACTGGTACGGAATCGAATGTTTCCGACCGGGGTCAAAATCGACATCGACCCACTGCTCTTCGATATTGGCGACATTGGCCAGTTCACCCGTTGCAATTGTGTCGAGCATCCCCTCGCCTGCGAGGATCTTGACCATGTAGTCGCCGGGCACCGCCACATCAT
>CAYYZH010000302.1:0-3644 GCA_964475765.1 uncultured Limibaculum sp.
CGGCGTTCCGGTGGCGCTCGCCTATTGCACGCTCTGCGGGGCGGGCATCCTCTTTGAAACCGATTTCGAGGGCCGCGAGGCGCCGTTCGTCTTTGGCTCGTCGGGCTTTCTTTACCGGTCCAACAAGCTGATGTTCGACCGCGAGACGCTGAGCCTCTGGAACCAGTTCACCGGGGAGCCCGTGGGCGGGCCGCTCGCCCATTCCGGGATCAAGCTGAAGATCCGGCCGGTGACGATCACCTCATGGGGAGACTGGCGCGCCCAGCATCCCGAAACGAAAGTGCTGTCGATCGAGACCGGACACATCCGCGACTATGGCTCGGGCGTTGTCTATGCGGATTACTTCGCCTCCCCGGATCTGATGTTCCCGACCGTGACCGACCAGACGCGGTTGAAGCAAAAAGATGTCGTCTACGGCATCCGCGTTGCAGGAGGGGCCAAGGCGTGGCCGATCTCGGCCTTTGCTGAGCAGGCGTTGATCAATGACAGCGTCGGGCTTTCGAATGTCGTTCTGATCGGCAATGCTGAGACACAGACCGTGCGCGCCTATGACCGGGGCGATCTGGAACTCACCTATGGCGCGACGGGCATCGAAGGGCCGGGCGGGACATGGGCCGTCACCGAAGACGCCCTGATCGGCCCAGACGGAGAGCGCCTGCCCCGGATGCCCGGCCATATCGCCTATTGGTTCGCGTGGGACGGCTACCTCGGGGCCGAGAGCGAGCTTTACCAACCCGGCTGATACTTTCCGGGCGTCAAAAGCACCCTCACCCGCGTTATGCGGCATGTGGGCATCTTGAACCGATCGGCCACTGCGACTACCGTTTCTTCATGGAAACAACCGCCGTTCCACCGGATCTCAAGCAGGGTCTTGAGCGCTGTAGCGGGTGCCCCATCCGCCACCGTGCCGTATGCAGTTACTCGAGCCCCAAGGAACTGCTGCGTCTGGACGAGACCAAATACTATCGGGACTTCGAGCCGGGTCAGGAGATCGTCGGCGAGGGCGAGACCATGTCCTTCGTCGGCTCGATCGTGGTCGGTGTCGCGGCGCTGCACAAAACGCTGGAGGATGGTCGCCGGCAGATGGTTGGCCTCCTGTTCCCGTCGGATTTTATCGGTCGCCCGATGCGCCCAAACGCACCCTATGAGGCCGTTGCCGTATCGCCGGTGAAGATGTGCCTCTTTGGCCGCGCGCAGTTCGAAACCATTCTTCAGGAGAGCCAATCGCTGGAGCGGCGGCTACTTGAGATGACGATGGACGAGTTGGATGCAGCCCGCGACTGGATGGTCCTTCTCGGACGCAAAAGCGCGCAGGAACGGGTCGCGAGCTTTCTGGTCATTCTGGCCCGGCGCCGGGCGAACCTGACCAAGACGTCTCTGGCGAATGGCATGGTCGTCGACTTGCCGCTGACACGCGAGGCCATCGCGGACTATCTCGGGCTCACCATCGAGACCGTCAGCCGCCAGTTCACGCGGATGCGCAAGACCGGCCTCGTCGACCTGATCGACCGGCGTACGCTGAAGATCACCGACGTCTCCGGACTGTTTCGTCTTGCGGGCGATGAGGACATCGCCGACGTCAGTTGAAAGTTTGCCCTGACTTGATCTCGATCAAGGAACCTTCCCCGACCTAATGACAAGGTGACCTCAATCCGAACCCGGAAGGAGGCTCCGATGTCGATCAAGAACATTCTGGTTCACTTCAATGGAACCGAGGCAACCGGTCGTGCGGTTTGCCTCGCTGCCGCGCTGGCCCGGCGGTACGATGCGCATCTGACCGGCGTTTTCGTCCACGCCCTGCCCCATGCGCAGGCCCAATACGACATGTACCTGACCGCGGCTGCGCTCGATATCCTTCAGCACAGCGCCGAAGAGACCGAGGCGCATATCGAGGCAGAGTTCCACAATCTGGTGCAGACCGAGGAACAGGCTGTCCGGGCCAACTTCGTCTGTGTTCCCGGCATGCCGAACGATGTCATGTCCCGGCTTGGACGGACCTACGATCTGGTGGTGCTGGGCCAGCCGGACAAGGGCAGCTCGATCTACAACGACGCCTACCCTGACGACGTCGCCATTCGCAGTGGTCGGCCCGTCCTGATCGCACCGCGCGGGTTCGAACGCCTGGAAGCATCCGGGCACGCGATCCTGGCCTGGGACGGTCAACGCGCGGCCTCACGGGCGCTCTCGGATGCCATGGATCTGCTGGAAGATCAGCAGCGGGTGATGGTGTTGCATGTCGGAAAAGAGGACGAGATCCGCAAGCCCGGCGAGGACGTCATGGAGCATCTCAGCCGCCATGGGCTGGATGCCACGCTGAACGTGCAGCAGGCCGGCGGTATCTCGACTTCGGACATCATCCTGAACACCTGCGCGCAGACCGATGCCGGGCTTCTGGTGATGGGTGCCTACGAGCACTCGCGCTTTTCCGAGATGATCCTCGGCGGCGTGACCCGCGATGTCGTCGCACGCAGTCACATCCCCGTCCTGATGTCGCACTGACGCCAGCCCGTCTTAGCCCATCGGCCCCAAATCACGCCCAAGGAGCTGGCCATGATGCTGCCCATCAAACTCACAATCTGCGCTGCGATCGCGGTTCTGGCCGCGATGGCGGCCAATTTTGCCGAAGACATCGCCTATCAGGTCAACGCCGTGGTCGTTCTGATCGTTGCGATCTTCCTCTTTGGCTGGACGATGCTGCACGAGCCCAAGCCGGTGTCCGAACCGCAGTCCGAACCGCAGCCAGATCCCACCGGGTACAGCGACGACGTGATCCGCGCCGGGGTGATCGCCACCGCAGGCTGGGGGGTCGTCGGCTTTCTGGTCGGCGTTGTGATCGCCTTCCAACTGGCGTTCCCGGTCTTGAACCTCGATCTGCCGTGGACCTCGTTCGGCCGGCTCCGGCCTCTGCATACTTCCGCCGTCATCTTTGCCTTTGGCGGGAACGCACTGATCTGCACGTCGCTTTATATCGTGCAACGGACCTGCGCCGCGCGGCTTTGGGGCGGTAACCTCGCGTGGTGGGTGTTCTGGGGCTATCAGCTCGTGATCGTACTGGCCGCCACGTCCTATGTCTTCGGCGGATCCGAGGGCAAGGAATATGCCGAGCTGCCCTGGCATGTCGACATTCTGCTGACCCTCGTCTGGGTTGCGTATCTCGCGGTCTTCATGGGAACGCTGATCAACCGCAAGGAGCCGCATATCTTTGTGGCCAACTGGTTCTTCCTCGCGTTCATCGTCACCGTCGCGATGCTGCACGTGGTGCGGAACCTCTCCATGCCGGTCTCGATCTTCGGCTCGGCCTCCTATTCCCTGTTCGCCGGGGTTCAGGATGCGCTGACCCAATGGTGGTATGGGCACAATGCGGTTGGCTTCTTCCTGACCGCCGGCTTCCTCGGCATGATGTACTACTTCGTGCCCAAGCAGGCCGAGCGTCCGATCTATTCCTACAAGCTGTCGATCATCCACTTCTGGGCGCTGATCTTCCTCTATATCTGGGCCGGTCCGCACCACCTGCACTACACCGCGCTGCCCGACTGGGCGCAGACGCTGGGCATGGTGTTCTCGATCATCCTGTGGATGCCGAGCTGGGGCGGGATGATCAACGGCCTGATGACGCTGAACGGCGCCTGGGACAAGCTGCGCAC
>CAYYZH010000303.1:0-3638 GCA_964475765.1 uncultured Limibaculum sp.
GCCTGGCGCCTTGACGTCGGCGACCCGGCGCTCGACGTCCTCGATCGGGCCCTTGCCGTCAATCGGGTTGCCAAGACCGTCGACCACGCGGCCCAGAAGGCCTTTGCCGGCGGGGACGTCCACGATGGCGCCGGTCCGCTTGACAGTGTCGCCTTCCTTGATGTCCTGGTCCGAGCCGAAGATCACGACGCCGACATTGTCGATCTCGAGGTTCAGCGCCATCCCGCGGATGCCGCCGGGGAATTCGACCATCTCACCGGCCTGGACCTGATCCAGCCCGTAGACGCGGGCGATCCCGTCACCGACGCTGAGAACCCGGCCGATTTCCGAGACTTCCGCCTCTTGGCCGAAATTCTTGATCTGCTCCTTGAGGATCGCGGAAATTTCCGATGCCTGGATGCTCATCACCCGACCTCTTTCATTGCATTCTGGAGAGAAGTGAGTTTCGAGCGGATCGAGCTATCGATCATCTTCGAGCCCACTTTGACGACAAGACCGCCGATGATGTCCTCATCGACGGTCACATTCAGTTTTACTTCACGGCCCATGGCCGCCTTGATCTTGGCAACCAGCGCCGTGGCTTGCGTGTCCGACAGAGGATGCGCGGCGGTCACGTCCGCGGTCACTTCGCCGCGATGGTCCGCCATCAGGCTCTGAAAGACCTCGATCAGTTCCGGAACAGCGAAAAGGCGCCGTTTGGTCGCCATCAGGCCGATCACGTTCTTGATCAGCGGGCTGAGGCCCATCTTGTCAGCAATCGCCGCCATCGCTGCGCCTTGTTCGTCGCGCGAGTAGACCGGATTGCGGATCAGATCACTCAGCTCGTCGCTTTCCTCAAGCGCCGCACCAAGGGCAGTCAGATCGGTTTCCGACTGGTCCAGGGCACCTGCGTCCTTGGCCAGATCAAAGAGCGCCGTCGCGTAGCGCCCTGCTGCCCCCGAAGTCATAGATGTGGAAGACACGATAGTATCTGCCTTTCCCCGCCCGGCCCGAGCGTGATCCGCCCCGGCGATCTACAGATTTGGCTTTCGACTCAAGACATGCCGAAAGGTGCGCGAGCGGTATCATGGCTTTCGAAGCCCCGCAACGCCCCAGCGCTCGGGTCGGGTTCTGGAATCTTGTGGGGGATTTGTGAAGTATGAATGCGCAGGCCAGCTTGCGCACATCGTCGCAGCGCGTGGGGCGGCTTTGGCGCTCAGATGAGGCGGGTGCCATCGGCGAAGACACGGCGCCATTCCAGAACGCGGACGGAGGCGCGCAGACCGGTCGGCCAGAACGGGTCGGCCTCAACCAGCGCCTCGACTGTGTCTTGGTCTGGCGCCTCGACCAGCCAGAGCCCTCCGGCCCCTTGCTCCGCGTCGAACATCGGTCCCGCAGCCAGGATTTGTGCGGCATTCTCGGCCAAAAACGCGAGATGGGCCTGCATGTGCTGCTGGCGCAGGTCTGATTTGGCCGGGTTGTCTTCAAAGAGTACCGCGAAATGCATCGGGTTTGTCCTTCGGCTTGGTTGTCGGGCGGTTTGGTTGTCGAGGTGGAGCTTAGCGGGTAAAAACGCCGATATCTCCGGCAATTTTGCAGGAAGAGCGAGGCGATGGTGCAGGATCTGGTTTGGGACGATCTCAGAGTGCTCCTCGCGCTGAGCCGGGCGGGAACGACGACGCGAGCAGCGCGGGCCCTCGATGTGAACGAGACGACCGTGACCCGGCGCCTTCGGCGGCTGGAAGATCACGTCGGCACGCGCCTGATTGCCCGTGGTGCGCAGGGGTTTGAGGCAAAGCCCGCGGCAGTGCCCCTGCTGTCGGCGGCAGAGGAGACCGAAGCCCGGTTGCGTACGGCTCTGGCTGAGACATCGGACCGGGCGCGCCGGGCCGTGGGTAAGATCCGCCTGACTGCCGTGCCGATGATCATGAACCGCCTGCTGGCGCCCGCGCTGGGACGATTGCTTGGCGATCATCCCGGCCTGAGTGTGGATCTGGTGGCCGAGCCCGCGCGGCTCGACCTGATGCTCCACGAGGCAGATATTGCACTGCGGTTTGCGCGCCCGGTCGATGGGCCGGAGGTTCTGGCCAAGAGGAGCGCTACCTTGTCCTTCGCGGTCTATGCTGCTGCCGGGCAGGACCCCGAGGCGCTGCCGTGGATCGGCTATGATGCATTTAGCCGGCTGGTCCCTCAGCAAAGCTGGATCGAAGACAGCCCGGAGGGTGCTGCCGCGTCCGTGGCTGTCGCGGATGGCGAGACACTGATTGCCTGCCTCAGCGCGGGTCTGGGCAAGTCATGGCTTCCCCTTGCGATC
Organism: uncultured Limibaculum sp.; assembly: GCA_964475765.1. Lineage (GTDB taxonomy): Bacteria > Pseudomonadota > Alphaproteobacteria > Rhodobacterales > Rhodobacteraceae > Thermohalobaculum. The sequence goes on from CAYYZH010000303.1 coordinate 2,294, forward strand.
GGTGAGAGACTGCCGGGTCTTGTGCAGGTCGAGACCCCGAAAGCAGGTCATGCACGCGAACTGTGGTTGCTGGCGCATCCCGATCTCAAGGGTGACCAGCGGCTCGCGGCCATCGGGGCCTGGGTCGAGGATGTGCTTCAGACAGCTTCGCCCAGCAGCGTCTAACTCACCACATGCACGGGGGCGCGACCCAACGAGAACTCGGCGATGGAGCGCAGCGCCGTGCGGGCGATCTCGTCGAAGCACTCGTCCGTCCAGCAAAGTGCATGAGGCGTCAGCAGCGTGTTCTCCATGGCAACGAGCGGGCTGTCCGGAGAGAGCGGCTCCTCCTCGGTCACATCGAGACCGGCAGCTCCGAGGTGGCCTGACTGCAGCGCTTCGATCAGGGCGGCCTCATCATGGACCGGGCCGCGCGCGACATTCACGAAGATGGCGCCCGGTTTCATCGCGGCAAAGGCGGCGGCATCCATCAGGTGATGCGTCTCGTCGTTCAGGATGCAGGCGGTCACCACGATGTCGGAATGGGTGAGCACATCGCCGATGGCGACCTTCTCAGCGCCAAGCTCGCGCAGGACACGGGTCTCCGCGACGGGATCGGCGGCGAGGATCCGTCGGAAGAACGGCAGCGCGAGCGGGATCAGTTCCTGCCCGATGCCGCCCGCGCCGATCAGCCCGAGCGTGCGGGTGGTCAGGCCCATCCCCATATGCTCGACCCGCTCGGTCCAGCGCCCGGTGCGCACAAGCGTGTCCTTGGTCCGCAGTTTGCCTGCCAGCGCGAAGATCAGTGTCAGAGCCGCCACCGCGACAGGGCGGCGGATGGCAAACGGTGTGTTGGTGATCAGGATGCCGCGCTGGGCGCAGGCCGCGACATCGACTGTGTCGTAGCCGACTCCGTTGCGGGCGAACAACTTTACCCGGCAGTCCTCGCGCGCAACCGACGCCGCTGTGACCCGGGGCAGGTTGACATGGATGGCGTCAAAGCGCGCGGCCACATCCGGGCTGATCTCGGGCGCGTCCTCGGCAATCCATTCCCATTCGATCTCGGGGTTGGTGTTCAGTTCCTTGAACGCTGCCGGGTTGAAGGCAGGCTCGCCGGAGGCAGTCATCAGATCGCGGGTGATGCCGACGCGGAAGGTCATGCGGCGCCTCCTACGTCTTCGAGCACGGACTTCACGCCCTGCATCAAAAGACCATGGTCGGTGCCGACGGCGAGCATGTTGAAGCCATAGCCCTTGTACTCCGTCGCCCATCGGCTGTCGGCGGGCATGAAGCCAAGCCCCTTGCCGTGTCGGCGCGCGGCCCCCACCACGGCCTTGACCGCATCGAGATAGACCGGCGCCTGGAA
>CAYYZH010000304.1:0-3625 GCA_964475765.1 uncultured Limibaculum sp.
CCATCGGCTCATGATCTCCCTGGCCGCTGCATTCGGCCCCACCGGGCGCCATGTTTAGGCGCAAGGCCACGCGCCACACAAGGGTCTGTAAGGCATCAAGTGGAATTTAAGGCTTTTGTGGTTCGGTACAGCCATGAGTTTCATGCGTTTTTCTGCGGCTCCGATTGGGCGCCTGACGGACCGGACCCAGCCTTGGGCGGTTTTTGGCGACCGGCCGGGTGATCCGGACGGACTCGAAGGCAATGCCTTGGCCGGGGTAAATCTCGCGCATATCGCGGGATCACCGGGCGCGCCAATGTTCGAGCCGGAGTCGATTTTTGGCGCGCATATGGCCGGGCAGGACGTCAACCTCGACGGCGAAGGTCCGGTAGTGGTGTTCGTACATGGGTTCGGGTACGAGCCGCGACGTCCGGTCAGGGCTAGGGTGAAAAGCGACAATGCTCACCGCACACTGTTTCATTTCACAGAGGTTGAAGGGGGGCCAGGGTCTGCCGAGGAGCGCACGCGTCACGTCACGCCATGGTTTGCCCGTGGAATGCTACCAGAGGGCATCGGAGATGCTGCGGCATGCGGCGGGGTCGCTGTCGGCTTTAGCTATGCATCCTATGGCGGGCACAGCGGCGTAGTTCGCCCGGGCTGGGGTGGTCGCATAAGGGCACGTCTGGGAGTGTCGAGCAAATGCACGCAGCCACCTGCCTCTTACGCTGCGGCGTACCGCGATGCGGAGATTGCCGGGTACGGGCTAGCGGCGGTTCTGACGCAACTGCGTGCCAAGTTCGATCGAGAGGACGTCTCGGACAAGCAGATCGACATCATCTGTCACTCGCTTGGCGCGCGGACTGTGATGTCTGCGCTGGCGCTGATTGCGCAGCGCTGGCCACTTGACGAGACGCTGTCGCGAATTGGCCGAGTGATCGTTCTTGGAGGTGCCTGCTACACTGGTCAAGCCGCGTTTACGCTGGCGAACCTCTCTTTCGCCGCCCCGCCTGAATTGCCGCACATCTACAATGTCACATCCCGGTCCGACACAATGCTCAGGTATTTGGCGACCTTTGCCACGCTTGAGGACGCCCTGCGAGAGGCGGAAGAAGACCTGAGCCTTGACAATGCGCAGCGTGCAAAGCTGACCACGGGGGCAACCATTGGCCTTGCTGGCAAACCGCCGCCTCAACTCTACTCCAGCATTACCGGGGAATATCCGAACTGGGTCGATATCCCGCTCGACAGCGTGCAGACCCGGCGTTGGGGTCGCGAATATGGCTTTGACCTGCGCAGTCAGTTCCGAAGCGCCTGGGGCGATCATGCCGCCTACTGGACGCATCCCGGCAACTGGGATCTCTATCGTGCCATACTACACGAGCGGGACGGCTGGAGCGCCCTCGAAGTCGAAGAGGACATGGCCGCGATCTGATCGGCTTGGTGGTGTGCAACCCCCATGATACCCTGCTGCCAGTTTGAAATTGCAGGGATTTCAGGATCATGCCCGTATTGCGAATTTCGGCGTCTCGTGATGGCGCGCTGGGCAACACCATCGCGCCGTGGCGCCTCTTTGGCGAAACCAAACCGGCAACGCTCGAAGGCGATGCCCGCAAGGGTGTGCGTCTCGACATGGTGTTTCGCCAGGCCGGTGATATGCCCTTTGCAACGCAGGCCGCATTTCAGGGCGGGGCGGAGCTGGCAGGCCACCTCGCCGCCATGCCGGACAAAGCCTTTGGCAAGAAGTCCGATCCCGTTGTCGTGTTCGTTCATGGGTTTCAGTTCGAAACCCGGCGCAAACTCACTGCACGTACCGAAAGCGACAACCCGCACCGGCGGCTCTTTCACTTCGAGGAGGCCGCGGGCAGCAAGGAGGACGAGCACGATCTCCATCTGACGCCTTGGCTGGCGCGCGCGCTCTGCCCAAAGGGCAAGGGCACGGAGAAAACTGCGAAGGGGCTTGCGGTCTGCTACGGCTATTCCAGTTACGGCGACACGATCAGCGATGAGGAGCCGGGGCTTCTGGATTTCCTCGACTCCATCATCGACTTTTCCAACCCGCTGGGGCGGCCGCAGAACTTCTACGCGCTGGCCTATGTCGATGCGATGATCGCGGGGCATGGGCTGGCCGCGGTGCTTAGCCAGTTGCGCGCCCGGCTCGATGCGGCGGGGCGGCCGGATCAGCGCATTGATATCATCTGCCACAGCCTCGGCACCCGCACGGTGATGAAGGCGATGGAGACGCTCAGCATCAGATACCCGACCGACCCGACCCTGCATCAGATCGGTAAGGTGATCCTGCTGGCGGGCGCCTGTCTCTGGGAGCAAGCTGGCAAGGCGCTGGACCGGATCGATCAGGCGGATCCCCAGAGGCGGCCCGAGTTCTTCAACATCATGTCAGCCGCGGACGAGGTCGTGCGCATCCTCGGCTCGCGCGCGTCCTTGCGTGTGGCGCGGGAGGAAGCGGGCCTCGAGGTCAGCGACATTGACCGTGCAAAGGCGCTCTTGAAAGGCGCCGCATTGCTCGGGCGAGATGGCCGTCCGCCGCTCAAGTTCTCACCCAGCATGGAGAAACCCTATGCCGACTGGGCCGACCTCGATCTGCAAGACGATGCGGTCAAGGCTTGGGGGAGCGGGCACAAGTTCAATCTCGACGGGGACCGGCCGTTCCTCAAGGGCGATCACTGGGTGCATTTCACGCACCGTCCGAACTGGAACCTCTATCGGCGTATTCTGAAAGGTGGTGCAGGCTGGGGAGCGGCCGATATCGCGGCGGATCTGGCTTAGGTCACTCCTTTCGCACAGCACTGTCCCGGAATTGATCCGCGACGTTGTCTCGGCACCAAGCAGAGATCCCGGGTCAGGCCCGGGATGGCGCTCTCCTAGAGCGATTTACGCGCACTCAGCGCCGCCGAGATCGTGCCATCGTCGAGATAGTCCAACTCTCCGCCGATCGGAACGCCTTTGGCGAGCGTCGTGACCTGGCAGCCGGTCTCCTCCAGATATTCCGCCACCACATGCGCCGTGGTCTGGCCGTCGATCGAGGCGGTCAGCGCAAGCACGACCTCCGAGATGTCATCCGCTCTGACCCGGGCTGACAGTTCCGGAATACGCAGGCTTTCTGGCGTGATCCCATCCAGTGCCGAAAGCAGCCCACCCAGTACATGATAGCGTCCGCGAAAAACCGATGCGCGTTCCATTGCCCACAGGTCAGCGACCGTCTCGACCACGCAAATCACACCGGTCGCCCGGCGCGGGTCCTTGCAGATATCGCAGGTGTCGGTCGTGGTCAGGTTCTCGCAGACCCGGCAAGTGCGGACCTTTTCGGCCACCTCGGCCATGCTGGCAGCAAGCGGCTCGAGCAGGCGTTCCTTGCGCCGAACGATATGAAGCGCCGCGCGCCGGGCCGAGCGGGGTCCCAGCCCCGGCAGCTTTGCCAGAAGGTCGATCAGCCTCTCGATTTCCGGGCTGTTGCTCATGCTCTGCCTCTGTTGCCGTTCTCCGGCTTTGGGCAAGAGTCTGCGCCGGAGGCTGCTCCGGCGCAAGAGGTCTTACGCGGCGAAATCATCCATGACGCCAAGGCTTCCGGTGAAGAAACCGCCTTCCGGCTCGGGCTCGGTGATGCCCAGGCTACCTGACCACAACCCAC
>CAYYZH010000305.1:0-3621 GCA_964475765.1 uncultured Limibaculum sp.
CGTACATACGCCTGCCATACGCGAGCCATACAGGTGCCATACGCTTGCGGTACAGGTGCCATACGCCTGCCATACGGGGTGGATCCCAGCGCAAAGGGGGTTTTGGAGCTCGTATCAGGGTGCGTCCCAAGGTTCCCCGACTCTGGCCGGGGCCTGATCCGGCGGCCCAGAGGACCGCTCCCTGAGGGCCGGTCAGACCCCGAGCGCGACGCCGTCATGGCCGGGATCAGCTCCGCCGCTGAGCACCCCGTCATCGATCCGGATCCCATGCACCGCAGCGATGCCAAAGCCCATGGCGGACCGGATAACCTCGTAGCCGTCGGCCTCCAACGGCTCGGTCACATAACCGGGAATGCGGTTCATGACATCGATCGCATCAGAGGTGGAGGAGAACCGCGGCGCCGAGACCGCGCGGTCCATCGGCATATCGAAATCCATAACGTTCAGAAGGGCTTGCAGCACCCCCATGGCGATTTGTGTGCCGCCGGGCGCGCCGATCACGATGCGGGGTTGGCCATCCTTGAAGGCGATCGTCGGACACACGGAAGAAAAGCGGGCCTTGCCCGGCGCAATAGATCCGGCCCGTCCGGGGCGCGGATCGAACACCGCCATGCAGCCATTGTACATGAAGCCGAGCCCGTCGGTGATGACGCCCGACGGCATGCCGAGCGAATGGGTCATGGTCACGCACATGCCGTCCTTGTCGACCACGGCGACATGGGTCGTATCGCGCGGCTCGGGGATACCGAGACGGGTGACTTTCATCTTCTCTCCCGCCTTGATTTTTCCTGCTATTTCAGCGGCATACGCTTTGTCCACCAGGTGAGCTGGGATCTCGACAAAGGCGGGATCGCCAACGTGATTGTCCTTGTCAGCGGTGGCCGCTTTCATCGCTTCGCAAACGGTTCGGATGTACTCGGCCGTGTTGTGACCCATGCCCGAAAGGTCAAAGTTCTCCAGGATGTTGAGCATCTCGACCAGCATGATCCCGCCGCCCGGCGGGTGGTTTGTCGCGATGTCATACCCGCGGTATGTGCTCCAGATCGGATCGGTGCGCGTTGTCTCGTAGGCGGCCAGATCTTCCCTTCGCATCAAGCCGTTATGGGCCTTGAAGTCGGCGTCTATGCGGTCGGCAATCTCGCCAGTGTAGAAGACATCGGCTCCGTCACGGGCGATCATTGCCAAGCTTCGGGCAAGGTCGGGGTTTTCGACCAGTTCGCCGATCCGTTTGACGCTGCCATCAGGCCGGAAATACGCCGACCGTCCTGTCGCGGAGAAACCAATCCGGTCCGTGATCGCGACCCGCCCCTCGGCCGCGCCATGGGTCCACCAATGATAGACATGCGGGCGGACAAAGAACCCCTGTTTGGCCTGCGCAACAGCGGGCGCAACAACATCCGACCAGTCCCACGTGCCGAACTCGGTCGCCGCCTCGAAGTAAGCCTTCAGGGCGCCCGGTGTCGTCACCGCGCCATAGCCGAGATCGTTGACGTTGTCCTTGAGAACAAAGCCAAATCCGTCGCGGGTCTCGCCTTCGAGCCGGTCCTCCCACATCTGAGGCGTCGCGGCCAGCGGGGTTTTTCCGTGGAAATCGATAACCGTGTGATCGCCGCGTTTGGGGTCATAGATCTGGCACGATCCGAACCCCGCAATCCCGCACATCTGAGGGTCGACAACACCGGCCACGAGAGCCGCCGCCATCGCCGCATCCACAGCGTTTCCGCCCTTCATCAGAACCCGAGCACCTGCCTCGGACGCCTCGGGTTGCGCGGTCACAATCATCTGGCTTGGCTGGTCCGGCATCACATCCCCCTTTGGTTGGGGAGGAGTAAATCGCGTCGGCACGCAGGCGTCCAGATTGATGTGCGCCGCCTGCCCGTGTTAGGGGCGTCGCAAAGAAACGCTTGGGGCGGTTTGCACGATGGGGATGTATCAGTTCGTCACGGAATGGGCGCGCGGGATCAAGCGCGATCCCCGCCAGATCCTGCGCAAGTCCCGCACGTGGCATTGTCCGCTATGTGACTACAAAGGTTGGTTTATTGATGCCGGTAGTCGCCCGGACGCACGTTGCCCCAACTGTGCCTCGCGCGAACGCGACCGGATCATAGGGCTCTACTGGCGGCGCACACCTTGGACCCTGAAAGGCGCCGCGATCCTGCATTTCTCTCCCGAGAAATCGATCTGGCCGATGCTGAGCCATCTGCCGGGTTATGTCTCATCGGATGTCGAGCGGCACAAGCGGGCGATGCGGCTTCTGGATATCCGCAAGCTCGATCTGGCCGACAAAAGCTTCGATTACATGATCTGCAATCATGTGCTTGAGCATGTGGACCGCGATCACGATGCGATGGACGAGTGCTTTCGCGTCCTCAAACCGGGCGGGAAGGCGTTGTTCTCGGTGCCACTGGATGAGAAACTTGAGCAGACGTGGAACCCGCCGCCGGGCACCTCCCAGGCCGAGATCGAGCGCATCTGCGGTCGTCTGCACGTACGGCTCTACGGTCAGGATTTTCCAGATCTGCTGCGGTCGCATGGGTTTGAGGTGAGCGAGGTTGCCATCGACGACGATGACGATGCGCAGCACCGGCTCTATTCCAAAGGCGTCGACAAGGTCTTCGAAGCTGTCCGACCCGCCGAGGGCTAGAGCCATGACCGTGCCGGTTTCGGTCTTCATCATTACCCGCAATGAAGAAGTCAGGCTGGGCCGGACGCTGGACGCTTTGCAATGGGCGGATCAAATCATCGTAGCCGATAGCGGCTCGACCGATCGGACCGTCGAGATTGCCAAAGCCGCGGGCGCGGACGTGCATCACCGGGAGTGGACGGGGTACGGTCCGCAGAAGGTTTTTGCCGAAGGGCTTTGCCGCCACGACTGGGTTCTGAATGTCGACGCGGATGAAGTCGTCACGCCGGATCTCGCCACCGAGATCTCAAACATCGCAGCGTCCGATGCCACGCCTGCCGGATATCGCGTTCGTATCCTGAACATCTATCCCGGCGATGAGGCGCCCCGGCTTTGGAGCGAGGACTATAATGTCGTGCGTTTCTACCATCGCGGTGTGGCTGGGTATCGCGACCATCCCCTCTTCGATCGGGTGGACCTGAGCGGACCGGAGAAACAGCTCACAGCGCCGATCCATCATCACCCACTGATCTCGCTCGAGCATTTTGTGGAGAAGGAGAACATCTATTCTTCCTTCACTGCCGAGACGGCACGCAACAGACCCCGGTGGCAGTTGCTGCTGCGCCTGCCCTTCGAGATGCCGCTGCAGTTCATCAAGTTTTACGTGCTCCGGCGCCATTTCACCGGTGGCTGGAAAGGGTTCATGTTCGCCCTGACTGCCGCCTTCGCGCGCACCCTTCGCATCGCCAAAATGCTTGAGCGGGGCGACGAAGGAGCCGGACGGCCTTGATCCCGCGAAACATGTCATTTTTGCGGAGATTTCCGTTGACAGCGAGGCCGAGTCTCACATAGACACCGCGGGCTGGCCCAACGAGGCTGGCAAATCAGGCGAAACGGGCAGTGGTTGGGCCGGAGTTTCCGGCGCAGGCAGCTTTTTTCGCCTCGCTCTTTGAGATTGTGATGTAATGAGAAAGGATATGCGGTCGGTTTGGTCGTCT
>CAYYZH010000306.1:0-3612 GCA_964475765.1 uncultured Limibaculum sp.
TCTAGCAGGGTCTGCCGGGACTGCGGCGGAAGCGTTTCGCCCAATTTCCACGCCCGGCGTCGGGGCGTTGCGATGATCTCGACGGTCAGAGACGGGGCGATTTTTCTGGCCATTATCGCCGCCGCGCACCCCGCAGGTCCTGCACCCAAAACTACAAGATCCGCCGCCCGGTCAGCTTGTATTGAAGGCATCTTCGTTGCGTTGGACTTCGAGAAACTCGGGATCGAAGTCGGTGCCTACATTCACCAAGAACCCCAGATTGGGCCATTGGCTTACCATGGCAAGATCGCCGGGTTTGTCGTTTCTGTTTTCACCTGGTGGAGGTGTATCGCTCGGCAGTCCGCGCGACCAAGGCACGGTTTTGATGTCCAGCGGCCCGCCGTCGCCCCGGATCTGCACCATCAGCGGGCGCTGTGACGGCCACCACGGTAAGGTGTTCTCGACCTGCGCGTTCTTGATGGTCTGGTCGGAGCATTCGTTGAAATCCGCCTGCCAGGGCAGGGCCATTCGCTTTGTTAGATCGCCGGGCTGCTGGCCGGTCTGCATGTCATCCCCGAGGCCCAGCGGTTGCGAAAGGTCGGCATTGGGCTTGATCTGGAAGGGCGCGCTGAACAGCTCTGGCAGATACGCAATCCACGTCATTTCGATGCCCGGACAAAACGGGCCGCCGACACAGTTCTCCAGCGATGCCTTCGTGTGCGGATCCGGTTCGGGGATTTGCGCCGGCTCGGTGTCGTTGACGAAGAGGCCCTTGCTCCATTGCGACAGCAGGAACATCAGCGTCTCGGTAAGAGCGCAGTATTTACTAACGTCATCGGTCGTGATCGGGTTGTTGCCGGCCAGCCATGGCATCAGGAGCTTGCCGTCTTCGGCGCGATAGACGTTCACATCTCCTGGCGCACGCAGCCGTTCGAAGAAATATTTGCGCAGTTTCGCGCTGGTCTCGTTGTCCTCTCCCAATGCCTCGACGTTGAAGTCGTGATAGGCAGCGGTGATCCCGGCAACGTATTGGGCAAAGAACGGACGTTTGAGAAAAGGCTCGATCTCGGTCTTGTAGCATGGCCGGTAGTCGTCGCGGAACTTGCCATCGGCGAAGAGGTCGGGGCGATAGCCGAAATGCCGGACCGCGGTGTCCAACCAGACGTCATAGAGCGTCAGCACGTTCGGGATCTGAGGTGCATAGGCGGGCGGCGCGGCGACGACCCATGCGGGCTGCGCAATCGGGATCTCGGTGCCGTCGGTCAGCGTCACAGTTGCGGTCACCGGTCCGTCCGAGGTGTCATCCCACCAGCGGTCATTGTTGGCGTACGCCGTGATCACCGGCTTTTCGTCGAGTGTGCCGGAGCATCCATATCCGCCCAAAACAAAGAGATGCCCGTCCCCGTCAGTCCCCATCTCACCCAGCGTGTCGACATTATGTGGCTTGAGACCGCGTGGTGGGAAGGTTTGGTGGTATCCGGGCGCACCTTTGTCCCGCGCAAACTCGGCGTGCCCGCTGGGCTCCGTAATGGTGTGCGGTCCAGGGTCGATGATCAGGCCCAATCGGTCGTCAGGGTCGGTGATGTTGGCGTTGCGCTTGGGGTGTGTATCACCATATCCGTCGATCCCCTGAAGCTGTTCGAACGTGTACCAGCCGGACTTCTTGTTCGCGAGATGCACGGTCCAAGAAATCTTGGCGATGTCGCCGTCTCCTGGTCGGCACAGCTTTGGCTCCGCGTGGGGAGAGTCGGGATCGACCTTATAGACAAAGAACTGTGCGGCCTGACGTTTCAGCCGACCTTCGCTGTCCCGGAATTCGGTGGTTGGTTCGGTCCCGTCGGGATTGATCGTCGGCAGTCCGCAATAGGTGCGTGGCGCGAAATAATACTCTGGACTGTTGCCGACGCGCGCGACGCCGAGCGACGGGTAAATTCGATATTCGGCCGCCATGTTTCCCCCCAACGCTTCAAGCGCCGCCCGCGACGTGCAGGCGGACTATTGAACATCCTTCTTTAACCAGTCCACCAGCAGCCCCGTGCGCGTTTGCGGATCGAAGTATTCCGTCATCAGACAGCTCAGCAGCGCAGATCGTTCGTCCGGTGTCAGATCGTTTTGGGTTTGCGACTGCAGCGTTGGCGGCGGCATCAGACCTTCCTCGATATAGACGGAAAGGATGTCGCGCACCCGCTCGTCGTTCGGCAGAGAGCCGGCGGGAAAGGTCAAAAACTCGGTATCGACGGTGCTGAAGGTCGCTTGCGGGTAGTTGATCACGCCCATCGACTGCCCGTTGTGGCACGAGCTGCAATTCATCGCTTCGCGGACACGATCGAGGCGTACATCAAGCCCTTTCGAGCATGATTTGAGGTAGGCATCCGAGCGGTCAATCAGTGGGCCGATGCCCGGCCCAAAATCTGTAACATCCAGCCAGGGTCCGAAATTGGGTGGGCCATAATCGGACTCGATGCGCTGGTTCAAAGTGTAGATAACATCGTCGAACTTGTCCCCGGCCTCGACAAGATCCTTGCCGGAGAACTCGTAGGTCCGCGCCGGATGCAGCGGTAGAACCGGGCTTTTGTGGCAATGCGAGCAGGCAAACTCCGCCAGTCCCAGATCGGTCCGAGGGACCATAGTCATCTTGCTCGTGGTCTTGTTCTCGAGCCGGCGGAAATCCACGAGATAGACTTCGGTCTTGCGCCGTTCGCCCAGCGATCTGACCGCGACCATCGAATAAGTGCAGGTGTTGCCGTGCGGCACGCCAAAGCCGTTTCCCGAGGCAGCTTCAGGTTTGCAGCCATCCCCGAGGGAGTGGTCGCTCGCTGGCGTGAAGATTGAAAATTGCGTCCACTTGTAGACCGGAACCTTGTCGCCATTAGGCGCTGTGGCTTCGTCCGGAATGTAGATGAAGAACCGGCCATAGGTCGTGTCATCCGCCGATGTGATGAACTGCGAGTCATAGATGATGACCTGCCACTGCCTCTGCGGCGGCAGTGTTTTGTTGTGGTCGAGGATCATCTGGTAGGCGTCGAAATACGTCTCCCGCGAAGAAATCGCCGCCTGGAACTCGTGGCTTTTCAGAAGATCCGGCACCGTGATGTAGGGCGCGGCGTAGGCTATAAATTCGCGATCTGAGACTGAGAACCCATAGCTGTGATCTGGCACTTCTGTCCATTTCACAGTGTTGGTGAAACGCATGAAGTTGCTGAGCTTCTTCGGCCCGGTCAGCGGGCACTCACCCAGGATCTCGGTGTTGGTGAGCGCGGTCTTCGCGATTCTGTCAACGTCTACATAGAGCTTTTCTGGATTTGGCGCGGTGAGCACAGTCGTCGGCGCCATGTACTGCAACACCTGCTTGTCGCGCCAGGCGTCCCATTCCTTTTCAACGGCGACACAGCCCTTGTTTTTTGCTTCCGACGAAGTCCCTACGCCGCCAAGTGCGCCGACAACGCCCACCGCAATCGCGAATGCGATGCGGACGCACCGGTTGAGTTTGGCACTCACGTCAAGCCCCCCACAACGAAAGATCACCTGACGTATTGGTAACTTAAATCTAGGCTGATGTCGAAAGCATAATCGGTGGTGTTAGTGCGCAGATACCTTCTGGGTCGGCTTGGTCGGTGAGTTCCAAAATCCCCG
>CAYYZH010000307.1:0-3581 GCA_964475765.1 uncultured Limibaculum sp.
ACTACGGTCATCACGCTGGTTGGCGGCACGATGTTTCTGATGTGGCTGGGCGAGCAGATCACCGCCCGCGGCATCGGCAACGGGATCTCGCTGATCATTTTCGTCGGCATCGTGGCCGAGCTTCCGAGCGCGCTGGCCCAGTTCTTCGAGCTTGGCCGCACCGGTCAGCTCCAGACGCTGGCGATCATCGGCATCATGATCATGGCGGTTGCCGTGATCTACGCCGTTGTCTTTGTCGAGCGCGCGCAGCGGCGGATCCTGATCCAGTATCCAAAGCGTCAGGTCGGCAACAAGATGTACGGTGGCGAGAACTCGCACCTGCCGCTCAAGCTGAACACGGCCGGTGTTATCCCGCCAATCTTTGCCTCGTCGCTTTTGCTGCTGCCGACGACGGTGGCCAGCTTCTCGGCGCAGTCTGGTGATACCGGGTTTCTCGGCACCATCGCGGCCTTCCTGGGCCGCGGTCAGCCGATGTATCTGGTGATCTTTGGGCTCCTGATCGCCTTCTTCGTGTTCTTCTACACGGCAGTCGTCTTCAATCCTGACGATGTCGCGGATAACCTGAAGAAGCAGGGCGGCTTTGTCCCTGGCATCCGACCAGGCAAGCGCACCGCGGAGTATCTCGATTTCGTGCTGACACGTCTGTCGGTTGTCGGTGCAATCTATCTCGTGCTGGTGTGCCTCCTGCCCGAGATATTAATATCCGAGGTTAACGTTCCGTTCTATTTTGGTGGAACATCATTGCTGATTGTGGTGTCCGTGACGATGGATACGATCACACAAATCCAGAGCCACATGCTGGCGCACCAATACCAAGGGCTTATTGAAAAGTCCAAAATTCGGGGCAAGCGTCGCTGATCGGCGCTGCCGTCGGGGAGGTACAGCTTGAATATTATCCTGCTTGGCCCGCCCGGTGCGGGAAAAGGAACGCAAGCCCGTATTCTTGCAGAACGCGAGGGCCTGGTTCAGCTTTCAACCGGTGAGATGTTGCGCGCCGCGGCGGCGGCCGGGACCGAGATCGGCAAAGAGGCCGACCGTCTGATGAAGAACGGGCATCTCGTTTCCGACGAAATCGTCATCGGTGTGGTGGATGAACGGCTGAATGCGCCCGATGTTGCGGCCGGGGTCATTTTCGACGGGTTCCCCAGAACCACCCCGCAAGCCGAAGCGCTGGACCGGTTGATGGCGGAAAAGACCCTCGCTCTCGATGCAGTCGTGAACATTGAAGTGAATGATGACGCAATGGTCGCCCGGATATCGGGTCGGTTCACCTGCGCAAACTGCGGCGAGGGTTATCACGACACAGAAAAGACACCCGCAGTGGCCGGTGTCTGCGATGTCTGCGGGGCGACCGAATTCGAGCGCCGCAATGATGACAATGCCGAGACTGTGCGGGCCCGGCTGGTGAAGTATCACGCCGCGACGGCGCCGCTCATCGCCTATTATGAAGGCACGGGAAAGCTGAAGAATGTCGACGGTATGGTGGCGATTGAGGAGGTTGCCTCGGCGATATCTGGCGCGCTCAACTAGGCGCGGAGAAGAGGAACTTGACTTCCCGGAATTCCCGCCCGTTCAAAGGCTTGACGCTGAAATGCGTAGGACTATAGTGCGCGCTTCCTGTGGACACGACTCGCCCCCAGTATGCCGGCCAAACCAGCGCAATTGCATGGCAGGCAAGCTAGAGGTGCGTCCCCCCGGGAAGATCGGACACTGACCCGAGAAATCGGATAACCCAAGAGATACAGCCGCTTGGCGGCGAAACTGACGGAGAGATCTGTGGCGCGCATTGCTGGCGTTAACATTCCGACGAACAAGCGCGTGCATGTCGCGCTGACGTATATTCATGGCATTGGCCAATCGAGCGCTGCGGAAATCTGCGATTCGGTCGGGATTGCCCGCGAACGGCGCGTGAACGAGCTGTCCGATGCCGAGGTGCTGGCGGTGCGTGAGCACATCGACGCCAATCTGATGGTCGAGGGCGATCTGCGCCGCGAGCGTGCGGTTAACATCAAGCGCCTGATGGATCTCGGCTGCTATCGCGGCCTGCGCCATCGCCGCGGCCTTCCGGTCCGTGGTCAGCGCACTCACACAAATGCACGGACCCGCAAGGGGCCAGCCAAGCCGATTGCCGGCAAGAAGAAATAAGGGACACCGCACATGGCGCGTGAACGACTTCGCGTAAAGCGCAAGGAGCGAAAGAACATCACGGCGGGCGTGGCTCACGTGAATTCTTCGTTCAACAACACGATCATCACGATCGCGGACGCTCAGGGCAATGCCGTGTCGTGGTCTTCGGCCGGTCATATGGGGTTCAAGGGCTCGCGCAAGTCGACGCCTTATGCCGCTCAGGTCGCTGCTGAAGACGCTGGAAAGAAAGCGCAGGAGCATGGCGTCAAGACCCTTGAGGTCATGGTGCAAGGCCCGGGCTCGGGTCGCGAATCCGCTCTGCGCGCGCTGCAGGCCATCGGTTTTCAGATTACAGCGATCAAGGACGTGACCCCGATCGCGCATAATGGCTGCCGTCCGCCAAAGCGCCGCCGGGTCTGACCCGGACGAATACGTATAGACCGGTGCGTGGCCATTCTGGCGACGGCCGGACCAAAGATTCCTCGAGTGTGGTCTGGATGTGGATCGTCTGGACTGCGAGCATGGAGGGCCGAATATGATCCACAAGAATTGGCAGGAACTTATCAAACCGAACTCGCTGGAGATCTCCTCCGGCGACAATCCGTACAAGGCAACGGCGGTTGCAGAACCGCTGGAGCGCGGGTTCGGTCTGACCCTTGGTAACGCGCTGCGCCGTGTTCTGCTGTCCTCGCTTCAGGGCGCTGCGGTAAACGCTGTACAGATCGACGGTGTGCTGCACGAGTTTTCTTCCGTTGCAGGTGTCCGCGAGGACGTCACCGACATCGTGCTGAACCTCAAGGGGTTGGCCGTGTCGATGGACAGCGAGGGCTCCAAACGCCTCGCTTTGACCGCAACCGGTCCTGGCGTCGTGACAGCGGCCGACATCACCGAGACCGCGGGTATCGACATCATCAACAAGGATCACGTGATCTGTCACCTTGACGACGGCGCGTCGGTGCACATGGAACTGACGGTTTCGACCGGCAAGGGCTACGTCGCCGCGGAGAAAACGCGGCCCGAGGATGCGCCGATCGGCTTCATCCCGGTCGATGCGCTCTACTCGCCCGTCAAACGCGTCAGCTACAAGGTCGATCCGACCCGTGAGGGACAAGTTCTCGACTATGACAAACTGTCGATCACGGTCGAGACCAATGGCACGATCACGCCGGATGATGCATTGGCCTATGCAGCGCGGATCCTGCAGGATCAGCTGCAGACCTTCATCAACTTCGAAGAGCCGAAAGAGGCTGGCCGTGCTGATGAGGATGACGGGCTGGAGTTCAATCCGTTGCTCCTCAAGAAGGTGGACGAGCTTGAACTTTCGGTGCGTTCGGCGAACTGCCTGAAGAATGATAATATCGTCTACATCGGCGATCTGATCCAGAAGACCGAAGCAGAGATGCTGCGGACCCCGAACTTTGGCCGCAAATCCTTGAACGAGATCAAGGAAGTGC
>CAYYZH010000308.1:0-361 GCA_964475765.1 uncultured Limibaculum sp.
GAGATGATCGTTGCTGGTAAACTGGCGCTCTTTCTGCATGACATGGGCCAGAATGACGAAGCCGAAGTGCTATACAGAAAAGCTCTGGAGACGGGCTGGTTCCTTCCGGACTACGCCCTTGTCCTCGACGGTTTCGCGCGCCTGCTGCAAGACACTGGCAGAATTTACGACGCAGAACAGGCCTACAAGAAAATGCACGAATTCGATCTGAGCTGGCCTGGAAAAGATCATCCCAACACAAGACAACGCGCCCAGAACTACGCCCGCCTTCTGCGCACGTATTTCCCCGGTGATCCCGCGCTGGACCAGTTGAAGGCCACCTTCGGGGATGATATCGGCCAGTAATGCGATCCAGCAAACT
>CAYYZH010000308.1:371-3496 GCA_964475765.1 uncultured Limibaculum sp.
ATATCGGCCTCGAATGAGGTCGCGCTCCCTGATCCACATCGTTGGCTGCCATGCCGAGGGCGAGGTCGGCGATGTCATCGTCGGCGGTGTCGCCCCGCCCCCCGGCGAGACGCTGTGGGAGCAGTCGCGATGGATCGCGCGGGATCAAACCTTGCGCAATTTCGTCCTGAACGAGCCGCGCGGCGGGGTGTTTCGCCATGTGAACCTGCTGGTCCCGCCCACGAGCCCCAAGGCCGATGCCGCGTGGATCATCATGGAGCCGGAGGACACGCCGCCGATGTCCGGCTCGAACTCGATCTGTGTGGCGACGGTCCTCCTGGAGACCGGCATCCTGCCAATGGTCGAGCCGGAGACGGTGCTGACACTGGAGGCCCCCGGCGGATTGATCGAAGCGCGTGCAACCTGCCGCGATGGCCACGTCGAGCGGGTCACCATCCGCAATCACCCCAGTTTCGTGGACCGTCTCGACGCGGTGCTGGAGGTCGAGGGGATTGGGACGCTGAGTGTCGATACGGCCTATGGCGGCGACAGTTTCGTGATTTGCGATGCGCAGGCTTTGGGCTTTGCGTTGACCCCAGACGAGGCGCGCGATCTGGCCGAGACCGGCATCCGGATCACAAAGGCTGCGAATGCGCAATTGGGGTTCCGCCATCCGGAAAACGCGGACTGGGATCACATCTCGTTCTGTCAGATCGCGGCGCCCGTCGAGGTGGTGGATGGCGTCAAAACCGGGCGCAATGCGGTGGCGATCCAGCCGGGCAAGATCGACCGCTCCCCGACGGGCACGGGGTGCTCGGCGCGCATGGCTGTGCTGCACGCGCGCGGTGCGCTGGCGGTGGGCGAGGCCTTCACCGGGGTCTCTATCATCGGGTCGGAATTTCATTGCCGGATCGAGGAGACGTGCGAGATCGCGGGGCGCGCGGCAATCATCCCCAGCATCTCCGGGCGGGCGTGGCTGACGGGGACATCGACGCTGATGCTCGACCCGGAAGATCCGTGGCCCGGTGGATACAGGCTGTCGGATACCTGGCCGCGGATCGACTGAGGCTGGCGCCAGCGCCCGATTGTAACCCGGCGTTAAGATCCATCTGGCAACTTCCCGACAACCCAGAAACGACCGACTGTGAGGAGATGTCATGCTTGATAATCAGACCTGTCTGCTTGCCGATCTGACCGATTACGATGCCGTTGCGAATGACATGATCGAGGCCGCCAACGGCAGCAGCGCGCCTGACGAAAAATCAGGATGCGGGACGCCTGTCGCCACGCCCGTTGCACCGCGCCTGCCTGCCTATGTCCGCCATTGATCCGCGCAATGTCCGGTCGGCGTTGACCTAAGGTCACGCCTCTGCAATCCTGCCTCACAGATTTGAATGCGAAGTCTTAACGCAATGTCATTCTGTGAGGTGCCCCATGCGCCGAAATCACTTAGGACGTGCCGCCCTGATTTGGGCGCTTGGTGCTTGCGCAGTGGCGTTGTCGCCTTCTGGATCAGCCCTCGCCAGCGACCACATCGACGGACCGGTTACCAAGAGCGCGCCATTCGCCGATTTGAGCGATCTCTACGCGTTTCCGGGCGCGGGCGGCGACAGTCTGGTGATCGCTCTCAATGCATATCCGATTGCGCCGGCAAGCGCACATCCGGCGGAAGGCGTGTCCTACGCGATCGTATTGCGCAAGGCGCGCACCGCAGAGGCCAGCTTTGAAACGTCAGATGAGATCCGGATCGACTGTACGTTCAAGGCTCGAGAGGAACCCTACGGCGTCACGTGCCGCACCTCGTCTGGTCTGACAGCATCAGCAGAGCAGGACGCTGACACCTCGACGGGAGACTTCCCGCTGTTCTTCGGACGACGCTCCGATCCTTTCTTCTTCGACGGGGCCTGGTCGCAGACGGTCTCGACCGCCGCCACCCTGCCCCCGCCCGGCGCCGAGAACACGATGTCGTCGTTGAACGTGCTCAGCCTTGTGATCGAACTCCGGCGCGCGCAGCTCTTTGCCGGAGATTTCGACCTCCTTGCGATTGCCGCCGAAGCCCAGGGGCAACGCCGGGAGGGACAGGTCCAACGGTTCGACAGATTGGGGCGGCCCGAGATCACCAACGTTTCGCTGGTGGCCCATGGCAGCGAAGAGGATCTGCGCGATGAATACAACGCGGCGGAGCCGTTCGCGACCCTCGAGCGTGGCGACGCCTATCGCGCGCGACTGGCCAAGAACATTGCCTACTACGATGCGTTGGATGGGCGGACAGATTGGGAGCCCGGCGAGCCGGAACGTATGGCGGCTCTGCTGATTGACGACTTTCTGGTGGTGGATATCGCAAAGCCCTGCAGTGGCGATAACTTCCTCGAGATCGAGCGCGCGCTCCTGCGTGGCGAGCCGCACGAGACCTGCGGGGGCCGAAAGCTCGGCGATGATGTGATGGACCGGCTTTACGGGCTCTACATCAACGCGGGCACTGCGCCGCTCGGCGACGGTGTCTCGATGCCGGACGCCGTACCGCTTGAGGCGTTCCCGTATCTCGCGCCACCCGCGACCGGGCTCTGGGCCTGCATCAAGGCGCTGATTGGAGACAGCAAAGCCGACCGCTAGGCTGCTTTCTTCGCGTCTTTGACGATGCGTGCGAGATCGCGGGCGACGCCGAACGCGCCGCGCAGGCGGTCCTTGTCCGTGCTCCAGTCCCGGCGAATGATGAGCTTGTTGTCGCGGATCTTCGCCAGCCCGTTCTGGTCCTGCAGAAAGCCGACAAGGCCCGCGGGATCGGCGAACTTGTTGCCGCGAAACTGGATGGTCGCGCCCTTGGGACCGGTATCGAAGCGCTCGATCCCGGCGCGGCGGCACATCGTCTTGACCCGAACGACCGCCAGCAGAGTGTCGACTTCGCGCGGCACCTTGCCAAAGCGGTCATGCAATTCGGCAGCAAAGCCTTCGAGTTCGGTTTTGGTCTCAAGCGTGGAGAGACGGCGATAGAGCCCAAGCCGCACGTCGAGATCGGGCACATAGTCTTCGGGGATCAGCACGGGCACACCGAGATTGATCTGCGGCGCCCAGCCCTCGTCGGTATCGACATCCGCGCCGATCTCGCCCGCCCGGATCTTGGCGATCGCCTCCTCCAGCATGTCCTG
>CAYYZH010000309.1:0-3443 GCA_964475765.1 uncultured Limibaculum sp.
CTGGGGATCGAAGGCGGGATCTCGATCCTCGGGACGACCGGCATCGTGCGGCCGTTCTCGTGCTCGGCGTGGATCGCCTCGATCCATCGCGGCATCGATGTGGCGCGGGCAGCGGACCTGACGCATGTGCTGGGCGCAACGGGCTCGACCTCCGAGACCGCGGCGCGCGGCCTCTATGACTTTCCCGACATCGCCTGTCTCGACATGGGCGACTTTGCGGGCGGTCTCCTGAAGTACCTGCGCACCCATCCGATCCCCCGGCTGACGCTGGCGGGCGGCATCGGCAAGTTCACCAAACTGGCGCAGGGCGCGATGGATCTGCACTCAGCGCGCAGTCAGGTCGACTTCGGGCGACTGGCGGACTGGGCCGCGGATCTCGGTGCGGAGCGCAGAGCGGTCGCCGGAGCGAACACCGCGCTGGAAGCTCTGGAAATCACCGGGCCACGTCTGGCAGAGACCGTTGCGACCAAAGCCCTGCCCGTTGTCCAGGAGACCCTGCGCGGCGCGCCCGTTTCTGTCGAGGTCATGATTGTCAGTCGCGGTGGTGAAATCCTGGCCAGGGCAGGTGAGCCCGCATGACGGTCCTTGTCCTCGCCGGAACAGCCGAGGCCCGGGAGGTGTGCGCAGAACTGGCCGCGCAGGGTGTGTCCGCCATCGCTTCGCTGGCCGGAGCCACCCGCAAACCCCTGCCGCAAGGTATTCCGACCCGCAGCGGCGGATTTGGCGGCGCTGATGGCCTCGGAAGTTGGCTGGCTGAGAATCAGATCTCGGCGGTCATCGATGCCACACATCCGTTCGCGGCAACCATGCCCTGGAACGCGGCGAAGGCGTGCGCGGAAACCGGCACCCCTCGTGTTCGCCTGCTCCGCCCCCCTTGGTCGGAGCGGCCGAACTGGAAAACCGCGACCACAATCGAAGATGCCGCCGCGGCCCTGCCGCCCGGCGCCCGCGCGTTGCTGACCACCGGGAGCGGCAGCGCCAGAACTTTCGCAAGTCGGACCGACGTCACCTGTTGGCTGCGCAGCATCGAGCCGGTCTCCGATCTTCCGCCGCACATTCACCCGCTGATCGCGCGGCCACCCTTCACGCTCGAATACGAAGTTGAACAACTCCACACCATCAAAGCCACCCACCTCGTCACCAAGAACGCAGGCGGCGCGGGCACGGCCAAACTGGACGCAGCGGATGCCCTCTGCTTGCCTGTCATCGCCGTCGCCCGCCCCAAGCCTCCGCCTGGACCAACAGTCACGACCCCCGACCAAGCCGTCGCGTGGCTACGCCAAACCGTCGGCGCCGTGCCTTGAGCCGCCAAATCGACGCGAGCCCATACGGGCATGCTTGACACTGCCGGGCGTTTCGCAGAACTGTCTCCAGGCATGGTCCCGTCCGTGTCCGCATTGCAGCGGTTGGCCGGGCTAAGAGGGAATGCGGTGCGCACTGACCCATACCGGGGGTGCCAGGCCGCAGCCGCCCCCGCGACTGTAAGCGGAGAGCGCGACCGACATGCCACTGGCCAAGCGGCCGGGAAGGCAGGCGCGCATGGGGTCCACCCCGCTCCGTAAGCCAGGAGACCTGCCATGCAGCACTGGAACCCAGCCCGTCGGGTGTGACGGGAAAGGAGTGAACAATGAAAACCACCAGTAGACTGCTGTCCGCAGGCCTTGCCGTCCTTGTCGCAACCCCTGCGCTTGCGCACCACCCGCTTGCGGGCGCGCCGATGCAGACCGTCACCGACGGCGTGCTCTCCGGCGTCGGCCACCCGATCCTCGGCTTCGACCACCTCTTTTTCGTCATCGCCGTCGGCATCGCCGCCGTCTTCACGGGACGCGCGCTGACGGCGCCTCTGGGGTTTGTCGCCGGAATGCTGGGCGGCTGTGCGCTGATCCTCGCGGGTGTCACCCTGCCGCTGGTGGAGCTTGCCATCGCCGCATCGCTGGTCATCGCAGGCACGATCCTGATGTCGGGCAAGGCGCTCAGCACACCGGTCTGCATGGTGCTCTTCGGCGCGCTCGGCCTGTTCCACGGCTGGGCCTATGGGGAGACCCTCACCGGGCAGGAAGCGGGCATGGGCGCAGGCGTCATCGCAGGCTATCTTGCGGGCCTTGCCGTCACGCAATGGGCCATCGCCATCGGCGCAGGCTGGGCGGTGAGCCGCCTGATTGAAACCGTCTCGGCCTCCGAGATCCAGCCCCGCCTCGCGGGTGGTCTGGTCGCGGGCGCGGGCGCGTTTCTGGTGCTCGAATTCGCCGAAGGGGCCGCCTTCAGTGCGCTCGGCCTCGGCTAGATCCGACAGACATCGCTGAACCACCGGCGCCGGGCCACCCGTCCGTCGCCCGTTGTGCATATCAGGAGGCCATCATGCCCCAGAAGATCCCCGCCACCGTGATCACCGGCTTTCTCGGCGCAGGCAAGACGACGCTGATCCGCAATCTGCTGGCGCAGGCGAACGGCGCGCGCATTGCGCTTGTCATCAACGAGTTTGGCGACATCGGCGTCGACGGCGATGTACTGCGCGGCTGCGGCGATGCCACCTGCTCGGAGGACGACATTGTCGAGCTGTCGAACGGTTGCATCTGCTGCACGGTCGCCGATGACTTCGTGCCGACGATGCAAAAGCTGATCGACCGGGCCGATCCACCGGATCACATCGTGATCGAGACCTCGGGGCTGGCGCTCCCGCAACCTCTGGTCCGCGCCTTCAACTGGCCTGAGATCCGCACCCGTGTGACCGTCGACGGCGTCGTCACCGTGGTGGACGGGCCTGCCGCAGCAGATGGCCAGTTCGCACATGACCCCGCCGCTGTGGATGCACAGCGCGCGGCGGATGAGAGCCTCGATCACGACACACCGCTGGCCGAATTGTTCGACGATCAGCTCGCCTGCGCCGACATGATCGTGGTCTCCAAGACGGACCAGATGGAAACACCTGCCCTCGATATGCTCTCGCAAAACCTGCGTGCCGAAACCCGCGATGGGGTGGCGCTGGTGCCCTCGGGCCCGCAAGGCCTCTCCCCGAATGTTCTGCTGGGCCTTGGGATCGGCGCCGAGGACGATCTGGCGGCCCGCCACGAGAAGCACCATCACCACCATCATCACGACGACCATGATGAAGGCCACGGCCATCACGACGCCGGCCATCACCATGACGGGCATCATGACCACCACCACGATGATCATGACCATGACGCTTTCGCCAGTTTCGCGGTGAGCCTTGGCGAGATCGCCGAGATCGAACCCTTCCTTGACCGGTTGGGCGAGACTATTCGGGCGCACAACATCCTGCGCCTCAAGGGGTTCGCGGCCGTGGCGGGCAAGCCCATGCGTCTGGTCATTCAAGCCGTCGGTCCGCGAGTAGACAGCTATTTCGACCGTCCCTTTGGCAGTGAGGCCCGCGACACACAGCTTGTGGTGATCGGGCTCGATGGCATGGACGAGGCCGCGAT
>CAYYZH010000310.1:0-1474 GCA_964475765.1 uncultured Limibaculum sp.
GCCCGGGCGAACGGGCTCGAGCCGTTCAGCCTGTTCGAGGTGACCCCGGTGGCGATTGTCCTCGTCGCTGCGGGTCTGACCTTCATGGCGATTGCCGGGCCGCGGTTGCTGCCGGATCGCGAGTCGATGGTGGATTTTCTGACCACCCGAAAAAGCATGAAGTTCTTCACCGAATTTGCCGTACCGGAAGGGTCCGATCTCATTGGTCAGCCGGTTCTCGAGGCCTCCGCCTTTCGCCACCCCGAGATCGCGATCATCGATGTGCTGCGTGGGGACGAGTCGCTGCGCCGCAATCTCCAGGCCGTTGTGCTTGAGTTGGGCGACCGTGTCGTGCTGCGGTCGAGCATGGCCGAGGTGCTGAGCCTGCGCGATGACGACGATCTGCAAACGCAGCGGCAGTTGGACGAGATCGGTCAGAAGCAGACGATCACGGTCGAAGCGCTGATCTCGCCGGGCTGCCGGATGGTCGGCAAGGTGCTTGGCGATCTGCGCTTGCGCCGTCGCTATGGGGTCTATCCGCTGGGCCTGCACCGGCGCGAGGGGCGCGTTGCGGCAAGCCTCGACAGCATTCGCGTGCGGGTGGGTGACACCATCCTGCTTGAGGGCGATTCCGAAGACATTCGCCGTCTCGCAGACGATCAGCGGCTTGATGATCTGACCCGTCCCAGCGAGCGACCATTGCGCCGCAATCGTGCACCGATTGTGATCGCCTTGCTGGCCCTTGTGGTGGTCGGCAGTGCAATCGGGCTGATGCCGATTGCCGGGCTCGCCCTGATTGCGGTGGCCGGTGTTCTCGTCACTCGTTGCATCGATGCGGAAGAAGCGTTCGACGCCATCGAAGGGCGTCTGCTCGCGTTGATCTTCGCGATGCTGTGTATCGGGACCGCGCTCCAATCCACCGGCGCTGCCGCGCTTGTCGTCAATGCGATTGCGCCTTCGCTGATGGATCTGCCGCCCGTACTGATCCTTTGGATCGTGTTCCTGCTGGCGAGCTTGCTGACGGAGCTGGTCTCCAACAATGCGGTGGCCGTGGTCCTGACCCCCGTCGCGATTTCGCTGGCGATGACGCTGGGCGCTGATCCCCGCCCCTTCGTGGTGATCGTGATGATTGCGGCCTCGGCCAGTTTTGCCACCCCCATCGGGTATCAGACGAACACGCTGGTCTACGCGCCGGGCGGGTATCGCTTCACCGACTACATGCGCCTCGGGATCCCGATGAACCTCGGCGTCGGGGTGCTGGCCGCCTTACTTGTGCCGCTGTTCTGGCCGCTATAGACACGAGGCGAAGTTCTCGAGGAGAGAGATGATATGCGCGCTGCTCTGATGGTTCTGCCCCTTCTCGGTCTGGCCGCCTGCGATCCGCCGTTTGAACAGACATGGCCGCCCGAAACGTTCTCGTTCGACCGGGATGGCCGCGTGCTGGAGGTCCGGGCGCAGTACGATCCGGTCGAAGGCGGCTGGTTCACGCGGGTCA
>CAYYZH010000310.1:1574-3426 GCA_964475765.1 uncultured Limibaculum sp.
GTTGGGTGAAGCCTCGGGTTGAATCAGAGGCTTAGAGGCTACAGTCCGGCCCGCTCGCGGACCCGAGACGCCGCTCGGACTTGCCGCCAACGGGGCGCCTGCCTATAAGGCGCGCAAATCCGACCATTCCAGACGAGGTGCGCCATGGCCGGCCATTCCAAATGGGCCAATATTCAGCATCGCAAGGGACGCCAGGACGCGGCCCGGTCAAAGCTGTTTTCCAAGCTCGCGAAAGAAATCACTGTCGCTGCGAAGATGGGCGATCCGGACCCGGACAAGAACCCTCGTCTGCGCCTCGCGGTCAAGGAAGCCAAGTCGAACTCCGTGCCCAAGGACGTGATCCAACGCGCCATCGACAAATCCCAGGCCGCGGGCGGTGATGATTACAAGGAGATCCGCTACGAAGGGTACGGGCCAGGCGGTGTTGCGGTCATTGTCGAGGCGATGACGGACAATCTGAACCGCACCGCGTCTTCCGTGCGTTCCACGTTCTCGAAGAACGGTGGCAACATGGCCGAGACCGGCGCGGTCAGCTTCATGTTCGACCGCAAGGGTCAGATCCTCTACGCCGCATCAGCGGGCGGCGAAGACGACATCATGGAGGCCGCTATCGATGCGGGCGCCGAGGATGTCGAAAGCTCGGACGATGGCCACGTCATCTACACCGAAGCGACCGACCTCAACGATGTCTCCACGGCGCTCGAAGGCAGCCTTGGCGAGGCGGAGTCGACCAAGTTGATCTGGAAGCCCCAGACGCTCACGGAAGTCGACGAGGATGCGGGCGCGACGCTGATGAAGCTGATCGGTGCGCTCGAAGACGATGACGATGTCCAGACCGTCACGGCGAATTTCGACATGTCGGACGAGGTTATGGAAAAGCTGGCCTCCTGAGGGCCAGCCCACACGATCTGAATTCAGGCGGCGGCAGGCACGCCGCTTATCTCAACCACGGGGGCACGGCCCCTGTTCTGAAAATGCGAGGAGACGGATATGGCTGTTAAGGTCGGAATCAACGGGTTTGGCCGGATCGGGCGGAACATTTTGCGGGCGATTGTCGAGAGCGGACGCACGGACGTGGAAGTCGCGGCGATCAACGATCTCGGCCCGGTCGAAACGAATGCGCATCTGGTGCGCTACGACTCGGTGCATGGTCGCTTTCCGGGTGAAGTGACGGTGGCAGGCGACAGCATCGATGTCGGCCGCGGGCCGATCAAGGTGACCGCCGAGCGTGACCCCAAGGCCCTGCCCTGGGGTGATGTCGACATTGCCATGGAGTGCACCGGGATCTTTGCCGACAAGGAAAAGGCGTCGATGCATCTCGAGAACGGCTCCAAGCGCGTGCTGGTCTCGGCCCCCGCGGGCGGCGCGGACAAGACCATCGTCTTTGGTGTGAACGACGATGCATTGACTGCAGACGATATGGTTGTCTCGAACGCGTCGTGCACGACCAACTGCCTCTCGCCGGTCGCCAAGGTGTTGAACGACGCCATCGGGATCGAGCGCGGGATCATGACGACGATCCACTCCTACACGGGCGATCAGCCGACGCTCGACACCATGCACAAGGATCTTTACCGGGCACGCGCGGCGGGCCTGAATATGATCCCGACCTCGACCGGTGCTGCGAAAGCGGTCGGTCTGGTGCTGCCCGAGTTGAACGGCAAGCTCGACGGGTTCGCGATCCGCGTGCCGACGCCGAATGTCTCGGTTGTCGACCTGAAGTTCGTTGCCAAGCGCGACACGTCGATTGACGAGATCAACGCGGCCATCCGCACGGCGGCTGACGGCCCGATGAAAGGTATTCTTGGGTACACCGACGAGAAGCTGGTTTCGATGGACTTCAACCACGACC
>CAYYZH010000311.1:0-3385 GCA_964475765.1 uncultured Limibaculum sp.
CGAAACGGTCGTCCATCAGGTCGGGATAAAACTCGGCAACCTGCTCGGCCAGCATCATGCCCTTGTAGATGATCGACCGGCACGACAGCGAACAAAGATAGAGCACGCCGACCTGCGCCGCCGCCGCTTCCTTCTCGATGCGCCGCCGGATCACGTAGAGTTCCCGCTCGAAGGTTTCCTCATCGACGCCCTTGCGGTTGGCGATCAGGATCTGCTCGATCTCGGGCCGGGTCGCGTTGGCCTTGTCGCCAAGGCACGAGATGTCGACCGGCACTTGCCGCCAGCCATAGATGTAATAGCCAAGGCGCAGGATCTCGGACTCGACGATGGTCCGGCAGACTTCCTGCGCGCCGAAATCATTGCGCGGCAGGAAGACCTGACCGACCGCGATCAACTCGTCCTCCTCCGGCTCGTGACCGGTGCGCCGGATCTGATCGCGGAAGAACCCCACAGGGATCTGCACATGAATGCCCGCGCCATCGCCGGTCTTCCCGTCCGCATCAACCGCGCCCCTGTGCCAGACCGCCTTCAGCGCGGTGATCCCGTGCTCGACGACCTCTCGGCGCGCAATGCCGTCGATGGCCGCGACCAGCCCGACCCCGCAGGAGGCATGCTCCTCCTCCTTCAGATACATGCCCGTCTTGGCCAGCCGGTCCTGTTCGGCCTCATAGGTCTCGGTCCAATGGGTCATGTCATATCTCCCGTACTGTGTGGGTGCGCCGCTTCGTAGTCGGCGGCGGAAATTTTCTCGTGGTCGCCCGCGAAGGCGAAGCCTGCGGCGCGGTCGGCATAGACCTCGCGGTTCAGGCGTGCGCCGGCCATGTTTTCAAAGAGGCCCGGCATGAGGTCATAGGTTTCAGCGCCCTCGTCGCGGATCCAAAGGGATGACCCGCAAACATCGCACCACGCACGTTTGGCGAAGTCCGACGAGGCATAGCTTTTCACCGGGCCCGTCACCGTCACGCCGCGGCCTTCGACCACCATCATGGCCGT
This sequence comes from uncultured Limibaculum sp., assembly GCA_964475765.1. Taxonomy (GTDB): domain Bacteria; phylum Pseudomonadota; class Alphaproteobacteria; order Rhodobacterales; family Rhodobacteraceae; genus Thermohalobaculum. The sequence goes on from CAYYZH010000311.1 coordinate 994, forward strand.
GCCGCTCCAACGCTGGCACATGCGGCAATGGCAGGCCGACATGGTGGACGCGAGGCTTTCGACCTCGACCCGCACGGCCCCGCAAAGACACCGCCCTTCGATCATGCCTGACCAGCCGTGACCATGGCGACGAACTCGGCGCCGGTCATGCGCTCGTGGTCGCCCGAGAAGGCGTAGTAAGAGGGTTGCTCGTCGACATAGATCTCGCTGCTCATCTCGATCCCGTCGACGTCCCCGAAGAGGCCAACCGGCACGACGTAGAGATCTGCCGGGATGGAGTAGTAAAAAAGGTGCGTGCCGCATGTCGCGCAGAACGCCCGGTCCGCGATGGGCGAGGAGCGATAGCGTGTGATCTCGCCCCCTTCGAATGCGGCCTTGGAACAGACGGCGGCCATCATCGGACTGCCCGTCCACTTGCGGCACACACTGCAATGGCAGGCGTGAAAATCATCCTCCGCCACCACCTTGAAGCTTACGGCGCCGCAAAGGCACTTGCCTGTCCGCTCGGTGCTAGACATCTCCACCGGCCTCCCGTCCTGCCATCCATGCGTCGAACTTGGCGATCTGTTCGGCTTCGGTGCTTTGGCTTGCGTCCTTCCACGGCCTCAGCCAGTGCGCCCGGCGGTCGGCAAAGATCTCTTCGGTCATCTCGAGACCGGTCTGATCGTCCAGAAGCCCGGCACAGAGGAAATCCACCGGCCCGTCCTGCATCTTCCAAAAGAGCGTCGTTCCACACTTGCGGCAAAAGCAGCGCTCGCCAAAATCGCTGGCGTGATAGCGGGCAATGTTGTCTTCGCCCTCGATGGCGACGTCCGAGACCCTGATGCCGATCAGCGGGCTGCCACCGGTCCAGCGCTGGCACTGATGGCAATGACACGCCTGCAAGCCCGGCGCGGAGGTCGAGAAGCGAAACCGCACTTCCCCGCAAAGGCATTGGCCGGTTTTCAGATCTTCTGACATTTCAATCCTCCTCCGTCCCTTGGCCTTCGTTCAGGACAACGACGCTGTCGTTTCGTTCGTTGCTGCGCGGTTTCGCCCGCCCCGTTAACCTTCAGCCTGTCGACTTCGTGTCCATACGCCTGCCATACGCGAGCCAGACGGATGCCATACGGTTGCGGTACGGCTGCCATACACGTGCCATACGCTTGCCATACGCCGTGATCCCAGCCCGATACGGTTAACGGGCCAGTTACTCCGCCGCGATTTTCGCCGCCTCGTTCAGGCGCTCGAGGATGGCATCCGCGGCCTCGCGTCCGTCCCGAATGGCCCAGACCACAAGGCTTGCGCCGCGCACGATATCGCCGACGGCATAAACGTCCGGAAGCTCGGTCTCATGGGTCCGGAAATCGGCCTTGATGGTGCCCCAGCGCGTGACCTTGAGATCGCCATTGCCGAACATCGTCGGCACTTCCTCGGGCTCGAAACCGAGCGCTTTGATCGCGAGGTCACACGGCTCGGTGAAGTCCGACCCCGGCACTTCCTCAGGTGTCTGACGACCAGTGACATCAGGCGGGCCAAGGCGCATTTTGACTGCCTTCACGCCGTTGACCGAGCCATCTCCGGTGAAGCCTTTGGGAGCGGTAAGCCATTCAAATACAACGCCTTCTTCCTCGGCGTTGGAAACCTCACGCATCGAGCCCGGCATGTTGGCACGGTCGCGGCGATAGAGACATTTGACAGATTTTGCGCCCTGTCGGACGGCGGTGCGCACGCAGTCCATTGCGGTGTCGCCACCACCGATCACGACGACGCGTTTGCCGGTCGCGTCCAGTGTGCCGTTGTCGAAGCTCTCGACCTCGTCGCCCAGCCCCTTGCGGTTCGATGCGGTAAGGTAGTCGATGGCCTGCACGATGGCGTCCAGACCCGCGCCCGGTCCGCCGATGTCGCGCGGCTTGTAGACGCCCGTCGCAATGATAACCGCCTGATGTTTCTCACGAATTTCATCGAAGCTGATGGTCTTGCCGACATCGCAGTTCATCTCGAACGTGACCCCGGATTGCTCCAGTTGTTCGTTGCGGCGTATCACGACGTCCTTCTCGAGCTTGAAGCCTGGAATGCCATAGATCAGCAGCCCACCGGAGCGGTCATAGCGGTCGTAGACTGTCACCTGGACGCCCGCGCGGCGCAGACGATCCGCGGCGGCCAACCCCCCGGGGCCGGCGCCAATTATCCCAACGCTTTCAGGGCGTTCGCTGTGTGGTGTGATCGGCTCGATCCAACCTTCTTCCCACGCTGTGTCGGTGATGTATTTCTCAACCGCGCCTATGGTGACCGTGCCGTGGCCCGATTGTTCGATGACGCAATTGCCCTCGCAGAGCCGGTCTTGCGGGCAAATTCTGCCGCAGATTTCCGGGAACGTGTTGGTGGCCTGGCTGACCTCCCACGCCTCGCG
>CAYYZH010000312.1:0-3381 GCA_964475765.1 uncultured Limibaculum sp.
GACCGCGTCAGGATTGCGGCCCGGTATAGTATGGCAAACGCTCCGTGCGTAGGGGGTGCCCACTGGCGGCGAGCCCGTCGAGATGGTCGGCGATGTCCTCGAGCCGCGCAACCCAGACGTCTTTTTCGGCCATGGTCCGCTCGAGCCATTTCTCGACCAGTCGCCAGCGGGCGAGTCGCCCGGTCAGGAAGGGATGCACGATCAGCATGAAGAACCCGCCGGCCTCGAACTGCGCGTCGAACTCCTCCCAGAAGCCTGCCAGCCCAGCCGTTGGCCCGCGCACCGGCATCATGTAGCCGATCTCGTCATAATGGGCGAAGGGTGGCCAGTCGTCCGTGCCCCAGTGAACCGGCATCTCCCAGAGCCGCCCCTCCGCGGTGGCCATGCGGTAGGGAATGTCATCGGCCATGAGCGAGCTGTCATAGCGGATGCCATGCGTGATGCAGAGGTCGATCACCTGTTGGGTGACGTTATAGACCGGCGCGCGGTAGCCGCGAGGTTTAGTCCCACAGATCCGCAGGTGGGCGTCAAGGGCCTTCTCGAAGGCTTCGGCTTGCGCGGGGCCCTTTGTCGTGACGGGATCCTCGTGGATCCAGCCGTGATGGCCGATCTCGTGGCCGTCCTTGAGAATCGCCTCGACGGTGTCGGCGTAGGTTTCCAGACACCAGCCGGGGATGAAGAAGGACTGTTTGATGCCAAGACGGCGGTAGGTTTCAAGAATGCGCGGGATCGCGACGGTCGGGCCATACCGGCCCATCGAGATGGGGTAGAGCCGGTCGTGGCTGTCCTCTGGCCGGGCGACGTGGATCAGGCTATCGGCATCCATATCAAAGGTGATGGCGACCGCGCAGCGAGCGCCGTTCGGCCAGGGAATGGGGTTGGCGATCATGGTGCCGCGCCCTCCCCTGAGAGGTCATATCTGCATGACAACTGTCCGGCATGCCCACCCACCCAGGCGCGGCGCCAGCCAGCGTGGCGCAAAACGGCGCCATGTGGGGGCGCTGCCCCCACGCCCCCGAGGTATTTTGGGCCAGTTGAAGGGAACGGGGGATTTGCGGTGTGGGCCGGGTTGGGGGGCATGGGTCAGGTTTCCACGATCACATGGGCAGCATCCGGCGGCCAATTCAGGTGGAAGGTGCCGCCGGCGTGGATGTCGAGATCTCCAAGCTGGCGTTCGGGCACCTGTACTTTCATCTCGGTGCCATCAGGCGCTTCGAGGAAGAGCGTGACCATGGCGCCGACGAACTCCTCGGAGATGAGCTGGCAGGAGATGGCACCCTGGCTGGTCTCGCGCGAGATCTGCACGAGATCGGCAGCGACGACCATGGTCACGGCCTGACCTGGAGCGGGCGCGTTGGGCAGGGAGAACTGACCGAGCGGGGTGTCGATGCCGTCAGCCGTTGTAGTCCCGGTCAGGATGTTGTTGCGCCCGACGAATTCAGCGACGAACCGAGAGGCAGGCGCGCGATAGATGTCGCGGGCCGAACCTTCCTGCGCGATGCGGCCTTGGGACATGATCACGACACGGTCAGCCATGGCAAACGCCTCGGACTGGGAGTGCGTGACGTAGACGAAAGTGATCCCCAACTCGCGCTGGAGCCGCGTCAGCACACCCTGCATCCGGATCACCAGATGGGCATCGAGCGCAGACAGCGGCTCGTCGAGCAGCAGGATCTGCGGCTCGGTCACAAGGGAGCGCGCAAGCGCCACCCGCTGGCGTTGGCCGCCCGACAGCGTCTCGACATTGCGCTCGGCAAACTCGGAGATTTCAAGCCGGTCGAGCCAATCCAGCGCGCGTTTGCGCCGCTCGCCTGCTTCGATCCCGCGCATCTTCAGCCCGAACTCGACATTCTCGCGCGCGTTCAGAAACGGGAAAAGCGCGAGTGACTGCCAGACCATCGGGGTGTCGCGTTCATGCACCGGGACCTCGTTCATACGCTTGCCGCCGATGCGGATCTCGCCCTCCGTGGGGGCCTCCAGCCCTGCGAGCATGCGCAAGGTCGTGGTCTTGCCGCAACCGGACGGGCCCATGATGGCAACGAACGCGCCCTCGGCAATCTCGAGGTCGAGCCTGTGGACAGCGGTGAAATCGCCAAAGCGTTTGACCACGCCTTCGATCTGAACCAGCGGCGCGGTCATGCGCTTCTCCCCGGACGGAAGATGAAGAAGACCTGCGCGAGGATCACCAGCGTCATGGAAGTCAGGAACACGAGGCTGCCGATCGCATTGACGCGCGGGTCGATATTGCCCTGCACGATTTCGAGGATCACGACAGGCACGGTCTTGTTGAGACCGGTGACGAACCACGCCACCGCGAACTCGTCAAAGGAGACGGCTGCCGTCAGGCAGGCCGCCGAGATGATCGCCGGGCGGCAGAAGGGCAGGATGACGGTGCCGAGCGCCGACCATTCCGAGGCGCCGAGATTCCAGGCCGCGGCCTCGAGGTTCGGATCGATCTGGTTCAGGCGGAGCCGGATGATCGCCATGGCAAAGGGGGCTGTCAGCACGGAATGGGCAATGATGACGGACCAAAGCTGGCCCGACGCGCCGATCCAACTGAGCCAGGCCAGCATCGCCAGCGCCATGATGATGAGCGGGATAGTCGGCGGCAGCAGGATCAGCGCGAGATACGGCCCTTTGAACCGAAAACGATAGCGATAGTCGGAGTAGGCCGTGCAGAACCCCAGGATCGTCGCAATGACCGATGTCGAGAGCGAGACGATGATGGAGTTTTGCGCGGCCTCCCAGATCTCCTCATCGGCGAAGATCGCTTCGTACCACTCGGTCGAGAACGAGCCGAGCGGGATGGTCGGGAAGCGGTCGGAGTTGAACGAGAAGATCACGGAGAAGACGATGGGCGCGAAGATGAAGACGAAGACCACCGCGACCCATGCGAAGGCGAGCCAAAGGGGCCAGCGCGCGGTCATGACGAGGCCCGTTTGCGATAGGCGAGCCAAAGCGCGGTTGCGGCAATGGCAAAGAGCGTGAGCATCATGATCACCGCAACCACGGCGGCGCGCGGCCATTGCTGGCCCGATTTGGTGGTGTCGATGATCAGGATCGGCAGGGTCGGCGGCTTGGAGCCTCCAAGATAGTAGGGCGCGACGAAATCCCCGAACGACAGGATGAAGCAGAAGAGCGCGGCGACGATCAGCCCGGTTTTCGCCAGAGGCAGGATTACCGCCCAGATCGTGCGCAGCGGAGAGCAGCCGAGATTTCGTGCGGCCTGCACCAGATTGCCGTCGATCTGGGCGAGCGTAATGGTCTGGATGATCAGGACCAGCGGCAGGGTCAGCGTGAGGTACCCGGTGATCGTGCCAAACGCAGTGTTCAGCATGGTGTAGGGGCCAAGTCCGATCAGGCCGAGCCCGCCATTGATCA
>CAYYZH010000313.1:0-3372 GCA_964475765.1 uncultured Limibaculum sp.
GGCGTCTGAGCAGACCGTGTCAGATCCCGCGCTTGGGGTCCTTGATCTGGATCAAGCGCAGCGTGAGATTTTGACTGGGGCCAGGATCCACCCCGTATGGCAGGCGTATGGCACCTGTATGGCTTGTGTACCGCACACGTATGGCTCGCGTATGGCAGGTGTATGTACAAAAAGTCGATCGATGTTGATCCTGTCCCGGACCTCATCCCCCGTTCGGGTCATGCCATCGGTGTGGTGGTCGGGGTATGGATCAGGGACAGACCACTGATTTCAGATGCAAGGATAGTTTGGTGATGAATGTAATATGTGTGCACGGGCGCAACGCCAATGCGGTGAGCTGGAACGACGTCGATCAGGCGTTGGGGGCCACGTCGGTAACACTCCCGGATCACGATCAACCCCTCCCACTGAAGAAGATCCTGTGGCTGAGCATTTGGGGCAAGCAGGACGAAGCGCTGGCTCTGCTGAACCGGCAGGATGGCACCGCTACCATGCAGGACTGGGTCGCGCATGTGGCGGACAAGTTTCCGCCAAAGGGCAAGGTCTCGCTGATCGGGCATTCTATGGGCGGTGCGGTGATCAGTCATGTGGCGGCAGCGTATCCGGACCGGATTGAGCGGCTGATCTACGTGGCCGCGATGTTGCCAGGAGCGGGTCAGTCGATCCGTGATATCGAGGCGCTGATCGCTGATGAAGAGATCAGTTTGCTTGCGTTCCTTCTCGATTTTGCCGCGGTCGGATCAGACGCCAGACGCGCGTTGGTCCGCCAGCCAACCGGCCCGCTTGGGGCGGCGTTTCCCGGTGGAGCCGACTTCACTGCGATCCCAAGGTTTCACATCGAGTGTTCCGGAGACGACGTCATTCCCAACAAGGTACAGAAGATGCTGCGCCAAGCTTATGGCGACGTGGATCCCACCACCATGCGAACCGGGCATCTGCCGCAGTATGAAGCGAAGACGAGGCTGATCGCCATCCTGCGGGACATGCTTGCCACGTAAGCATTCAGCCCGTTCGACAGAGCAGAAGCCCGCTATTCGCCGCCACCAAGACCGTGGACATAGTGCGTGACCTGCCGGATCTCGGCTTCGGTCAGGCGGGTGTTCCACGACGGCATGACGCCAAAGCGCGCATTGGTAATGGAGGTGATGACCGCCTCGCGGTCAGCGCCATAAAGCCAGATCGCATCTGCCAGATTGGGGGCACCCTGTTCGCGGTCTCCGCCACCCGCGTCGCCATGACAGGCTGCGCAATTGTCGGCGTAGAGCGTGGCGCCCTCGGGCGTCGATGTCGCCTGGCCAGAGAGCGAGAGGACGTGATCGGCCACCGCCTCGATTTCAGCGCGGCTCAGGATCTGGTCGCGCCCGAAAGCTGGCATCTCGGAATAGCGGGTGTCGTCATCGTCTTCCCAGCGAATGCCGTGCCGGATGGTGGCGGCAATCGCTTCGGGGTCTCCGCCCCAGAGCCAGTCGTCATCCACGAGGTTGGGATAGCCGACAGCCCCCGCCGCGCCGGCCCCGTGGCATTGCGAACAGTAGGTTCGGAAGATTGCAGCCCCGCCGGCCCGCGCGAAATCATCCAGTTCCTGATTGGCGGCGATTTCGACAAAGGGGGTCTCGGCGATCTGGGCCGTGATACCGGCCCTGTCGGCCTCTGCCTGCGCGATGCTGTCGGCAACTTCAGCCCGGCTGGAGTAGCCGAGCACCCCTTGAGTGGCCGAGGAGATCATTGGCCACGCGGGATAGGCGATGGTGTAGGCCACCCCCCAGACGATGGTGATGTAGAACGTCCAGAGCCACCAGCGCGGCAGCGGCGTGTCCAGCTCGACAATGCCGTCCCACTCGTGATCCTTCATCTCCTGACCGGTTGCCTGATCGATCTGAGGCGGCGTGTTCGGGTCGGTCATGGTTCAGTCCTCCAGCCGGTCATTGCGCAGGGGAAGTGCCGCGAGATCGCGGTGGGCGGCCGACGCGCTGGGACGGAATGCCCAGAGGATCTGGCCGACAAAGAACGCCGTCATCGCGATCAGGAACCAGCTGTCGGCGAAGGCACGAAGCCAGGTGTAGAGTTCCATCTCAGCCTCCTCAGCGGTGATTGGCCTCGGCCTCGTAGACCGAGAAGTCGACAAGCGTGCCGAGCATTTGCAGGTAAGCGATCATCGCATCGAGTTCGGTGATCGCGGGATCGCCGTCGAAGTTGCGGACCTGAGCCTTGGGATAGCGGGCCAGCAGATCGTCGACGCCGTCATTGTCGGGATCGACCTGCGCGCGCATGTCCCGGGTGGCGCTTGCGATCATCTCCTCGGTATAGGGCACACCGACCGCCCGGTTGGCCCTCAGATGTGCGGTGGCGCTTGCGGGATCGATCCGGGTCTCGGCCAGCCACGGATAGGCGGGCATGATCGATTCAGGCACCAGCGCGCGCGGTGACTGCATATGGTCGACATGCCATTCGTCGGAATAGCGCCCGCCGACACGGGCCAGATCCGGTCCGGTCCGCTTCGAGCCCCATTGGAACGGGTGGTCGTACATGCTTTCGGCGGCAAGGGAGTAATGACCGTACCGGTCGACCTCATCGCGCATCGGGCGGATCATCTGGGAGTGACAGGTATAGCACCCCTCGCGGATGTAGATCTGCCGCCCCAGCAGTTCGAGCGGCGAATAGGGGCGCATGCCCGTGACCTTCTCGATTGTGTTCTGCAGATAGAAAAGCGGCGCGATCTCGACGATCCCGCCGATCGCCACGACGATCAGCGAGAGGACCAGAAGCAATGTTGCGTGGCGTTCGATGCGCCCGTGCTGCTTGAGGATCTTCTGGGTGGTGGTGGTCTGCTCAGTCATCGACCTGCTCCTCTTGGTCGGCCCTGGATGCTGTCCCGGCGGAGGCGGCAAGCCCCGTGCCGGTCAGCGCGGCGAAGTGGCGACAGAAGCAGCGGCAGAGCAGTGTCTGAGGTGCGACGGGCGAGCGGGTTATGGTTTGAGGTGTCATGTCATTTACTCCGCAGGGATGGCGGCGACGGGTGCGGGCCGTTCGGCGCCGCGTGCCGTCATCCAGAGGTTCCAGCACATGATCAGCGCACCGGCGAGATACATCACCCCGCCAAGTCCGCGGACGATGTACATCGGCAGTTTTGCAGCGACCGTGTCGGCAAAGCTGTTGACCAGGAAGCCGTGGGCATCGGTCTCGCGCCACATCAGGCCCTCCATGATGCCGGTCACCCACATCGAGGACGCGTAGAGCACGATCCCCAGCGTCGCGAGCCAGAAGTGCCAGGAGACCAGCGTCAGGGAGTAAAGCCGCTCCCGCCCCCAGAGCCGCGGCACGAGGAAGTAGAGCGCGCCGAAGGTGATCATGCCGTTCCAGCCAAGCGCGCCG
>CAYYZH010000314.1:0-1678 GCA_964475765.1 uncultured Limibaculum sp.
ATGTAGCCATAGTGGGCAAAGCGCAACGCCACGTTGGTGTTCTGCTCGGCCAGAAGAAAACTCACGCCCTGCTCTTCGTTCAGCCGTTTGACAATGCCGAAGATCTGTTCGACCAGTTGCGGCGCCAGACCCATGCTGGGCTCATCCAGCAGGATCGTCTCCGGCCTCGACATCAGCGCACGGCCAATTGCGCACATCTGCTGTTCGCCGCCCGAGGTGTAACCTGCCAGCGATCTCCGACGCTCCTTGAGGCGCGGAAAATACGTATAGACCAGCTCCAGATCATCGTTGATCGCGGCCTTGCCGTCTTTGCGCGTGTAGGACCCGGTCAGCAGGTTCTCCGCGACGGTCAGGTGCTCGCAGCAGTGCCGCCCCTCCATCACCTGGATAACCCCGCGAGAGACCAGTTCGGCGGGGTTCAGCTCCGCCACCGGCTCGCCGCGATACTCGATCGTGCCCTTGGTGACTTCGCCGCGCTCGGAGTGCAGAAGGTTCGACACCGCCTTCAGCGTCGTGGTCTTGCCCGCCCCGTTGCCGCCCAGAAGCGCTGTGATGCCACCCTTCGGCACCTTCAGGCTGACGCCCTTCAGCACAAGGATGACGTGATTGTAGATCACCTCGATGTTGTTCACATCGAGCAGGGTCTCGGCATCAGACTTGGCCGCATCCAACATGGCGCACGCGTCTCCGGTAAACGATAAATGTCCTAACGAATGGGTCGGACGGGCCCAGAGGCCCGTCCAATATTCACGTCACAGTGTTACTTGCACTGCGGCTCGATGTTGTTCTCCGCCGCATAGGCCGAGGCATCGGCTGCAATCAGCGGATCGACGATCGAACGGTCGGCTTCCATGAAGTCGGTGATCAGCGACCACTTCTTGGAACCGGCATCCCACTGCTGAATCGCGCCCATGCCCGGACCGCCGTGATTCTGGCAGGTCACGTTGATCGGCACCGTGAAGTTCGGCAGACCCAGCGACGCATAGGCTGCTTCGTCGATCTTCAGGTTCTCGTAGCCATCCCGCATCATGCCCGCGGTGATGTCCTTAGTGCCGTGCATCTCCTGCGCGACCTTGACAGCCTCGGACGCCCAGAGCGCGTTCAGCATACCGCGGAAGTAGAGAACCGTTCCGACATGGCTTCCGTCACCGGCGGCCTTGCCCGCGTCGACGACGTACTTCTTGATGTCGTCCATCAGCGGATAGTCGGTGCCGGTATTGTGGAAGGTTGCGGCCTTGTAGCCATTCGCGGCATCACCGGCAGGGATCACGTCCTGCTCGGCACCCGACCACCACACACCGATGAACTTCGACATGTCGAAGCGGATCGCGGCGGCTTCCTGAATGGCGACCTGGTTCATGACGCCCCAGCCCCACATGGTGACGAAGTCGGGACGCTCCTTGCGGATCTGCAGCCAGGTTGCCTTCTGCTCCTGACCCGGGTGATCGACCGGCAGCAGCATCAGCTCAAAGCCATGCTTCTTGGCGGCTTCTTCCAGGGTCCGGATCGGTTCCTTGCCATAGGCGGAGTTGTGGTAGACCAGCGCGATCTTCTTGCCCGCGATGTCCCCCTGGCTCATCAGGTAGTTGATGGCACCGGACGCCCCGTTCCAATAGTTGGCCGGATAGTTGAACACGTGGCTGAACACGGCGCCATTGGCGGCAGACGTCCGGCCATA
>CAYYZH010000314.1:1688-3361 GCA_964475765.1 uncultured Limibaculum sp.
TGCCCCATGAGTCGGGGCACGCCGCTTCGAATTCGATCTTCTTGCCGTCCAGCGAACCACCGCTTTCGTCCATCATGTGCTGGACGATGATCGTGGCGATATCCCAGTAGGTGCCGGGGAAGTTGAAGACGTGGCTGAACACATCGCCGCTTGCAGCCGAGGTCCGGCCATATCCCGCGGTGTGGATCGGAATGTCATCCGCGGTCGCCTTGGGGATGATCTGGTAGGTGATCCCGGTCGAGTTCGGGTTGATGAACAGCCCGCCATCGGCCTTGATCGACTCGTAGCATTCCACGCCCTTGGTCGTGTTGTAGCCGGTCTCGCATTCCAGCAGACGCACGGCTTCGCCGCCAATCCCGCCATCACGCTCGTTCAGCAGCGTCACATAGTCGGCAAAACCATCCGCAAAGGGGATACCGTTGGGCGCATAGGGGCCCGTCCGGTAACTCATGTTCGGGAACACCAGATCGGCCATCGCCAGCGGTGCGGTAAACGCTACCGCCGTCGCGGCTATCACAAGTTTCTTCATCAGGGTCATGTTGGGTTTCCTCCCTTTCATCCTGAAACTGTTTGTTGCTCTTGTTATTGGCAGCACCGGCCCGTCAGTGCGGGAAAGGCCAAAGCCGCAGTTTTTCCTTCAGGGTTCGCCAGAGTGCGGCAATCCCGTGAGGCTCCACAATAAGGAAAAAGATGATGAGCGCACCGACAAAAGTGCGCTGGGTCAGTTCGGCCAGATCGCCGGGCCAGCCCATCATCCCGACGAAGACGTTCTTGAAGATCACCGGCAGCAGCACGATGAAGGCCGCGCCGATATAGGACCCGAAGATCGAACCGAGCCCACCGATCAGGATCATGAAGAGGACATCGAACGAGACGATGATCGAGAACGCCTCTGCCCCTTCGGCAGCGCCTTTCCAGATCATGAAGTACATCGCACCGGCCATGCCGATATAGAACGACGACACGGCAAACGCGCTCAACTTCGCCATCAGCGGGTTCACCCCGTTGATCTCGGCGGCAATGTCCATGTCCCGGATCGCCATCCATTCCCGCCCGATGCGCCCGCGCACAAGGTTGCGCGCAACCCAGCCGAAGACGAACACCAGTGTCAGGCAGAGGAGATATGCGGCCCAGGGCTCGGGCTGCGGCCCTGCAATCGGCACGCCGAGGATCGTGCGCTCTGGCGCCGTGATCTGCCCGGTGGCCGAATAGTTATAGGCCCACTCCCACTTGCTCGAGAGCCAAGGCAGGAAGAACTGCGCGGCGAGCGTTGCCACCGCGAGATAAAAGCCCTTGATGCGCAGACTTGGCAGGCCGAACCCGATCCCAACAACCGCGGTGATCAGACCGGCGAGCACGACGATCACGGGGATCGGCAGCCAGTCGAATGCGGTCATCAGCTTGTAAGACGCATAGGCACCCACGCACATGAAGCCGCCGGTGCCCAGACTGACCTGCCCGCAATAGCCCTGCAGGATGTTCAGGCCCAGCGCCGCCATCGAGAACACGAGGAACGGGATGAACACCGCGTTCGCCCAGTACCCGTTGATGAACAGCGGCACCACGAAGAATGCGACCGCCATCAGGATCCAGAACCGCCAGAAGTCGAACCCGATCGGGAAGGTCGACCCGTCGGCGGCGTAACTGGTTTTGAACTCACCGGCCTCGCGGTA
>CAYYZH010000315.1:0-581 GCA_964475765.1 uncultured Limibaculum sp.
CGGCATCGCCGGTCACTAGTCTATCCATTACCCGCATCATCCAGCCCGTGCCCTCACGGCAGGGCGTGCACTGGCCGCAGCTTTCGTGTTTGTAGAACTTCGACAGCCGCCAGATCGCCTTGATGATGTCGGTCGACTGATCCATCACGATCACCGCCGCGGTGCCGAGGCCCGACTTTTGATCGCGCAGCCAGTCGAAATCCATGATGGCGTCCTTGCGCATCACGTCCGCGGGCAGCACCGGCACGGAGGATCCGCCGGGGATCACGGCCTTGAGGTTATCCCAGCCGCCGCGAATGCCGCCGCAATGGCGGTCGATCAGCTCGTCAAAGGTGATTGACATGGCCTCCTCGACGACGCAAGGCGCGTTTACATGGCCCGACACCGCAAACAGTTTCGTGCCCTTGTTGTTGTCCCGCCCGAAGCTGGAGAACCAGTCCGCGCCGCGCCGCAGGATGGTCGGCGCAACCGCGATGCTTTCCACATTGTTGACCGTGGTCGGGCAACCATAAAGGCCCACACCTGCCGGGAATGGTGGCTTGAGGCGCGGCATCCCCTTCTTGCCTTCAAGGCTCTCCAGA
>CAYYZH010000315.1:591-3323 GCA_964475765.1 uncultured Limibaculum sp.
CTGCATCCCGGCCCAGAAGCCCTGCGTCATAGCATTCGTCAATGGCTATCTGCAGCGCCTCGCGCTCGCGGACATACTCGCCGCGCAGGTAGATGTAGCAGGCATGCGCACCCATCGCGAAACTTGCGATCAGGCAGCCCTCGATCAGCGTATGCGGATCGTGGCGCATGATCTCGCGGTCCTTGCAGGTGCCCGGCTCGGACTCGTCCGCATTGACCACGAGGTAATGCGGGCGGCCATCGCTCTCCTTCGGCATGAACGACCATTTCAGACCGGTCGGGAAACCGGCCCCGCCACGACCGCGCAGACCGGACGACTTCATCTCCTCGACAATCGCGTCACGTCCCCGCCCGATCAGTGCAGCGGTTCCGTCCCAATGTCCCCTTGCACGCGCGCCCGCCAGCGTGCGGTCATGCATGCCGTAGAGATTGGTGAAGATGCGGTCTTTGTCATCCAGCATGGTTCGGTCCTACCGGCTCCGCGTTATTGGCTCGACGGCACATCGCCGTCATCCACTCGTTTGGAGAATTCAGTCTCTTCGCCTGCAGCCAAGAGTTTTGCCTGAGCAACCCACTCGTCGCGGGTCACGCGGCCCTTGAAGCCCTCAAGGTTCGCATCGACCCAGGCGACCTCGTCCGCAGACCAGGCCGCGATCTGATCGAAGTGGTAGAAGCCGAGCGAGTTGCAGATCTTCTCCATCTTCGGCCCGATCCCCTTGACCCGCTTGAGGTCATCGGCAACGCCGCCGCGCGGGCCGTCCAGAGCCTCGGGCCGGGTGCCCTCGTTCTCGCCCTCGACAACGCCGTCGCCGTCGTAATCGCCCGACTCATTGGCAGCGGCCTTGGCCGCAGCTTCGGCTTCGGCCTGACGTGCGGCTTCCTCAGCAGCAGCCTTCTCCGCCGCTGCGCGTTCGGCAGCGGCTTGCTCTGCTGCAGCTTTTTCAGCCGCTGCGTTCGCCTCAGCTTCCCTAGCCGCCTGATCCGCTGCGGCTTTCTCAGCCGCGGCGCGCTCTGCCGCTGCCTTCGCCTCGGCCGCGCGCGCAGCCTCTGCGTCAGCGTCTGAGGTATCGGTGGCCGCAACCGACGCACCACCGACAGCAGCCGCCCCGGCATAGGCGCTCGCACCAGCCGCGCGACCCGCGCAGTACTGATCCACCGTCCAGAACAGAACCGCCGCGATCACCACGGTCAGGATCGCCAGCAGGATCACAGACAGTCCGGCCTGATGCAGCAGCCACGCAATCAATCCTGTCAGGATCGCTGCACAAATCAGCCCGATCATCAGGCAAATGCTGCAGTCGTATTTCTTCCAGTCCACGTCAGCCATGTCTCACTCCCCTATTCGTCCACCCCGGGTCATTCTTGTCGTTCCGAGAACTCGGTGGTGCCGCCAGCCGCCAGGATTTTCGCCTGTGCGACCCAATCGTCCCGTTCGATCCGGCCCTTGAAGCCTTCGAGGTGGTAGTCGACCCACGCCACTTCGCGGGCGCTCCACGAGGCGATCTGGTCGAAGTGCCAGACGCCAAGCTGGTTGCAGAGTTTCTCGAGCTTCGGGCCGATGCCCTTGATCTTCTTCAGATCGTCCGGTGCGTCGCCCCGGGCCGCAGTCAGCAGCTCGGGCTTGTCCTCATCAGACGGCGCGATGTCGCTCGGGCCCTCAGGCTCTCTTGGTGCCGGCGCAGGAGCGCTCTCGGCAACCGGATCATGCGCAGGTTGAGGCGCGGGGCGCGGCATAACCCGTACGGCGGCCCCGTTGGTCTTCCAGACCGGCAACGGGTCGGTTCCATCGATGCGCTTGACCGTGTCGCCAAGCTGGTCCGCGATGTCGATCGACGCGTTCGCGCCATGCGCCGGATCACCGTGGAGCGAGGTCAGGCCGGAGACCGGCTCCGACGCCCAGCGTCCGTTCTGGGGACCCGGTTTTGGCACCTCTCCGCGCCCCAGACCGTCGATGACATCGCTGAGACTTTCGGTCGTCAGGTCCTCGTAGTAGTCCTTGCCGATCTGCGCCATCGGGGCGTTGGAACACGCACCCAGACACTCGACCTCTTCCCAGGAGAACTTACCGCAGGGCGAAATCTCGTGCGGGTTCGGCGCGATCTTTTCCTTGCAGACCGCGACCAGATCCTCGGCCCCGCAAATCATGCACGAGGTCGTGCCGCAAATCTGAATGTGCGCGACCGAGCCCACGGGCTGAAGCTGGAACATGAAGTAGAAGGTTGCGACCTCGAGCACCCGGATCTCGGCAAGATCGAGCATCGCCGCGACCTCCTCGATCATCGGCTTGGTGACCCAGCCCTCCTGCTCCTGTCCGCGCCACAACAGCGGGATCACGGCGCTGGCTTGCCGGCCGTCCGGATATTTGGTGATCTGCTGCTTCGCCCATTCGGCATTCGCCGCGGTGAAGGCAAAACTCTCGGGCTGGTCGTGGTAAAGGCGCCGCTGGCTCATGCGTCTCCCCTTCCGATCAGGTCGACTTTTTGTACATACGCCTGCCATACAGGTGCCATACGCAAGCCATACGCTTGCAATACGCCTGCCATACGGGTGCCATACGGGGTAAATCCTCGCCCAAACGTCACCGGTCGATCTCCCCGAACACCACGTCGAGCGAGCCGAGCACGGCAGAGACGTCCGCCAACTGGTGGCCCTTGCAGAGGTAGTCCATCGCGGCCAGATGGGGGTAGCCCGGCGGGCGGATCTTTGTCTTGTAGGGCTTGTTCGAGCCATCGG
>CAYYZH010000316.1:0-3257 GCA_964475765.1 uncultured Limibaculum sp.
GGGCAAGAAGCTGACCAATGTGCGCGCCTCGGGCAAGGATGAGGCGGTGGTCCTGACCCCGCCGGTCAGGCTCAGCCTCGAACAGGCCATCGCCTATATCAACGATGACGAGTTGGTCGAAGTCACCCCGAACCACATCCGTCTGCGCAAGGTCCATCTCAACCCGCATGAGCGCAAGCGCCAGGCCCGCGCCCAAAGCGCGTAGGCGCCTGGCACGCCATCACTGCCGGAGCGCCGCCTCGGCGATCGTTTCTTCGATCCAGCCCAGAACAGCGCGGACTTCGGGGCGCGTTGCGACGTGACGGGCAACGATCGAGCGGAGCGTGCGCACAAGATCCGGTCCGCCCTGAGTGACCCGGTCGATGCCCGGCATAGCTTGCCCGATGATGTCCGGGATCAGCCCCTTCACGGCACCGGTGGCAATGACGCTGGCCATCAGATCTGCATCGTCGGCCAGAAACGGTGCGCGGTCATGATCGGTGCCCTGCTCGAGAAACCACTTGTAGGTCGAGAGCATGACGGGTCCGCCATAGTTCGTGACCCAGGGCAGCGGCTCCGAGTCCACACCGCGCGGCGCGTAAACCGAATAGTTGATGTCTGTCAGTTCGGTCTCGATGTCGCCGCGCCCGGCCATGACTGAAAACCGCAACGAGATCAGCGGCACATTTGTGGTCGACGCGGGCTCGACAATGTCTCCGATAAAATGCAGTTGCACTTTGGGATGGGCTTTCCAGAAGTCCGGCAGCGCCGGGATCAGCAGACGCTTTAGGATCCAGACACCGGTGTGGACTTCGACCAGTCCTTCGGCCTCTTCGCTCTCACCCGCCGCGATCCGCCCGACCTCGCGCATTTCCCGTTCGACCCGCTCCGCCAGCGGCATCAGGCGCAAGGCAGCGTCGGTCGGTGCGCAGCCTTCGCGGTCACGCCGGAAAAGCTGATTGCCAAGATCGGTCTCCAGCGCCTTGATCCTGCGCCCGACCGTGGTGTGGGAGACTTTCAGGAGTTTGGAGGCTCCGAAGAATGAACCGGACCGGGCGGTGGCCAGCACATATCTGAGATCGTCCCACTCCATCCCAACACCTGTTGTGCATTTATGCACATTATCATTGCATCATTGTAGATTGCACGGTCAAGAAATCCTTGGTGCAATTGTAAGAAGGCGGTGGAAATTCAAAGTTATCATACGCCTATGCGTAGCATTCGGTCGGTGCTCTTTTGGCCGGAGTGCATTTTTGTGCAGTAAGAACTGGAGAACGTGATGGCAGATCAAACAAGTCCGCAACCGCTCGCAGATGCCGACCTGGACGGCTCGCAGGGCGCAGGTGTGGCCGTGGGCAATCCCGGCTCTGCGAAGAAGGGCCGCTTCGTCGACTTGCAAGGCATGGATGGCTTGAAGCCCGAGGACAAGAAGCTGTTCGGCGACGATCTCGGCATTCTTTGATTTCAATTGAAACCAACTGGAGACGACACATGACGAAAGACACCAAAACTCCCGAGACCATCAAGGATCAGGATCTGGATCAGGCCAAAGGCGGTTTCAGCTTTGGCGTTGAGCGCGAGTTGAAAGACGTCGGACGCCCCAAGCCCAAGGGTATGGAGCGCGTGTTCGACGACGAGTGAGCGCACAAGGCCTGAATGAGGCCAAGTGGGGGCCAGTCCGGCAGGTGTTCCCGAGGGATGCCAGCCGGACTGAATGCGATCTGCCCTCTGGTCTTCCCACCCCGGGCCGCATAAACCGGAGACATGGTGGCCGCTGAGACCACCGGGTTGATGGAGAGCGGGTGGATGATCCTCTATTACGGCACAACGTCGCCTTATGTGCGCAAGGTGGTTGTCGCGGCGGATGAATGCGGTCTGAGCGAGCGCATCGAGCGCAGCGACACCTTCCCGTGGGAAAAAGACACGACCTATGGCGGCGTCAATCCGGTGGGCAAGGTGCCCGCGCTGGTCACCGACGAGGGGCAGGTCCTTTATGACAGCCCCGTCATTGTCGAGTATCTCGACAGTCTGCACGATGGGCCAAAGCTGATCCCCGCATCGGGGTCTGAACGGTTCGAGATTCTGCGGATCGCGGCTCTGGCCGACGGGATGATGGATGCGGTGATCCTGCTGTTCAGCGAGTTGACGCGCCGCCCGCCCGAACTGCACTGGCAGTTCTGGGACGACAGGATGCGAAACACAGTGGCGCGCTCGCTCGATGTTCTGGAGACCGATGCTGCCGGCTTCGATGCCTCCAAGCCGGATCTGGCCCAGATCACCACGGCGTGCGGGGTCGGTTGGATCGAGTTCCGGCTGAGCGTGCTCGGCATCGATTTCCGCGAGGGTCACCCCGTTCTGTCCAAGTGGTTCGATACCTTCAGCCAGCGCCCCTCCATGCAAGGATCGATGCCTGTCGCGCATTGACGCGGTGCACCATAACGCCGCTGGACAGGGCCGGGCGTTCGGGGCAGGCTGACCTCTGAAGCCGAGGGGACCCGATGGAAGAGTTCTTCCGCCAGTTGGCCGACGACGCGCCGCGCTGGAATTTCATCTGGATGTATGACGATCGTCAGCAGGGCAAGGTGCTGGCCGGGCTCTGGATGACGATCAAGCTGTCGATCATGTGCCTGATCTTCTCCGTCATCATCGGGCTTGTCGGGGCCTGGATGCAGGGGGCGAAGTCAGCTTGGGTCCGGGCCCTTGTGCAAGGTTATATTCAGTTCTTCCGCAACACGCCGCCCCTGGTACAGCTTTTGTTCTTCTACTTTGCGCTCGGCCAGTTCACGCCGGTGGTGACTGGAGAGGATGGCTGGACGGTCGAGCCGATCATCTCGAACGTCGGCTGGGCGGTGATCTCGCTGTCGTTCTTCGCCGGGGCCTTCAATGTCGAGATCTTCCGCGCCGGGATCGAGGCGGTTCCGGAGAGCACGAAGGAAGCGTCCGAAAGCCTCGGCTTCAGCCGGTTCCAGACGTACATCTACGTCGTGCTGCCGCTGGCGTTCAGGGTGTGTCTGCCCGCGCTGAACAATAATCTGGTCAACCTCGTCAAGACGACAACGCAGGCCTATGCGATTGCGGTGCCAGAGCTCCTTTATCATTCGGTCAGCATCTGGAATGACTATCCCAGTGCGCAGTATCCGACGATGCTCTTGGTGTTCGTGGCCTATATTCTGCTGGTCGGGGTGCTCGTCTTTGGCATGGATCGTTGGGAGCGGGGAATGAAGATCCCCGGATACGGGACGTGAGGGTGATGGCGCGCCGGCTTGGCGGGGGTTCCC
>CAYYZH010000317.1:0-561 GCA_964475765.1 uncultured Limibaculum sp.
GTGTTCACCGAGATGAAGGACGCGTGGAGCCACGGCCCCCATGAAGTGCGCCGCCGCCTCATGGCCGAGGCCACCGAGGGCGACGACCGGCTGGCAAAATTTGTGGGCCGTGCCGCCTACGAGGCGACAGGCGGGACCGTCCGTGAGGACCTCTTTGGTGAGGAGGTCTATTTCGAGGACACAGACCTTCTGATCAGGCTCGCCACGGAAAAACTGGACGGCGAGGCCGCGATCCATCTCGCGGCGGGCTGGAAATGGGTCGATGTGCGTCTGGCCCGTCCAGACTATGAGGAAACAGCCAAACTCGCGCGGACCTACCCCCAGCCGGTGGAGGCGAGTGCTGAGGATGCCGCGCGCTATGATGAACTGGCGGAAAAGGTCGAAAGCGAAACCGCCAGCGAGGCCGAACAGGCAGAGCTTCAAGCGCTGCAAGAGTGTCTGGACCGCGAAGACTTCACCGCTGACCAAATGAAGCTCTCCGGCGCGATCCTCTATATCGGCTATCGCGGTGAGATCAGCGCGGAATACGGGCTGATCCGCGACGAGGACCGCAAGGCGGCG
>CAYYZH010000317.1:571-2382 GCA_964475765.1 uncultured Limibaculum sp.
GCAAGCCCTGATGGACGATCTGGCCCGCGTGCGGACCGGGGCCTTGCAGACGGCGTTGCTCGACAACCCCGATCTTGCGCTGGACCTGCTGACCTTTGCGCTTGCCGTGCCGGTCTACGCCCACGCTCTCCCGCTCGACATCCAGACCCGGGATGCGAGGAACAGCCCGAAGGACGGCGCGGGCATGGACTTGCCCAAGGCCCTGCAGGCCGAGACCAGCCATACCGCGCCGAAGACCGCCGAGGACGCGGCCAAAGCCTTCGCCGCCTTCCAGCGCAAGACGCCGGAGACCAAGGTAAAACAGCTGACCGAGCATGTGGCCCGCATCCTCTCCATTGGCATGGCGGACGAAAGCGCCAACCCGTTCGCGGAGGCCATCGCAGCCCAAGCTGGCATCGATGTACGCCGGGTCTGGACGCCTACGGAGGCGTTCTTCAAGCGGCTGACCAAGGCCCAGCTTCTGGAAGTCCACCAGCATGTGATGGGTCGCACTGAGCCGAGCGTGCAACTGGCCAAGCAGAGCAAGGCCAGCGTGGCGAAATGGCTGCATCTGATGTTCAACGGTGGCGAACACGCGCCCACGCTCAGCGAGGACCAGCACGCCCGCGCCGAGGCATGGCTCCCCGAGGCCATGACCGGGCTGGTGAAGCCCAAACGGGCCAAGGCGAAAGCCTCCGCGAAACCCAAGGGACCGGGCAAGGCCAAGGAATCGGGCAAAGCCAAATCAACGGAACCGCGCAGCCCCAAGGCGGCATCACGGGC
Source organism: uncultured Limibaculum sp. (assembly GCA_964475765.1). Lineage (GTDB taxonomy): Bacteria > Pseudomonadota > Alphaproteobacteria > Rhodobacterales > Rhodobacteraceae > Thermohalobaculum. Next base: position 1,334 of record CAYYZH010000317.1, read on the forward strand.
CAAGACCGCCGCCACCACAAAAGGCGAAGCCGCTTAGAGTGGAAAGCGATCAGCATGAGTCAGAAAACTCATGGATCAGGCAGGTCGTTTTCTGACAGGCGATGGCTCAACGTGATCGCTTTCCACTGTTGAGGCGGCCTTGGCAGGGGGCCGCGCCGGTCCCTTGCCGTCCCGCCCGCCGCCCAGACCAGCTTCGATAGCCAAACCGACACAAAGGATATGCCCCCATGCGCGCCGCGCCAATCAGATACCAGACACCGGGCACGCGGCTCTGCTGGGGTGATCTTGCGGGCTGGATCGAGATCGCCTGCCGGATTGACCGGCGGCGATACAGTGCCGCGCGCTCCCGCGCGCTTGAGGCCCATGCCTCCGCGTTACCGCTCACGCTGATCTACGCCGAGGATAATGCCGATACTCTCGCCAAAGCCCTCGACCTCCTGAAATACGGCCCCTTTCCGCTTGGACGCCCCCAGCGTGGTAACCGAAAAAATGCACCGCAGACGCCCCGGATCATGGCGATTGCCAATCGCCTCGCGAAACTCCGGCAGACCAATATCGGCCACAACTGGCGCGGGGCGGCGTGAGGCGCTGATCCGCGACACCCGGCGGTCGCGCTGCGCGATCACGCCTTTGCCCGCACCTTCGGTTTGCGTCTCAGCGAGGCGCGAGGGTCTGGAAAACCGGGCAGCGCCCTTCCAGACCCCGGGTGGGCGCCGCGTTAAGCGGCACCTTGATCTTCATCATCGAGCTCCGGAGATTTGGGTGGAAAGGCGACCAGCTCGGTCACGCCGATGGGGAAGTCGAGCCTGATCGAGAGGAAGGTCTCGCCGGTGTCCTTGCGGGCGTTCTCGAAGACAGCGCCGACGTGGCGGAAGCTGGTCCTGGTCTCGGCGGCGCTCTCGTAGGTGACGGGAACCATGAGGGTGTAGTGGATGTTCGACATCGGTCTTCTCCTGATCTGTGGTTTCGATGGCACCGGAAAAGACGGGACGGGTGGGCGGGCCAAAGGGCGTGTGCGTCTCGTACGCGACCGGGGGCCGGGTGGACCG
>CAYYZH010000317.1:2392-3242 GCA_964475765.1 uncultured Limibaculum sp.
GGCCCCCCTCCTCGGGGGGGGGGGGGGGGGGCCCCAAAGGGGGGGGGGGGTGGGTTCCGCGACGGGGGGCGGGGTGGACCGGCGCGGCACGCAGGCGGAGCCGAGTACACGGGGTCCATGCCCGGCGGCATCGCCGCTTGCCCCTTGGCCCGAACGGCCGTCCCGGATCGGTTGCCTGCTTATCGAAACCCAAGGGCGTCAGGAGGATCACAGGCAGGATCGGCCATCCCGCCCCTCATCTCCTGTCATATGAGCGCAGCGAGGCCAGCCTGGTCCGAACCCGATTGGTAAAGCGAGGCTCGTTGCCCGTAGGTGTTCACCTCACCGGGCCCTCCGCGACCAGAGGGCTTCACCCCGGTCGGTAGCTTGTGCGATATCGCGAACCCTAACCGTCGGATCAATGAAGACCAGTGTGATCACTTAGCACGCCTATGGGAAGTCCGAGCCCTGCGCCGCACCTGCCAATTGATCTCTGACCGCGGGATCACCGGCAGCGCTATCAGCGGCCCATGCGGAAGCCCCCACACCGGGATTATCGCCGCTGGGGGTGTACATGCGGCGTTGACCGGGGAAGGACCGCCCCCGCCCTGATCCAGAACATCTGGTGCGCCGGCTGCCCACTGCAGATTCTCGCCAGTGATCCCCAGATGGACATCGGTGTGGGGCGATCTGTCCGCCATCCCACTCCTGCCTCTCCGGATCTGGCACATGCCCGACGCCCGACCCGGCCTTCTCGCTGGCTGACCTGGCAGAACCTGTCATCGCCTGCAACGGCATGCGCCGTCTTATCGCTTTGCCCGCCCCTTCGGGGTGCAGGCGCTGGCAGGACCTGCCTCTCCGGTCGCCATCA
>CAYYZH010000318.1:0-3209 GCA_964475765.1 uncultured Limibaculum sp.
ATCCCAAGCAGTTCGATGTCATCGTCACTGACAACCTCTTCGGCGACATCCTCAGCGATTGCGCTGCGATGCTCACCGGCTCGCTCGGCATGTTGCCCTCGGCCAGCCTCGGCGCGCCGATGGAAAACGGGCGGCCCAAAGCGCTTTACGAGCCCGTGCATGGCTCGGCCCCCGACATCGCCGGGCAAGGCAAAGCGAACCCCTGTGCCTGTATCCTGAGCTTCGCGATGGCCTTGCGCTATTCGTTCGATCTTGGCGCAGAGGCCGACATGCTCGAGGCCGCCGTCAATGACGTGCTGGATCAGGGTGTGCGCACCGCTGATCTTGCGCAGTCTGATGGGGCGACGCCGGTATCCACCGCCGAGATGGGCGATGCGGTGATCGCTGCCCTTGCCGCACGGGTCTGATTTCCCTCTGCCAGTAGGGCTTGCGCGAAGCTTGTCGACAATCTGTTGACACTACTCGCGCTAAAGGGCAGCTTCACGCATCAATGCAACCTTTCGTTGTTTCCTGCCATCGCGCCGGGCACGACGAACCATCGCGGTGCCAAAACGTTCAGAAAGTGAGGTGACCGACCATCGCAAGCGCCGCCAGGGGTGGGATCCTGAGACGGGGAGAACACGATGTTTCGAGCTTTTGTTCTGGCGACTTTGGTGTCGCTCTCAACACCTGCGTTTTCCAGTACGATCAGCTTCGATGGGTTCGGTGGTCTGTTTTTCTTTGATGGTGGGTCTGTGGTCCCGATCGAGGACCCGGTCCGGGGCGATCTCGACACCGGACAGGGGTCCGCGTTTTTCGAGCTGATCACGTCTGGGCCACGCGGCACCCAGACGGTCGATGGCTTCGGCAACACCTTGGCGACCCCACGCGAATGCTTCGGCAACAATCAAACCAGCGCAGGCCGGGGCGGGCTGCTCCCCTGTTTCGTGACAGACACCCAGTTCGAGACCACCTATTCCCTCGTGGTCGAAGGACCTGAGGCCACGTTGGAAGTGTTCGCGGCAAACACACCGGATCCGATGGCATTCCTGCTGGGTCAGACAGAGACGCGCTTTGCCCGATCGACCGTGCAACCAGTTCCGCTGCCAGCCTCAATTCTATTGTTGCTGGGAGCCCTCGGCGGCCTTGGCCTCGTCGCGCATCGGCGAAGGCGCAAGGCGCTTTCCTCAACGCGGCCCGAACCTCCGGCTTTCTCCCGGAGAAGAGCAGGCGCCGGACTGGCGAAGTCGGCTACTACTTCAGGGTGACCGTCGTCTTGGCCCCGCCCCAGCCGTGCACACTGTCATGCGCCTCGACCGTCACCTCCGTGACGCCGGACGGGATCACAACCCCGCTCAGTGACCGCGTGAACGGTTGCTCGTTCACATGCGGATGATAGAGCGTGCGCGTGCCGTAAACCGTGCCGTCCGGCCCGACCACACGCCACGCATCTGCATAATGATCCCACCCGGTGTCGGCATGTTTGACGGTCACATCAAACCGCCATCCGCCACCGCCTTTCGAGGCCTTGGCGCTGATCGCGTCGGCTTCGCCGGCAAAGGCCGGCATGCACATCATCACGCCGGCAACGGCTGATATCACTCGTTTCATGATCTGCCCCCTTAGGCACTTGCGGTCTCGCCCGCTGTCTTTCACTTAACGTCTCCTTAACTCGCGCAAACCCAGTTTCCAGCGAATTCCGTTCATTTTTCTGGAGATGGAAATGGTCTCGCGCGCACATACCGTGGCGTTTCTGGGGGTCGAGGCCAAGCTGGTCGAGGTGCAGTGCGCGGTCACGCCGGGCCTGCCTGCTTTCAGTGTCGTCGGCCTGCCGGACAAGGCTGTCTCGGAGTCCAAGGAGCGGGTACGCGCCGCCCTCAACGCTGTCGGCCTTGCGATGCCGCCCCAGCGGATCACGATCAATCTTTCGCCTGCTGATCTGCCAAAGGCGGGCTCGCACTACGATCTGCCGATTGCGCTGGCACTCATGGCGGCGCTCGACATCATCCCGGAAGACGAGGCTGACGGGCATATCACGATGGGCGAGCTGTCGCTCGATGGTGAGATCAAACCGGTGCAGGGCGCTCTTCCCGCCGCTGTTGCTGCTGCGGCTGCGGACAAGGCGCTGATCTGTCCTGCCGGATGCGGGCAGGAAGCGGCCTGGGTCGGTGCTGCCGAGGTCATCGCGCCGCCCAGCCTGATTGCACTGGTCAATCACTTCGCCGGGCGGGAGCCGCTGTCCGCCCCAGCACCCGGCACGATTTCGGCGCGCCGGGAGGCAGCTGATCTGATCGACATCAAAGGGCAGGAAACCGCCCGCCGGGCGCTCGAGATCGCAGCTGCGGGCAATCATCACATCCTGATGGTTGGCGAGCCCGGCTCCGGCAAATCCATGCTCGCCAAGCGCCTGACCAGCATCATGCCGAAACTGACCCCGGAGGAGGCGCTTGAGGTCGCGATGATCTACTCGCTGGCGGACATACCCGGTGATGGCGGGATCTGCCGCGAGCGGCCCTATCGCGACCCACACCACTCGACCTCGACCGCAGCCATGATCGGCGGCGGCAAGACCGCCAAACCCGGGGAGATCAGCCTCGCCCATCGCGGGGTGCTGTTCCTCGACGAGTTGCCCGAATTCGACCGTCAAGTCCTGGAATCGCTGCGCCAACCGGTCGAGACCGGTGAGATCATGGTCGCGCGCGCCGCAGCCCATGTCCGCTATCCTGCGCGGTTCCTGCTGGCCGCCGCCATGAACCCCTGTCGCTGCGGATACCTTGCGGACGCCTCGCGGGCCTGTTCCCGCGTGCCAAAATGCGGCGCGGATTATCAGGCGCGTATCTCGGGGCCCCTCCTTGATCGGTTCGACATCCGCATCGAGGTCCCGCCCGTCTCGGCCGAAGTCCTGAGCCTGCCCAACCACGGCGAAAGCTCGGCCAAAGTTGGTTACCGGGTCGAGCAGGCCCGCGGCGCACAGCTCGAACGCACGGACGGCAAGAACCTTGTCAACGCCGAACTGGAAGGAGAGGTTCTGGACAAGGTCGCCAAGCCAGACGAGGAGGGCCAGTCCTTCCTGCGCGATGCTGCGGAAAAGTTCCGCTACACCGCCCGAGGCTATCACCGTGTTCTGCGTCTTGCCCGCACGTTGGCCGATCTCGAAGGTCAGACCGCCGTGCGCAAGATCCATGTCGCCGAAGCCATCGGCTATCGCCGCGTCATGGGGTAGCGCCAGG
>CAYYZH010000319.1:0-3187 GCA_964475765.1 uncultured Limibaculum sp.
CTTGTTGAGGATGGATAGGGGCCGCCGTGCACCATCGTGTCCGAGAGCGCGACACCCGGTGAGACGCCCGCATAAAGAATGCGCCCCGCCACCCTGCGCAGCATAGGCTCGATCAGGTCAGCAAGCGCATCATCTGCCGGGTCACAGTGGAGCGAGGCTGTCAGGCTGCCTTCCAGAGTCGCTGCGGCTGCAATCAGGTCTTCCTCGCCTTCATAGCTGACCAGCAGCGTAGCCGGTCCAAAGACCTCTTCGCGCGCCCTTGCGGATCGGACGAAATCCCCAGCTGATATCTCAAAGATGTGGTGCGCGCTATCGGCGCCGTCCCGTAACACACTGACCCCCGCCAGCCCGGCCAATTCAGTGGCGCCAGTCTCGAAGCCTGCCGCGATGCGATCGTTCAACAGCTGATGCCGAGGCGCCTCGGTGACACCTGCAAGGAATGCTGCATCGAACGCCACGGCGTCCGCTGGCCGGAATATGATGCCTGGGTTTGTGCAGAACTGCCCCATTCCCACTGTGGCACCACCTGCCAGCAGCCCCCCAAGTGTCTCTCCACGACTCCTTGCTGCCGCGGGTAGTACCAACACTGGATTGACCGCACCTAACTCGCCGAAAAATGGTATCGGAACTGTGCGCTCGTTGATGGCGCCTTGCAGGGCTCGCCCGCCAGCCAAGGATCCCGTGAATCCCGCAGCTTGGATATCTGGCGCCTGCACAAGTCTGAGGTTTGCATCGTACCCGGTGCCGTACAGAACGGTAAGCGCGCCCGCAGGCAGTACGGCCTGAGCGATCGCGTCCACGGCAGCGGAGGTCTCGGGGTGCCCGGGGTGCGCCTTCAGGACCACCGGGCAACCCGTGGCGAACGCGGATACTGTATCGTTCCCGAGCACACTGAACGCAAAAGGGAAGTTTGACGCTGCAAAGACGGCGACGGGCCCCAAGGCCTCGTTGACACGACGGACATCGGGGCGGCCATAGGGTGGGGGCAGATCGATCGGCGTGTCGATCACCGGATCGAGCCAGTAACCCTCGCGGGCCAATTCGGCGCACATCTCGAGCTGGCGGACCGTCCTGAGCAGCTCGCCATAGAGCCGGTCCTGACCCAGGTGCGTCTCGCGACTCGCGATCGGAACAAGTTCATGCCGGGCCTCGGCCAACTGCTCTGCCAAGGCGTTCAGCAGAGCGGCGCGGACAGGACGATCGCTCTCTTGGAAAGGATGTTTACCAAACGCCGTCTTGGCGGCTGCGACCGCGGCATCAACATCTTCTGGAGTTGCTTCTCGCGTCATCGCAACACCAAGAATGATGCCGGGTGATATGTCTCGGAGGTAACCCTCGCTTCGGTGGGCCATGGCTTTCGATCGGCGAAGGCCACATCGTCGGCATAAGCTCGGATTTCGAGGTGATGGGAGAGATCGCCAGAGGCTGCGTTGAACCGAGCCGCTGTGGCGGCATCAACTGCCGGCATGTCGCCAACTATATCCGCAAACTCGTAGAGCCATGCGCCCTCCGCTCCAGCCCGAGGATGCGTTCGCTGATCGGGAGAACACTTGCGGAGTGTCAGCATCCTACTCGACTGACGCCGCAGATGCGGCAGTGCGAATGGCAAGAAATCACTCAGCCAATCTGCATCCTCGTAGAGCGCTTGACGGCGTTGGGCTCGCACTGCCTGCGTCTCGTATGCCCAAAGATGACAGATCTTGTTCAGCGGGCCTGTCTCTGCGAACCAATAGCCCACCGGCACAGCATAACGAGACAAGATCTCTAAGCCAGTGGTCTGAAACAGCCGCAGGTAGCTCGGCAGCTTTCCTATGCCTAGATCGTAGGTTCTAAGGTCGTAGATCACTAGGCGATCCCTTTCAGTCGTGCGTCGAGCGCTTCCAGTCGCAGATCGGCCACCACCCGGACCGATGCCGGGTTCTGCCCGGTTAGCAGATTCCTGTCCGAGCCTTTATGGGACGGGGAGGTATCGGCGCCATTTGTGAATGTAGCGCCAAAGACTCGTTCAGACATATCAGACCGGGCGCAGTTCCACATGACGCCATGACCTTCCGGTGAAAAACGACATCATTAGCGTCAGTATACCAGCCGGTCGGCGCACCGGTCCCCGGCATATCATATCTCCAATCTGATGGCGTTCAGCGGCTGTTTCAGACCGTAACGGTCAAGCAGGCTACGTCTATTTCGTCTATTGATGCCTACCCATAAAATTTCTTATGGGTAGGCATGCGTCTCGAACAGCTTAAGACAGTTGTTACGGTTTGGCGGCTTCGGTCGGTGTCGAAAGCCGCGCAGGAGCTAAGCCTGACCCAGCCCGCGGTCTCTGGCCATGTAAAGGCAATGGAGACCATGATCGGCAAGCCGTTGTTCCACCGCCATGCGCGGGGCGTTGATCCGACCAAGACCGCAGACGAGCTTGTGCGAAGCATCGGAACTGCAATTGAACAGGCTGAAGCGGCGGTTGAACGCGTTCGCGATCGCTCGGAGGACCGGACAGGTGTTGTGCACTTGGGTGCCCCCACTGAGTTTTCAAATGCCAGGTTGGCTCCAGTACTGGCAGCGCTGACCAGACAGGGGATCGAGCCTCGGTTACGCCAAGGTGGGCGCGATCAGCTTTATGCGTGGTTTCGGGATGGGGACATCGATATCGGGATCACCGCATCGGAACCGGCACTGCCTCAACTGGACTATGAGCCCGTTTTTCAGGAGCGCCTGTTGCTGGTCGGTCAGTCACGGTTCAAGCGAGAAATCGAAACTTCTGGGTTGGAGCAGTGGGTGCATACCGCTCGTTGGCTTGCCTATGATGAAAGCCTTCCCCTGATCCGAAGTTGGTTCGCCAAAGTACTCGGTCATGCAACAACCGCGCGTGCTTTGGCCATTTGCCCTAGCCTGACACTGCTCCGCGATATGGCGATAGAGGGCGCTGGAGTTACAGTCCTACCCCACTACCTGTGTGCTGAGGAGCTCGAAAACGGTCGCTTTGAGCAACTGCACTACCCGCCAACAGACCCGACTAATGTAATCTACCTATGCTGGCGCCGCACAGCAATGCGCAACCCGAGGATTTCGGCTTGTCGCCCACTCATACACAGCATGTTGGTCAGCCCTCGGTCGTGATCTGGCGCGCGCCATCCGGGAAAAAGAGAACGAAGGAGCGACCACTTTCGCGCAAACTTGCTCATAGGCG
>CAYYZH010000320.1:0-956 GCA_964475765.1 uncultured Limibaculum sp.
CGCTATGCGCCGCCGATGCTATCGTCCGGCGTGTTCGCGGGCATTCACACGCAGGACTGGGCCTATGACCTGACCGATGCCGACGGGTTGAAGTTCGGCGATGAGCTGAAGCGCATCGGCTGGCGCGGCGAGGAGCCGGTCGGTCAGCGCGAGATGCATGCCTTCTTCGAGTTGCACATCGAGCAAGGTCCGATCCTCGAAGCCGAGGGCAAGGACATTGGCGTCGTCACCCACGGACAGGGCCTGCGCTGGATCGAGTTCACGGTGACGGGCAAGGAGAGCCACACTGGCTCAACGCCCATGTCGATGCGCCGCAATGCTGGGCGCGGGCTGGCGCAGATCACCGAACTCGTGCACGAGACCGCGATGGCCCAGCAGCCGAACGCCGTCGGTGCCATCGGCCATATCGACGTCTACCCCAACAGCCGCAACATCATCCCGGGACAAGTCGTCTTCACCGTCGACTTCCGTTCTCACATCCTCGAGACGCTCGAGGGCATGGTCGAGGAAGTCATCTCCAGGGCGCCTGCGATCTGCGAGGCGCTGGGCTGCGAGGTCGAGCACAAGATTGTCGGCAGCTTTGACCCGCCCGCTTTTGACGAAAGCTGCGTGACCGCCGTGCGCGACGCCGCCGAAAGGTTGGGGTACAGCCACATGGACATCGTCTCCGGCGCAGGCCACGATGCGTGCTGGATCAACAAGATGTACCCGACGTCCATGATCATGTGCCCCTGCGTCGACGGGTTGAGCCACAACGAGGCTGAAGAGATCACCCCGGAATGGGCCGAAAAGGGCACCAATGTGCTGTTCCATGCCGTAGTTGAAACGGCAGGGATCGTGGAGTGAGCATCCCTCGCGATGTGAAGACCAAGGTTTCAACCGGCACGGTCCCGGAGACATGGGTGGGGCCCCGTGGGGGGGGTAGCCGCCCCCCGCGGTGAGAGAAAAAAATAACC
>CAYYZH010000320.1:966-3152 GCA_964475765.1 uncultured Limibaculum sp.
CCCCCCCCCCCCCCGCAACCAACCACCCAACCCCCCCCCGCCGCCCCCCCCCGCGGCGCCGCCCCCCCCCCCCCGGGACCGTGTCAGGAGGGTGTGCGTGCCGTTCTATGTCTACATTTTGGCCTCGAGACCGATGGGCGCAATCTACACTGGTGTCACCAACAATCTTGGACACCGCATGGAACAGCATCAGTCCAGATCAGTGCGAGGTCACACGGCGAAGTACAACATTCACATGCTGGTCTGGTACGAGGTTCACGACGATCTGGAACAGGCACGGCTGCGCGAGAAGCGGATCAAGGGCTGGCGGAGGGCCTGGAAGCTGGAGCTGATCGACGGGTTCAACCCTGTCTGGCGCGATCTCGCGTTCGAGGTTCTGACCTGACGACCGCGAGGAGGTCCCGGGTCAGGCCCGGGACCGTGACACACCGGAAGACATCGCATTGATGGTGTCGGCCCTCTCATCCCTGACTGCAATCGCTCTGCTTGCAACGTCTCCGGCGGACGGCACTGAAACGCTGTGGCGTGGCTTCCTCTGGCCGGTGAAAACCGAGCGGTCCTTCGAGTTGAACCTCGGTCAGTTCCCCACACTGGATGCCTGCCGCCGCACGGCGATGATCCGCATTCTGGCCTCGGGCTGGGCCGACGGCGCGGACTGGGAATGCGGGCTCAACTGCCGACCGCGAGACTTTCCCGCCGGTTCGTGGCACTGTGACGACCGGAGACAGTAGTGGACCTGCGCGAAGGGGTGATGATGTATCTGTATAAAATCCTTGGAGCTCTGTTGTTGGGGCTGATGATCTCGGCCTGCGTGCCGCCACAACAGGCGGTGACACCGCCTGTGCCGCCCGCGCCCACGGATGCGTGGTCGGTGCGTTACATCGACGTCAACGGCAACCCGACATTGGTGGAAGCGGACGCTCCCTTCTACCAATCGCTCATCGGCAGTTCAGACGCGCCGGTGAACCTGATCCTGGGCTGTCAGGGCTCGGAAGTTGGCGCGGGCTACACACTCAGCATTCAGCGCAATGCGCGCCCGCTCGATGCGTTTGCAGGTGTCCCTTCGCTGAACGTCGAGGCACGGGTGCGTGGCCGGAGCCGCACGACTTACCGGCGCAATGTCGGAGAGGCGGTCTTCCTTGGCGCCGGTCCCACCAATGCGGGCGGCTACACGCTGAACGCGACGCCGCAACTGATCCGGACCATGCGCAACGGCACGACGCTGACGCTGACCGCGCCGGAGACCGGAGCCATGACCTTTTCGCTGCGCGGCTCGGCCCGCGCGATCATCGATCTGGGCTGCTGAGAACGCGGCCCAAAGGGAGGACATCATGAGCAAAGTGATCAAGGGCGGCACAGTCGTCACTGCGGATCGGACCTGGGTCGCCGACGTACTGATCGAGGGCGAGAAGATCGCGGCGATTGGCGAGAACCTCTCAGGCGACGAAGTGGTCGATGCGTCCGAGGCCTATGTCATCCCCGGCGGCATCGATCCGCACACGCATCTCGAGATGCCGTTCATGGGCACGACCGCGGCGGAAACATTCGAGAGCGGCACCTGGGCTGCGGCAACGGGTGGCACGACCATGCTGGTCGACTTCTGCCTGCCCGGCGAGGACGGCTCGCTGATCAACGCCATCGACAGCTGGGACGCCAAGTCCAAGGACCAGATCTGCACCGACATCTCCTACCACATGGCGATCGTCGACTGGAACGAGCAGATCCACAACGAGATGGCCGAAGTCGTCAAGCGCGGGGTCAACACATTCAAGCACTTCATGGCCTACAAAGGTGCGCTGATGATCGAGGACGACGAGATGTTCGCGTCCTTCCAGCGCTGCGCGGCGCTGGGCGCAATGCCTCTGGTCCATGCCGAGAACGGGGACGTGGTCGCGGCGCTTCAGGAAAAGTACATGGCCGAGGGGATCACCGGGCCGGAAGGACATGCGTTCTCCCGCCCGCCCGAGGTGGAAGGCGAAGCTGCCAACCGTGCCATCATGATCGCCGACGCCGCCAGAGTGCCGCTCTATATCGTGCATGTCTCCTGCGAGCAGGCGCACGAGGCGATCCGGCGCGCGCGGCAGAAGGGGATGCGGGTCTATGGTGAGCCACTGATCCAGCACCTGACACTTGATGAGACCGAGTATTTCGACAAGGACTGGGAGTATGCCGCGCGCCGTGTGATG
>CAYYZH010000321.1:0-3134 GCA_964475765.1 uncultured Limibaculum sp.
CCTCGAAGACCGGCAACCCTTCGATATCGCCGACCGTCCCGCCGATTTCACACAGCATGAAATCAACCTCGTCCTCGCCGGTCCGGATGAAGTCTTTGATCTCATCGGTGACGTGCGGGATCACCTGAATGGTCTTGCCGAGGTAATCACCGCGCCGTTCGCGGTCGAGCACGGTCTGATAGACCCGGCCCGACGAGACGGAATCGGTGTGCCGCGCTGCTACCCCAGTGAACCGCTCGTAATGACCGAGGTCGAGATCGGTTTCCGCCCCGTCATCGGTGACGAATACCTCGCCATGTTCGAACGGGCTCATCGTGCCGGGATCGACATTCAGGTAGGGGTCGAGCTTGCGAAGACGCACAGTATAGCCGCGGGCCTGCAGCAATGCGCCCAGCGAGGCCGACGCGAGGCCTTTCCCCAGGCTGGAAACCACTCCGCCCGTGATAAAGATGAACCGTGCCATGCTCGGAGACCCCGCAGTGCTCGGATGCTGCTCGCACCCTGTATATCGTTCTACGGGATTTGAGAGGTACTAGATTCGGGGGGTAGCGTCCAGCACTGTCCGACCCGGGTCGGGAGGAAAATGCACAACCGGTATCCCGACTAATCTTGTCAGAATATGTTTACCTGATTAATTCACTATGATATAGGCTGTGTACGCAACCCAATGGCCTCGGCCCCAGGCAGCGCCGGATCAATCAGATGAGGATTGGGGCCATGACACCCTTTGCGCATACGACCTTTGCAGGCGAGATCATCTCGCTCGGCGGGCTCGAGGGCCTGTTCGTGCTGTGCTCACTGGAGCAGTTCATCGACCACTTCACGCGGGAGGGCTGACAATGAACGCGATCCACAAAATACCGCAGGAACAGCCGGTCTCCGAGTTGACCCTGGACTCAGAGGATCTGTTCGGCCCGGCATCAGTGCTGACGATCCTGCACAACGGGATGGCCTACACGCTCAGGATCACGCGGCAGGGTAAGCTGCTGCTGACCAAGTAGAAGGGCCAAATGAAAACCCCGCCCCGATGGCTATGGGGCGGGGTCTGATCAGCTTGTCACTGCCTCAGGCGCGGCGGGAGCGAACCCCGGCGGCACCCAGCAACGCCAGACCGCCCAACAGGAAGAATGCACTGGCGGGCAGGGGCACCGCCGCAACAGCGGTCTGTTCGGCCAGCGCGGCGTGCAGTGTCGCATTGGGATGAACGCCGTCGAAGAAGGCGCGCTGCGCGGCCTCATCCGGTGTGCAAACCTGGCTCTGGCCAAAAGCACCGGCGATCCCGGCCGATGGGAAGAGGCAGGGAAGCGTCGTGTCCGACACACCAAAGGCCGCCGGGTCTGCCAGCAACTCGTTGAAGACAGCAAATGTATCGAACTCGATGATGTTCAGCCCGTTCTGACGAAGCGCTGTTGCTTCATCAGCGAGCGCCGCGTTGAAGGCCAGTGTCGCGTCCTGTGCTTCCTGCGCAAGACCGGGCTGGAAGAGAGCAAAGTTCGGCACCGTAGAAAGATCCGGCAGGTTCAATACCAGGAACGTATCGAGCCCGAATGCCGACAGCGTGTTGATGTTCGCACCCACGGCCTGGGCCGCGAAACCTGCGGCAGCGATCGAGTCCGGCCCACCGATAGCGGCAAGAAGATCGTTTGCGCCGAACCAGATCGATGCCAGCGGATCGGCACCAAGGAACCCACTCGTCAGCACCGGGTTTGCCAGAAAGATCTGCGCGCCGAAGTCAGGGATGCCGTCCATGTCATCGACAGCCTTGGCTCCGCCAAAGGCAAAGTTCTGGTTGAGCTTGCCGACCGCTTCGAACTCTGCCGCGAGCGCTTCTGTGAAGACCGGTCCGTTGGAGAACCGACCGTTGAAGTAGGGCGGGCTGGCCGGGACTGTGCCGCCCGTCGCAGCAAACAGATTGCCGTTGTCACTGAGGCTGTCGCCGAACGCCAGATAGCTCGAATACTGGTTGGTGATTGGGGCTGCCAGCGCCATTGAACTGATCGCACTCGCAAGCATTGCCGCGCAGACCGCGCGGGGAACCCTGTGATACATTGTACGCTCCTCCGGTTTTCTTTTTTTCGAGTGATCGGGAAATCTCGCCGGAAAGCAAGCGCGCCGCGCCGTGACGTGGCGTCAAAATCGATGTCTTTGCGTTTTGTGATGGAAGGGAGGGGGCGTCGTGCGCCTTAGGGGAGAGCGCTGCCCTAGCCGGACATCTCGGACTTGCGCTCGGCGTAGATGAACCAGAGGTTCCGGCTGTAGATAAAGAAGCCCAGCGATTGGCCGAGGATAAAGACCGGATCAGCGCGATAGATGGCATAGGCCAGCAAGACCGCAGCGCCGGCGATCGAGAACCACCAGAACGAGACGGGGATGACCGAGCGGCGTTCCTTCTCAGAGGCGATCCACTGGATCAGAAACCGCATCATGAAGAGAAGTTGTCCGCCAAGGCCGACCATGACCCAGACGAATTCCGTCATCGTCTCTGTTCCGAGGAAGTCCATGATCCACGCCATCACGGATCCTCGTGGGTGATCTCGGGCAATTTGCGCCGACGCAGCAGCCACCAGACGCCCAGCAGGTCCTGCACCCCGACAAACGCCCGCCCGATATTGGTGTACTTCGAGGAGCCGGCCTCGCGCGCGCGGTGGCTCACATCGACGAGATGCACCGCATAGCCCTCGCGTTTGACCAAAGCGGGCAGATAGCGGTGGATGTGATCGAAGAACGGCAGGCTGAGGAAGAGATCACGCGGAAACGCCTTGAGCCCGCATCCCGTATCGCGCGTGTCATCTTTCAGGATCCATGCGCGGAGCCGGTTTGCGGCCCGTGAGGCCAGACGTTTTGACGCCGTATCCTGCCGGTCGACCCGTTGCCCAGCGACAAGTCCGAGATTGGCTATCTCTCCAGCCAGAAGGGGCGCCACCAGATTGGGGATCTCCGCAGGTGGGTTCTGCCCATCGCCGTCGATGGTGCATACAAACGGTGCGCGGGCGGCCATAACACCGGAGCGCACCGCTGCGGATTGGCCAGAGGGCGCTCGGTGGCGCACCTCTCTCAACCACGGAAACTCGGCGCGCAACGCAGCAATCCGCTCTGCCGTCTGATCCGTCGAGCCATCATTGACGAAGATCGCC
>CAYYZH010000322.1:0-3111 GCA_964475765.1 uncultured Limibaculum sp.
TTCGCTCCAGCACCCAACGCAAAGATCGGCGTTGTCGTCTGCGGAGCAAATATCGAGCCTGCACCTTTTCTGATGCCGGACGGCGGCGCATGACCCGTCTCTGCGCCCTGACCCTGATCCTCGTGCTCGGTGGCTGTGTTGTAACGACAGTGGTCGGCACTGCGGTCGATGTGACCACCACCGCCGTGGGCACCGCCGTCGATGTCGGTGCGGGTGCCGTCGATCTCGCAATCCCGGATGACGAGGACTGAGCAAAGAGCACAACGCATGCCCCTACAGAACCGTGTCTCCCCCTTTGGCGATATCGAGCGCGCGCCCTGGCGCGGCAGGGTCATGGGCAACCGCGGTTGCATTCACGACGACGCCGGCGCATTGGGCGTACGTCGCTGGCGCCACCAGAACTGGGTCTGCTGCGTCACTGAATTTCGTGGGCGCCAACGCGATCCAATGCCGCCTGGGCGCTGGACGGCACTGTTCTTCTGGGACGAAGCCGTTGCACTCAGCGCAGGCCACAGACCCTGCGGCGAATGCCGCTATCGCGACTACCACCGTTTCATGGACGCCTGGCGCAAGGCAGGGCTGCCTCCTGAAGGCCCGCGCCATGTCGACAAATATCTACACCGTCACCGGGTCACGCCAAAACGCATACAGGTCCGCTTCGAAGCACATGCGGGTACACTCCCCGACGGGACGTTCTGCACCGATCCCGCCGACCCCGGCACGCCACTTCTATTGTGGCAGGGCAAGGCATGGCCGCTTGATCCCCTGCACGGCGGGTATCGGGTGGGCAGACCTGTGCCCAAGCAGGTGACAGTCCTCACCCCCCGGCCCATGGTCGAAGTGATGGACGCAGGGTACCGGCCCATGATTGCCGATCTCCCGAATGGTTAAGGCTATGCGCTGATCGGGAGGGACGCGCAGGGGAGGGCGGGTGGGCTGCGTGTCCCTCCCGATCATTCCCTTCCGACTACTCGCGGTCTCCCGGTTTTCCGCGCAGCGACTTGATCGCACCGCGTCTCGTCTTGGCATCCATGCGCCGGCGCTTTGAAGCCAGCGTCGGACGGGTCGGCACACGGTGTTTGGGCCGTTCGGTTGCCTTTGCAATCAGCTCGACAAGGCGTTGCAGAGCATCTTCCCGGTTTCGAGCCTGACTGCGATGCTGATCCGCCTGGATGATGACCTCCCCGGTCGCAGTCCAGCGCCGCCCGGCAAGCTGCCTCAAACGCCGCTTTACTCGGTCGGGCAAATTCGGTGAGGCCTCGGCAGCAAAGCGCAGCGTTACAGCGGTCTCGACCTTGTTCACATTCTGCCCACCAGGCCCGGAGGCGCGGGCAAACGTTTCCGTCAATTCCCACTCGGCAATCGAGATATCGTCGGTTACCCGGATCATAGCATTTCCATAACAGGCGACAGTTGCCCCGGTCGAGATCCGTTTCTGCCCGCGCAGCCAACCGAAGCCACGCTGGACCTCGATCCCGGCAAGGCGTAGACTTGGCGTCTTCGCACAACTCACGGGACACCGGCGCGATGCCGAGCGATACCAGCCCAGCCCCTCCTGCCCTCTCCCCGGCCATGCAGGCCCTCAGCGAGGCGATCCGAGCCCGCTCTGACAAGGCCCGTGCCGTCTTCTGTGGGTTCGACCTTTGGCTCGAAGTTCTCGGCAGCGGACATACGTCAACCCTCGACTTTCGCGCGGGCGGCATCCCTGCGGATGGCACAGAAGACGAATACACCGTCGTTGTTCCGGTTGTTGTGATCGGCAAACGTATCGTTGTGAGTTTTGACCCAACACTGCCCGCAGACGCGTTCGAGCTGCGCTGACGAGCCCACCCGCTCAGAAAACTCTGACAGCCCGACCGATCTGTCGTATCATTCCCCCCTCTTGGATGAAGGGGAATGACGCAAATGCCGCCTGCTGCCCGCATTGGTGACATGGTTTTGCAGACCGCGCCGCACTGCCACGCGCCCATTCACCCGCCTGCGCCCACGCCGACACCGGTGCCGCATCCAGCCCTTCCTCTGAATATCATTAAAGGCGAGTTTACCGTGCTGATCGGTGGCCCCCCGGCGGCCCGTGTCACAGACATGACACGGCCCTGTACGCTGATCCCCTGCGTGCCTGCAGGGCCGGGGATGATCGCCAAAGGCTCGGCGACCGTCCTGATCGGCAGCCTGCCCGCCGCACGTCTCGGCGATATGACAAGCCATCCCAGCTGCGTGGCGCCAATCCCCTCGCCCACCGGAAACATCATTCCACCCTGCTGTCCGACTGTCATGATCGGCGGCTAAGACCTGTGCGTCTCGACCTGTTTGAGGAGCTTGGCCCGGTCTGCCCGCGCTGTTTGCACGGGGGTGCCGGTGAGCACCCGGTCGTCATTGCCGAGCGCTCAGAGATGCGCAGCGGCCAACTGTGGCACGGGCTGTTGCATTGCTCGAACACCGCCTGCTGGATCGAATTTCCCGTGGTGGACGGCGTGCCCATTCTGGTGCCCGACCCGCCCGGTTTTGTCTCGAACGCAAGCGATTACATGTTGTGGCGCCTCGACCTTCCGGCAAAGGTCGAAAGCTGCCTTGCCGACGGGTTTGGCGCCGGTCATGCCTTCGATACGATGCGTCAGCATCTAAGTCTCTATGCCGGAGACCATTTCGCCGATTGGACTGACACCCCCGGCACATCCTGTGCCGCTGGAACCATTGCAACGGGATTGGATCTCATCGGCGAAATCAACGGACCGATGATTGATCTCGGCTGCGCAACCGGACGCGGCGTTTGGGAACTCGCAGCAGGCGGAGAGGGCCCTGTACTCGGCGCAGACTTCAACATCGCCATGCTGCGGCTGGCCCAGCATCTGATGCTGGAGGGCAGCGCGACCTATCCATGCCGGCGCGTTGGACTGGTTTATACCCCGGCCATCGCCACTTTGCCCGAGGCGAAGGTCTCGAACAACGTGGATTTCTGGGCGATGGATGCGATGGCTCAACCCTTTTCAGCGGGAAAGTTCGGGTTCGCCACTGCAATCAATCTGGTGGATTGCGTGGCTGGCCCAACCGAGCTCGTAGCCGAAACCGCACGGCTGCTTACACCCGGAGGGGCGGCGCTTCTGACAACCC
>CAYYZH010000323.1:0-3080 GCA_964475765.1 uncultured Limibaculum sp.
GCACGGATCTTGATCATCGAGTCCTGCTCGATGTCGTTGCGCAGCTTGCGCCGGGCCTCGATGGTCTCGATCACGCTTGTCAGACCTTCGGCATCGAAGCGGTTCGACGGGTTGAAGTACTCGATATCGGTCTGGTCGAGATCGGTGACCGCGACGCTCTCCAGTTCCAGCCCGTTGGAGTCCAGCCCCTCCTGCGCCATCGCTTTGACGCGCGCGACATAGGCGCCGCGATCCTCGTGCACTTCCTCAAGTGTCATCTGGCTCGCCACCGTGCGCAGCGCCGAGATGAACTTACCGGAGAGGAGGGAATGGATGCGTTCGGGCTCCAGCGTGCGGCGCCCAAGGGTCGAGGCGGCGAGCGACACGCCCTCCCGTGTCTGGCTGACCCGGACATAAAACTCGGCGTCCACATCGATGCGCAGCCGGTCCTTGGTGATCAGCGCCTCGTCGCGTTCGCGCGTGATCTCCATCTGCTGCGAGTTCATGTTGACCGGCGTGATGTCGTGGATGATCGGCCAGACAAAAGCACCGCCGTCGATCACGACCTTCTCGCCTAGGAACCCGGTGCGCACGAAGGCGACCTCCTTGGTCGAGCGGCGATAAAGCCAGTGCATCACCCAGTAGAGGATGAAGATGACAATGACGGCCACGATGAGCCACAAGATCAGTTGTCCGATCACTTCCCCGGTCATGGGATCCTCCCTCGTCAGCCGTCAGCGGCTGATTTTCTTGAACTTCGCGGTCTGTTCGGTCAGCGCCACTTCGGTCGGCAGGCGCTCCATCGAGGAGGCGCCGTAGAACCCGTGGCAATTCTTGGTGTTCTTCAGGACAAACTCGGCATCGTCCGGCATCGCAACGGGTCCGCCGTGGACGAGCACGAGAACGTCCGGGTTGATGGCGAGCGCCGCGGCGGACCAGGCGTCGACCATGTCCGGCACGTCCTCCAGCTTGGTCGCGGTCTCGGCGCCGATGGCACCCCCGGTCGTCAGGCCGATATGGCAGACGATGATATCAGCGCCTGCGGTGGCCATCGCCGTCGCGTCATCGGTCGAGAAGACATAGGGCGTCGTCAGCATGCCTTTCTGGTTCGCCGCGGCGACCAGTTCGATCTCTTTCGCATAGCCCATGCCAGTCTCTTCCAGATTGGCCCGGAAGGTGCCGTCGATCAGGCCCACGGTCGGAAAGTTCTGGATGCCGGAAAAGCCCGCGTCTCTCACGTCGTCGAGGAACTTGTCCATGATCCGGAACGGATCGGAGGCGCAGACACCCGCCAGAACGGGCGTGTTCTTGACCACGGGCAGAACCTCGCCCGCCATCTCCATCACCACGGCATTCGCGTCTCCATAGGGCATCAGACCGGCCAGCGAGCCGCGCCCGGCCATCCGGTAGCGCCCCGAGTTGTAGATGACGATCAAGTCGATCCCGCCTGCTTCCTCGCATTTGGCGGAAAGCCCGGTGCCCGCACCGCCGCCGATGATCGGCTCGCCACGGTCGCGCATCGCGCGGAATTTCGTCATCAGGTCGGATCTTGAGAGCATCGTCTATTCTCCTGCCGCACGGGCGCGTGGGGATCCGTGCAGTGCGCGGAAGGTCGTCACGACCAATTCGGCAAACTCGGGATCGTTGATGTTATGGGGCGAGCGGATGAGCTGCCGGTTTGAGCTTTGGTTCACGGTCTCCTCCAGCGCCTTGAAGAGCGCAGCGTTGGCGGCCGGATCGTGGAACGGCTTGCCCGGCGCGTCGATCAGGCTGACGCCGCCTTCGGGCAGGAAGAAGCGGACGGGGCCGGTCATCTGGTTCAGCTTCTCGCCGATCCAGCGGCCCATCTTGTCGTTCTCCTCCGCCGTCGTGCGCATCAGCGTGATCTGCGGATTGTGCTCATAGAGGTTCCGGGAGCGGTAGTGCTCGGGCACCGTGTCCGGCGCGTTGAAGTTCACCATGTCGAGCGCGCCGCAGGAGCCGATATAGGGCAGCCCCGCCCGGATCGAGGCGTCGAAGCGCGTTTCGTCGGCGGCAAAGACCCCGCCCGCGACCATATCGCAGATCTCGGTCGTCGTCAGGTCAAGCACCGCCGTCAGCATGCCGCTGTCGAGCAGCTTCTCCATGGCTCGTCCGCCTGTACCGGTGGCGTGAAAGACGAGGCAATCGTAATCGTCCTCGAGCTTGGCCATGACCTGCTGCACGCAGGGCGTCGTCACGCCGAACATGGTCAGCCCGATGGCGGGCTTGTCAGCCGTGGGCTCTGCCGGGGTCTGGCGCGACTTGACCATGCCCGCAAGCGCGCTGGCGCCGTTCGTCAGCACTTCGCGGGTGATCGAGTTGATGCCCTGCACATCGGCCACCGAGTGCAGCATCAGCATGTCAGACGGGCCGACATACTGTGCGACATTGCCGGACGCGATTGTCGAGATCATCACCTTGGGGATGCCGACGGGGAGCGAGCGGAAGGCAGGGGAGACCAGCGCCGTGCCGCCGGAGCCGCCGGCGCCGATCACACCGAGCACGTTGTCCTGCGCGGCCATCCAGCGCTCGAAGGCGAGCGTCATGCCCGCGACCGCTGTACCGCGATCGCCAGTGAAAACGCCGGAGGTGCCGCGCGGGTGCAGGGCGGCGACCACATGGGCGGGCACGTCGGCATCCGACACCCCGCCCGAGGTCGATAGATCGACGATGGAGGCATTCACGCCCTCGCGTTTCAGGATATCGCGCATGAAGCGCAGTTCCGGCCCCTTGGTGTCCAGGGTGCCGCAAATGTAGACCGTCATGCGTCCTCGTCCTCTTGCGCCCCGAGCAAACGGGGTGACGTTGCTTGCGCCAGATGCACTGGCGAGTTCGGTGGTCGTGCGCGCCGCGCCTTCGATCACGCGGACCGGCACGGGCCGGGACCAGCGTGTGGGCGTCGCGGGGTTCGACATGTAGATCTTGGTGGGCGAGCGCTCGGCGTTTGGCGTCTCCGCCTCGGCGCGTTGTGCAGAGGGAGCCGGTGTCTCGTCATGGGCGTGGCGCCCGACGCCGAGAAGCGCCTGTTGCAGATCCCGGTCAGCAGCGAGGAGCCCGCTGTCCATCACCCGGTTGATGCG
>CAYYZH010000324.1:0-2591 GCA_964475765.1 uncultured Limibaculum sp.
GGGTAGCTCTTGATGCTGAAGAGGGCACCAAAACGTGTGGCACCCGTTGTCGCGCAGGCAATGGTCGCCGTGTCGCCATCGAATGTCGCGCGGCAAGAGCCGAGCGCATAGGCGAGCGGCAGGGGGGCAGCTGACTGAGCAATCTGAGCGTATTTCCCAGTCAATAATGTGCTCAGGAACCCGAGCCATTCGCCGGTGTTCCTGTCGAGCCGCACCGGTTTGGCAGAGCCAAGAGCGGTTTCAAAGAACCCCGTTACTTCGTTAAGTTCCCGCGCGCGGGCTGCGCGATCCTTCATCCATGTGCCCTTGGCAAACGCGCTGAGCAGCGGGATTCGAGCGCCGATTTCCGGACGCCGGAGAATGCTTAGGTAGAGCTGCGACTTCTTGGGCGCGAGATCGGAGATATGTGCCTGCCACCGCTGATCGATTTCGGCCGCAAAGCCGTCGCCGTCCACGGGGGTCAGCGCCACATCCTGTGGCACAAAGATGCGATGCACGTAAAAGCCATAAAGGTTTCCGGTCTGGGCAATTACGGCTGCAACAGCGCGTTTCATCGCGTCGAGATCGGCATCTGGTGTTGTAGAGGACGCAAGGCCATCAAGGCGCAGGGTTGCCATCAGATCGCCCTCGCGCAGAACCATGATGTTCGATCCGGCAAAGCTGACAAAAGGCAGATGTTCGGCGAGATGGCTTTCGCGCGCCAAAGCCGCCCCGCTGACCTCGAAGAGCGCTGCACTTGGTTTTGCATATCCGACACCGTCAAGCGCCATAGCTGTCTCCCCCGTGCAGGGATCGGTTCCGCGTTCCCCGCACCGCCCCATAGGAAACGCGCAGCACCTCGAAGAAATGCGGCTCCTTGTCGGCCACAAACCAGAGCACCGGATAGGCGAGGAATCCGACGAGGAAGAAGATCAGAGACTTCGTCCAGATGAACGGCAGGACCACGCCAAGTGACAGCACCACAAGGTAGCCGACTGGAAGACCGAGGTACTTTGGCGGGCGTGCGAGTCCAAGGAAAAGGGGAGAGCGTTCGGCCATCAGGTGAACCCGTCAACGATGGTGCCCGCCGAGAAGATCAGCACGATCCCAATGACAACGGATGCAAACCAGCCCCAGTTGAGCCGCCCCATCATACACATGAAGCCGGTTCCGATGACCGCAAGCGTCGCGACAGCGATCCCGATCGGACCGGTCAAAGCGGCCTCTACCGTTTCGAGCATGGTCTGAATTGGCGAGAGGTCCTGGGCGAGGGCAGGGGTGGCCCACAGCAGCACGGCTCCGATCACAGGAGGCAGAAATCCTGGTGGCAGTCTTCGCATGGGCTTCCCTCGTTTCTTGTTTCCTATTTGAGGCCCAGTACGACGGCTGGGCGCCTTTGGTCGCGCGCCGTCGTGCCAGGCATGTTTTGGAGCGGTGTGTTAGAGAGGCGCGCACGGATACGGTGGACGCGCGCGATGTAATCTCGCGTCTCATGGAATGGGGGCACGCCGCCATATTCCTCAACGCGATGGGGTCCGGCGTTGTAGGCAGCAAGTGCAAGGTCGATGTCTTCAAAGGCCGCAAGTTGCGCCAGAAGATACCGCGCCGATCCGTCGAGGTTTTGCGCGATATCGGCTCTGTCTACGCCGAGGTCCCGTGCCGTCGCGGGCATGAGTTGGCCCAACCCGTAAGCCCCCTTTGCGCTTCTGGCAGTCGGTCGGTAGGCGCTTTCCGCTTCGATCAATGCGCAGAACAAGGCCATCCAGTCGTCAGGACCGAGACCCATAGCCCTGACCGCTTCGTTGCCTTCGTGCCTTGTTGCGGTCTGTCTGATCGCCTCAAGAATGTCGCTCTGCGGCGCGGCCGCGAAGCTTCGAGCGTCTCCTAGAGGTGCCTCCTCGTCGCCTCTTCCGTGGAATGTCCAGCCGTCAGTTGTCCGGACACTGCCGTCCCGACCGAAGATCATCACCTCCGCCAGTAGCATCGAAGGTAATGGCGTAGTCGAGGTCAAAACAAAGAGCGCGGCCGTCACCGAATTCACGGTGATGTTTGAAGAGGCCTGGCCAGATGTTGAAGAGGCGGGGTTCCGGACCATGTGGGCCGAACCGTGTCGAGACCAGGATCGCCTCGGGCTCTCCTGCACGGAGGTAGACACACTGATAGCGGGGCTTCCCATCGTCCGTGAACTCGACAAGCTCGTACCGACAGCGGAAGTCGACTCCCGACCCGATGAGGTCCTTCACCCCATCAATAGTAATCAAGATTTGGTCTCTTGCGATCGGCACCGGACTCCCCCACTGGGAGTCCTTCTACAATCGGCAGCATTCCGCAGAAAGCTATCACTCTGCAATATATAATATTGCGCAATACGTATTTTGAGCGAGAATTGGCCTAACCACTCCAGGAGGCCGATATGAGACACACCCGACTTGCGTCACTGGTTCTGGCAGCCGGGCTGACGTTCGACGTCCAGAAGGCCCATGCCTACGACATGGATTGCGCCATCATGCTGTGTATGGCCGGTGGGTTTCCATCGAGCGCTGTGTGTTCAGCCGCCTATGCCGAAATGATCCGGAGGATTACGCCCTGGCCGAGCCGGCCACCCTTTGGGG
>CAYYZH010000324.1:2601-3034 GCA_964475765.1 uncultured Limibaculum sp.
TCTACAATCGGCAGCATTCCGCAGAAAGGCATTACTCTGCAATATGAAATATTGTGCAATGTGTAATTTGAGCGAGAATTGGCCTAGAGACTCAATGGAGGCCGATATGAGATTTGCTCGAACAGGTGCGCTGGCCGTGGCCGCGGGGTTAGCGTTCGGTGCGCAGGACGCGCGCGCCTACGACATGGACTGCGCCATCATGCTCTGCATGGCTGGCGGGTTTCCCTCAAGTGCTGTGTGTTCAGCAGCCTATGCCGAGATGATCCGGCGTATCACGCCTTGGCCGAGCAGGCCGCCTTTCGGGGTTTGTACCTACGCTACCGTTCCCGTTGCTCTGGGCGGTCCAGGCGGAAGCGCGGCGTTGGATATCTCGACACCAGAGTATTCCTGGCTGCGCCGAACCCGCGTTCTCTGGTGGAGGGGGCGCTCCTAT
>CAYYZH010000325.1:0-3010 GCA_964475765.1 uncultured Limibaculum sp.
ATCTCGCCATCCATCGAGCGATGCACGAAACAGGGCACGTTGCCCGCGCCAACAGCCAGGGTCGGCTTGCCGCTGGAATAAGCGGCGCGGACCATGCCGGGCCCGCCGGTGGCCATGACCACCGACGTGCGGCGGTGGCGCATCAGCTCTGCGGTGCCCTGAATGGTG
Source organism: uncultured Limibaculum sp. (assembly GCA_964475765.1). Lineage (GTDB taxonomy): Bacteria > Pseudomonadota > Alphaproteobacteria > Rhodobacterales > Rhodobacteraceae > Thermohalobaculum. Next base: position 169 of record CAYYZH010000325.1, read on the forward strand.
ACTTCGTCGAGGCATTGGATGAGGCCTTTGGGCGCGCCCATTTGCTCTGCGACATTGGCCATGATGCGGGTGGTCTCCATGCCGCACCGGATCCCGCGCGGGTGGGGTGCGCAGACGATGGCGTTGCCTGCCTTCACCGCGCTCAGAACCTTGAAGATGATGGTGGAAGTCGGATTGGTCACCGGGATAAGTGCCGCGCCGCCGCCCATAGGCTCGCCGATGGCACAAATCTTGGTGGCATCGTCGCGCCAAAGGCCCCCCAGCGTTGTGATCTCGCGGAGCCAGTCCGCAACACCGAGCGCATTGAAGAGGTTCTTGACCCGCTTGTCCCCGGCGTTGCCATAGCCGGTTTCGTCGACGGCCATTTCGCCGAGCCGCAGGGCTTCAGGTTCGATTGCGCGCGCCATTGCGTCGACCATGGCGTCAATACGTGCGGGATCCGTGCCGAGAAATTGCTGATACGCGTCGAAGGCTGTCTCGGCGGCGCGCCGAGCGCTGGCGATGGATTTAAGGTCGGCGTCCATCAGCCGGCCCCGGTTACAGCTTCGAGCGCGCGGCGTGCGGTGTCGGTATCCGCGCCGTCCACGCCCATGGCGGGCAGTTTGCGCCCTGCGGTGGCGAGGTCGGCCCCAAGCATGCTGGAGGCCAGCGCAATCATCGCGTCTGTCGTCGGTGTCGTAATGTTCGCCAATCGCGCTGCCGATGTCAGCGGCACGAGCGAGCCAATCACCGCATCTCGGATGATCTTCTCCGCACCTTTTTGGGTGGGCACGGGGCGAGCGCCGGTCCCCGAGGGTGCGCCGGCATGGCGGTCAAGCCAGCTCTCGGTGGTGGGCAGGTCGCGGATGCCGAAGAGGCGGGCTGCGGCGCGACGCTCCTCGGCCAGCGCATCGATTACGGCGAGATGTTGCGCGCCGATAAGATGGCGAAAGCTGTTGTTTTCCTCCAGTGGAACGCCGCCCATGGGGATGACGGGACTGCCATCGGGAACGGCGGGACCGCCCAAGATCAGCGTCGGCACTTCGACCAGGCCCGACCCATCTGCGAACCCGGTATGCCGGATGGACGGCGCTGTGTCGCGCGTTTCTAGGTGAGGAATGGCGAGGGTGTCGCGACCGCCGGGCAGGGACGCGATTGCACCCGGTGTTGCGGTCGAGAGATGCAGTGTCGCCCCTTCGGCCTCTGCCCAGAACGGCAACTCTGCTTCGATAATGGTGATGTCCGCCGTGCAGCCACCGATGCCGAGCAGCCAACGGGTTTCCAGCGCTCCGAAGGTCCGTGCGTTTGGCAGCACAAGGATCTGCCCGTCAGCAAGGTGATCGGCCAGAACCATCGCGTAGGTGCGCTGCTTGTGAATCGGTCCGGTCAGGTAGATGGCCTCGGCGCTCTGCACGGCGATGTCCAGCTCCGCGGTGGTCCGGATCGACAACGCGTTTTCGGCGTCCGTTTGATAACTCCCGACCGGTCCTGCCCCACGAAGGGCGACACCGCTGGATCGGAGCGCTTCCAGTTCAGTCCCATAGGCCGAGAACAATGTGACCTCAGCGCCTTCGGACAAGGCGATGGCCGCGAGCATTCGCGCATCGGTGCCACCTCCCAGCACGGCAATGCGGCTGAGGGGCCGGACCTGCATTGCCGGCGCCCGCGCTGGCCTTGTGACAGCCTCAGCGAATTGTGCGAACTCGGTGCTCAAAGGTCACCTCCTCCTAACCTTCCCACGCGTGGGAGAGGACAGGTCGTGCCAGAACGGTTTGTTAGCCGCCCGAGCCGCTGCCAATGTCAGAGAGAAGCCCTTCGATTTCGTCATGGGGTCGTGGGATGACGTGGACGGAGACAACATCTCCGACCTTGTTTGCGGCAACGGCGCCTGCGTCAGTCGCCGCCTTGACCGCGCCGACCTCGCCGCGCACGAGCGTCGAAACCAGGCCACCGCCAGATTTCGTCTGGGCGACGATGTTGACCGAGGCCGCCTTTACCATCGCGTCCGCCGCTTCGATCGAGGCCACGAGGCCCCGCGTTTCTATCATGCCAAGGGCCGCCTGGCCCGCCGGTGCTTTTGCCATCACTCAGGTCCTTCTTCTGGATTTCGATTTCTCGGCCAACGCCACCCGATCGACCACGGCCACGATGGTCGCATCGGTCGGGGCACTGGCGGCCTGGGCGGGCATGCGTGCCGCGCCATTGAATGTGATGAGCACCTGGTCGCCAACGCCTGCGCCGCAGGCATCGACCGCTACAAAGGCTGGAACCATAACTTCGCCCGCGCCATCGATCAGATCGGTCAGCAGCAAGGTCTTGCCCGTCAATGCGGGATCCTTCGCCGTGGCTTCGATCGTTCCTGTGACGCGGGCGAGTTTCATGGGTCAGAAGTTCCCGAGATAGCGTTCGACCTCGACAGGGGTCACCTGTGACGCGACGAACCCGACTTCGCGCTCGGACTGCTGAAGCACGATTTCGAAGAGGTCTTCACCCATCAGCGATTTCAGCCAACCCGATCCGCGGGCAAGCGCAATCGCTTCGCCGATATCCGCCGGGATAGGTGCCGCGCTCTCATCTTCGTATGCGTTACCGGTCGTCGGCTTGGTGGGCTTCAGACCTTGCTCGAGCCCGTCGAGCCCGGCGGCCAGTTCGGCTGCGAGCAAAAGATACGGGTTGCAGTCGGCGGACCCGTCGCGTTTCTCGACCCGGACCGCACTGCTCGAGCCGTGGATCACGCGCAGGCCAACCGTGCGGTTGTCGACGCCCCAGGCCGTGTTGGTCGGGCAGAACGTGTAGGGTTGGCGCCGCCGATAAGCGTTGGGCGTTGTCGCGCCGCAGATCGCCATCTCCGCCATTTTTGACT
>CAYYZH010000326.1:0-2993 GCA_964475765.1 uncultured Limibaculum sp.
TTGCCATCGGGCGGGCGCTGATGACCAATCCCGATCTACTGATCCTCGACGAAGCAACCGAGGGTCTCGCACCCCTGATCCGCGAAGAGATCTGGCAAATGCTGGGAAAGCTGAAATCCGAGGGGCTCTCGATCCTTTTGATCGACAAGAACCTCAACGAGTTGTCGCGCATCTCGGACAGGTACTATGTGATTGAAAAGGGCGAGATCGTCTGGACCGGTAACCCGTCGGACTTCGCCGCCCAAAGCAGCACCGTCGAGAGCTTCCTGCATCTTTGAGGACGCGCTGGCCCTGCGGCATTCACCTGCTCGTCGTACGTTCATTCGCGGCAAAGAGAGCGCCCGCGAGGATCAACGGCGCGGCCAGGATGAAAGCGGTTGAAAGCCCCAGCTTGAAGATGAAGAGGTCCGCCAGCACTGGCCACAACAACGCGACGTACTCGATCGGCGCAAGCCGCGAGGCTTCGGCATAGCGAAACGCCAGGGTCATCGCGATATGGGCGAAGCCGCCGAAGAGACCGGCTGCCACCAACCAGATCAATGCCTGTCCGTCCGGCATCACCCAGCCCCAGGGCAGCGTCAGGAGGGCTCCGATAATCGAGGCAAGCACGAAATAGAGGGCGATGGCTCCGGGGCTCTCCGTTCTGTTCAGGTTCCGCACCATCAGAAGCGCCAGAGCAGACAACACTGCCGAGACGAGGCCGATGGCGTACCCGATCAACCGCGCCCGATCCGTCGCGCCGCCCTCCAGTTCCGGCCAGACGAGCACGATGACCCCGGCAAACCCAAGAGCCAGTCCACCCACCCGCCAGATGGTGAGCCGCTCTGCAAGGAATACAACGGCCCCTATCGCCATCAGCATTGGCGAGAGTTGGGCGATGAGGGTGGCCTCCGCCACGTTGAGCCGCGCGATGGCGGCAAACGAGGTGAAAAGAGCCAGCACGCCAAACGCGGATCGCATGAAATGCGCACCCGGTCTTTTGGTCGCCATACCGCCGGGGAACTCTCCCCGGATCCAAAGGAAAACGAACAATGGCAGGACCGCAAAGAAGGCCCGGAAGAAGACGATCTCGCCCAGGGGCACATCATCGCTGACGGCCTTCACGCTGATATACATGCCCGCCACGAGGACGCCTGAGAGAAGACGCAGACCGATCCCGAGCGCGGGACGATCCATATCAGTCATTGCAACGCCCCCTTGCGGGCCAAAGCGTCCCGCAGGGCATCGCCCGTGAGGTTGATGGCAAGAACGCAGGTCACAACAGCGAGCCCGGGCCAGATCATTTGCAGCGGTGTCGAGCGCATATGGATCCGCGCGTCGAGCAGCATCGTCCCCCATTCCGGCATCGGCGGCTGAACGCCGAACCCGAGGAACCCGAGCGCCGAGATCCCGAGGATCGCCCGGGCGAACATCCCGGTCCAGACCACGACGAGGGAGGGCATGAGTGACGGCAGGTAGTGCCAACGGGCGATGGCCATTGGCGACAACCCCGCCAGCTTGGCTTGAACCACATAGCCCCGGGTCTGGAGCGAAAGTCCAATCCCGCGCGCCACACGCGCATACCGCATCCAACCCGTGACACTGAGCGCGAAGATCAGGCTCCAGGTCCCGGCACCCATGAGCCCTGCGATCACCACCGCTGCCACAAGTTCGGGGAAGGCCAGAAACGTGTCGGTCGTCCGCATCACGGCCCAGTCCGCCAGCTTGCCACCCAGCGCTGCGACAAGACCGATTACGGTCCCCACGCAGAGACCGATTATGGAAATCAGAAACGCGAGGCCAAGCGACCACCGCGCGCCGTGCAGAAGACGCGAGAGGATGTCCCGCCCCAGCGCGTCCGTCCCCAACAGGAACTCATCACCCGGAGGCGAAAGGCGCTTGGGAATATTGATCGCCGTGGGATCAAATGGCGCAAAAAGCGGCCCGACCCCGGCCAGCAGAAGAATGACCGCAGCGAGGAGGACAACGCTACGCATCGCGTTCTCCGATCCGGGGGTCGATCAGCTGATAGATCACGTCGATGAGCAGGTTGACCGTGACAAAGAGGAGCGCCGTCAGAACAACGACCGCCTGCACATAGGGAAAGTCCCGCGACTCGATTGCTGTCACCAGAACGGTCCCGAGGCCGGGGCGCCCGAAGATCACCTCGACCATAACTGCGCCTTCAAGAAGAAAGGCCAGTTCCAACCCGAAGACCGTGACCACCGGGATGGCCGCATGGGGCGCAACATGGTCGCGGCCAATCGCCTTGGCCGAGACACCCCGGCGTTTGATGGCGGGGAGAAACTGCTGGCCCCGCGCTTCGAGGATACCGGACCGGATGATCCGTGTCAGCGATGCCGCGACGCCCAGACCAAGGGTCAGGGCAGGGAGAATGACATGCGCAGTCGTACGGGCGCCCATGGCGGGGAGCCAGCCGAGGTAAACCGCAAAGAGCAGGATCAGGAGAAGCCCAAGCCAATAGGCCGGGATCGCCGCACCAAGTGACGCCATGGCTATGGCGAGACGGTCGAGCAAGCCCCCCGGTCGCTTCGTGGCAAGCACGGCCAGCGGCACCGATATCGCGAGACCAATGGCAAGGCCACTGAGGGCCAGTGGCACGGTGTAAGATATCGCGGCAAAGATATCGGGCCAGATTGGACGCCCGGTCACAGCAGAGTTCCCGAAATCGAGCGTCAGAAGGGGAACCAGCCATGACGTGAACGCGTCCCAGAACCCGACATTCAAACCGGCCTCTTCGCGCACCTGATCGATGACATCTCCGGTGATGAGCGCATCGAACCGCGCCATGGCGATGGCCTCGGCCGGATCACCCGGCGCATTCCAGAGAAGCGCGAAGGTCACGAGCGCGGTGCCGGCAAGCACGACAACAGCGCGCAGGAAAAGACCCGCGATGCTGGCGATCATGCCGGTGCCTCTACCGCCCCAAGCGCGATGGCCGCATCCCGCAGCGTCCGGCTGTACTCCGATTTTGGCTGAAGGGCGAAGGTTTG
>CAYYZH010000327.1:0-2983 GCA_964475765.1 uncultured Limibaculum sp.
TCAACGTGGTGCCGCTGCCGGATGACATTCCGGACGAAATCGGCGCCATTCTCGACCCGCTGGGCAACGCTGTTCACACCGCCCTTAGCTTTGACCTTCTGGGCGAGGATGTCCTGATCACCGGCGCCGGACCCATCGGCATCATGGCCGCTGCGGTGGCCCGCCATGCCGGGGCACGACATGTCGTCCTGACGGATGTGAATGCCTATCGGTTGGCTCTCGCCGAAACGGTTGTTCCTACCGTCCGCACCGTCAATGTCGCCGAGGAAGACCTGAATGATGTGACCCATAAGCTTGGCCTCAAGGAAGGCTTCGACGTCGGGCTCGAGATGTCCGGTAATCAGGCGGCGCTCGATCAGATGGTCGAAGCGCTTGTCATGGGCGGCAAGATCGCGCTCCTCGGCATTCCGCCCGGTCAATCACCCGTCGACTGGAGCCGCATCGTCTTCAAAGCGATCACGATCAAAGGCGTCTATGGGCGCGAGATGTTCGAGACGTGGTACAAGATGATCGCCATGCTGCAGAACGGGCTCGATGTCAGCAAGGTCATCACCCACCGGTTCGACAGGTCTGACTTCCAAAAGGGCTTCAACGAAATGAAATCCGGACGGTCCGGGAAGGTGGTCTTGCGCTGGCGGTAAAGCCTGCCTCCGACGTTGGGGCAATTGACCGTCGCTGTGGCCAGCACTACAGGTTTTCGGGAGATCTGGCGACCGTTTCCGGAGACCCGTGATAGCTGAATTCAACGAGATCCCGGTCCTAGACCTGGCCCCGCTGATCGCGGGTGGGGACACATCGGACCTGATCGCCGCGTTTGCCGAGGCGTATGGGCAGACCGGGTTCGGTTATGTCATCAATCACGGGGTCGATGCCGACCTGCGCGATGCGGTGTTTGCCGCGTCGAAGGCGTTTCACGCTCTGCCCGAAGAGCAGAAGCAGGCGATCTCTCTCGACCGCCAGCATCGCGGATACATCGCGCTGAACACGTCGACCGATGTGAATTCTGATCTGGCCGAGGTCACAAAGCCGAACCAGTCCGCGTCGTTCATGATGATGCGCGAGGACGCGCAGGTCGATCCTGATGTCTACCTTTCGGGGCCCAATCAATGGCCCGTGCTCGAAGGATTTCGCCCGGCCTGCGAGGCCTATGCCAGCGCGATGACCGGGCTTGGCCGTCAGCTCATGGGGCTCGCACTGGACGCCTCGGGCGTCACGGACCGCACCATCCTGAACGCGTTCGAGACGCCAACCCTCTGGCTGCGGCTCCTGCACTATCCGCCACAACCTCCACAGGCGCCCGAGGATCTGTACGGCTCGGCGCCCCACAAGGATTTCGGCTGTCTGACCTTGCTGGCACAGGATGATGTCGGCGGTCTTGAGGTGCAAATACCGGCCGGAGCTTGGGTGGACGTGCCGCCGTTGCCGAACGCCTTCGTGGTCAATGTCGGCGACATGCTGCACCGCCTTTCAAACGGCAGGCTTCTGTCCACACCGCACCGGGTGATCAACCGGACAGGGCGCGAGCGCTACTCCGTGCCGTTCTTCTTCGACCCGCACGTGTCGACCGAGATCGTGCCACTGCCCGGAACAGGTCCGGCCCGGTTCGAGCCTTTGATCTTTGGCGATTTCCTGAAGAGCGAACTGGAAGCCAGCTACGTTGCCCATCAGATGCCTTGACCAACAGTCATGGGTCGCTGGACGAGAGACAAATGTCGGCTTCGAGCCCAGAGTACTCAATGCTGCAAGTCGCATGAACGTCGGCTTCGGCCATAGTTCGTCCCTGGCTACAACAACTCCTCGCAGCTCAAGTCTTCAAATGCGAGGAACCACCGTTCCAGATGCGACCACCAGCTTGCATGCGCGTTCCCGGCGGACTGCTGAAAGACTGGGATAGCCGCGTTGCAGATAAGTCCGAGCCGATACTCGTTCCATAGATCATTCCATGTCACCGGCTCTTCAACATAACTATTGAGGTGGCAGAGGTAGTGCTGAAGTAGGTCACGTTCGTGCCTTGCCCGACGATCAGGATACCAGTGCATTGCGATCAGCAAAGCAAGGTCGGTTCCTGCGAAGTCTACGCGCCAATCTTCCCAGTCGATCAGTAATGCTTCGCTCTGAGTTGAAGTCTTTGGATACAGCACGTTCCAGAAATGCGCGTCTCCGTGAACACGGGTTACGGGCTTGTTCGAGTTATAGAACGCCGATTTCAAGGAGGGCGTTTTCTCGCATGCTACTACCAGTGTCTTTGCTCTGTCTTCGGGAAGTCTGTCGCCCAACATGGCAATGAATTCTGGGAGCATCTCAAAGACATGCTCACTGAGGATCCTTTCTCGACCATCAAGGTACGATGCTGCGCGCTGTCTCCAGTATGCGTGTACTTTCGCAAGCGAAGCTAAAGCCGCTTTGCACTGATCGACGCTAGGCGGAAGTGGCCACTGCGCAGCGACATGGGTAGTGCGCAAGTCTTCAAGAACTATGCATGTTGCGCCCGTGTTGTCGTCGGCGATTGCCGCAAAACATGGTGCAATTGGCACATCGCAGTTCCGCGCATCTTGATAGAAGCGTTGTTCGCCAGGAAAGATACCGGAAAGCGGGTCGGCTTCGCTCCTCAATTTTACGAAGAGCTTAGTGGGCAAGCCGGGTTCGTCACGCTCATATTCGATGCTTACAAAAGCGGCGTCGGCTTGGTTCCATTTCACTGCCGGTTCGATTTGTAGGCTTCTCACTTTTGGTTTGCCGGTTTCAGCAAGTGAGGTAGCCAAAATGCCTTCTAACCAAGTTGCCGTCATCTCAGAAGGTTCAGAGGGGACTGAAGTTTCCATACCCTAAGCTACCTCGCAGAAGAGCGGGTGAACACTACTATTGAAGGTTGAACCGACATTGGTCGTCTCGCAGCGAACGGCAGCTTTGTCCCTAGATCGACAAGCCCCCACACCGCATGATCCGGGTGGCGATGTCGGACGTGTTTTTAGATCCTTGGGTC
>CAYYZH010000328.1:0-2967 GCA_964475765.1 uncultured Limibaculum sp.
ATCTGCATCAGGCGATGCTGACCGCTTACCGCAATGTCTTCGGCGCGGATGTCTGTCAGCACACGATCGAGTTGACCCGTGCGGTGGAACAATCCGGACGGTTCCAGATGTCGGTCTATGAGCAAGATTACCGGCGGATGACCCGCGAGACGTGGAAACGGGCGCGGTTGTCGTTCGATAACGCTTATACCGAATTTCGCGCAACGGTCCTGAAGGCTTGGGATACTCAGGCCCAACCGAAACTTGATCGGAGGGCTTCGTGATGGCGCGCTCGGGCAAGAACCGTTTTGGGTTCGACAGCATCGATGAAATTCCCGTGGGCAAGGCGCCGCGCCGTCGCGGTTCCGGTCCCATGTCAACTGCCGTGCGGGAAACCGCGGAAAACGTCCAGCAATCGACCGAGGCTCTCGTGGAGACCCGTCAGAAGAACGCGGCAGATGCGCGGGAGTATCGCGCGGCTGTGGCCGATGGGCTGATCCTGTCGCGTATCCCGCTCGATGACATTTCCACAGATGATTTGCCGCGCGACCGGCTGGATCTCACAGGCGTAGCGTCTTCCGATGAGATGGACGAGTTGAAATCGTCGATCCGAGCCCACGGCCAGAAGGAACCGATAGAGGTCTACCGGGACGATGCGGGGGCGTTTCAACTGAAGAAGGGCTGGCGCCGGCTCACCGCTTTGCGGGGCCTTTTTGCTGAGACCGGCGAGGATCGCTTCGCCACGGTTTTGGCCCGCGTCGATAGCGAGGTTGCCGACCGGTTACGCCATTATATCGATATGGTTGAGGAGAACATCCTACGCGAGGATCTGACCTTTGCCGAAATGGCGCAACTGGCCATTCAGGCAGCGCATGATGACGCCATTGAGGGCAGGGAGCCTGAGGATCTGGTGCCGCGCCTCTACGGCTCGCTGCATAAGACAAAGCGGTCCTATATTCGGACGTTCGTGCATCTGCTGAATTTGCTGGGCGATGACTTGCAGTTTCCAAAAGCTGTCGCTCGTGACCTCGGCGTGGAGGTCTCACGGGTACTCAGGGACCAACCGGAACGGGTTGGGCCGCTGCGCAGGGAGCTTGCTGTATGCGCCGATGCGGAGGGGCAAGGGGTTGCGCTGCGTGCGTTGGTGCTCCGCAAAGACATGTCGGTGGCGAAGAGCCAACCGGAACGCGAGGATACGAGACAGAAGTATGAGTTCCACATCGGCTCGGCCAAGATCACGGCGCGGCGCGGCGAGTTCCGGATCAAGGATGATACGGACTTCACCGACATTTCGCGGGATCGGTTGGAAGCGGCTGTCGAGGCTTTCAAGGCTGCGCTTCAGAGGTCTTGAACAGGTTACCGGCCGGTAACCCTACCTATCCAATATCTCCGTGCGAGGTTACCGGCCGGTAACCGGAAGCCGGTTCTCGCCCTTACCCAACAAGCAAAAGTTTGTGGGGTAGGGGAATTTACCCAACAGCGAAAAGTTTGTAGGGTAGGGCCATGGACCAGCACCATCTCCATTCTCACACTGCGCAAGCGGCATATTTCGATCTGCTCCGACTGCTCCGGGATGAAGCAATATCGGAGCTGCGCGGGGCGCCGGTACAAAAGACCATAGGCGGGAAGTCCTATTGGTACGATCGCTATCGGGTCGGGGCGCAGCTTGTCGACAAATACATAGGCGAAGACACCGAGGATAATCGCGCCCGTCTGGCGCGTCAGGACGAGATCAAGGCGGATCGCGAGCGGGCAGGGCGCGAACGCGCCCGTCTGGTGCGGCTGCTCAGAGCCGAAGGTCACCTGCCGGTAGATATCATGAGCGGGCAGGTTCTCACGGCGATGGCTCGGGCAGGGGTCTTTCGCCTCGGTGGGACGCTCATCGGCACCCAGGCGTTCCGGCTCTATGAAGGCGAGCTTGGTGTCCGTATCAGCGCCGATGCGATGGCGATGACCATGGATATCGACGTTGCCAGTTTCGAGCAGTTGTCGCTGGTGCTGAACGATCGGGTGGACCCGGCTCTGAACGAGGTTTTCGCCGATTTTGCCTTTGATCCGGTGCCGGGTTTGCAGCACCCCGACCATGTCTGGAAATGGCGCCAGACGAACCAGCAGACCCTGATGGAGTTTCTCACACCGTCGTTTGACGAGGACGAGGGGATCCGGGATCTGCCCGCGCTGGGGGTCAAGGCGCAGGCGCTCCATCACCTGAATTATCTGATTGCCGAGCCGCTCCAGGCCGCGGTTCTCTACCGGCGCGGGGCGTTGGTCCAGATCCCCCGACCAGAGCGCTACGCCATCCACAAGCTCATCGTGGCGGACCGCCGGTTGGACGGACCGGATGCGGGAAAATCCGCCAAAGACCGGGCGCAGGCGGCATTCTTGATCTCCGTTCTCGCGGAGCACCAGCCGGACGCTCTGGCCGAGGCCCACCAGGACGCACTGTCGCGAGGCCCCGCCTGGCGCAGCAGGATCGCCAGCTCTCTCGACCGGCTGCCAGAGACAAGGAAACGGCTCAGTGGTCTCTCCGCTGCCGAGTGATTGTTAGAACGCAAGGCCGACCGTGGGGCAGCGGATGGGTTCCGATTGGAAAGGGCAGAGCGACGCCTCGCAGCCGCGAAATTCATGATCTCAGTGGCTAATTCTATAAATCCCGATAAGGGGATCTTATCAGGAGTGATGGGGCAGGGAAGGAAATGCAGGAGTGGCGGACATTTGTGTTATATTATTTTCTCGTACACGGTAACCTACTGATAAAATTATATTTTGAACTGCTTTGGTCATTATAGTTGTTCAAACCGGCTTTCGCACTGAACTTACTGACCAATAATGTCGCCGCTCTCTGAGTGCGCAGATGGAGAACTGGCAGCAGGGGGCCGGGATTGGGCTGTGTGCTACAGGATCGGTGTGTCGCCATCCGAAGCTCACAACCAACTCAACGTATGATAGACTGGTGGTGACATTGAAAAGGGTGATGCCGCCATGACC
>CAYYZH010000329.1:0-2948 GCA_964475765.1 uncultured Limibaculum sp.
TGAGCGTCCCTTCTTTGATGATGCGGCCCGGGTCGACGAGAGCCTCGACACACTGATCCCGGACAACCCGAACCAGCCCTATGACATGAAGGAACTGATCCTGAAGATTGCCGACGAGGGTGACTTCTTCGAAATCCAGGAGGCGTTTGCCAAGAACATCATCACCGGGTTTGTGCGCATGGAAGGGCGACCCGTCGGTGTTGTCGCCAATCAGCCGATGGTGCTGGCTGGGTGTCTGGACATTGACAGTTCGCGCAAAGCTGCCCGGTTTGTCCGCTTCTGCGATTGCTTCAACATTCCGATCCTAACGCTTGTCGATGTGCCCGGGTTTCTCCCCGGTACGGGTCAGGAATACGCTGGCGTGATCAAGCACGGAGCGAAGCTCCTATATGCCTATGGCGAGGCGACGGTGCCAAAAGTTACGGTGATCACCCGCAAAGCCTATGGCGGGGCCTATGACGTCATGAGCTCGAAACACCTTCGCGGTGATGTGAACTATGCTTGGCCGACGGCGGAGATCGCGGTGATGGGTGCCAAGGGCGCGACCGAGATTATCCACCGTGCTGATCTGGATGACGCGGAGAAGATCGCGCAGCACACCAAGGACTACGAGGATCGCTTCGCCAATCCGTTCGTGGCGGCCGAGAAGGGCTTCGTTGACGAGGTCATCATGCCGAGGTCGACCCGGCGGCGGGTGACCCGGGCACTGGCAGCGCTGCGCGGCAAGAAACTTGAGAACCCCTGGAAGAAGCACGGGAACATCCCGCTGTGAGGAAGTCCGGCGCGTTGCTCACCCGGTCGGCCTGTCGTGATCACAATTTCCGCCGATCGCGCCTGAATCCTGATCCCACACGTTTATTGGTCAGACTTGGTTTGTGTGAGGAGCTTCGGCCATGGGGATCAAACGGATTGGACTGGCAGCGGTACTGTTGGTGCCGCTCGCAGGATGCTACGGCTACGGGCATGGATACGGGCTTGCCGCTCCGATCGGCGGAGCAGCGGTCGGTGCCGCGGCAGGTGCGGTGGGCGGAGCCATTGCTGGCCGGCCCGGGGCTGGTGCCGCAGCAGGTGCTGTCGCAGGCGCATTGCTGGGAGGCGCGCACGTTGTCCCGCGCCGCAGATTTGTTCGCCGCGTGTACCGGCCACGCCACTTCCGGCGGTATCGCAGATACTGATGATGGGAATGGGACGTCCGGGGCGTGCGGTCGCGTTCCGGATGATCTGAAACGGAACGGATTCCCGTTCTGCGAAAAGGATGCTACACTGGTGATCCGCAGCAGCGTGCCGAGGGGAGGCATCTGCGCACCACTGACATTTGATGCGGATACTGCCAGCTATGAAGCCAGCACTCATTCTTATACTGGGCCTGGCCGTTTCGATCCCGCTTGGGGGATGCGACGACGGCGAATCCAGGCCCTTCGATTTGGGCGACGGCACGACGATGACGTTGTTGTCGCTCGAGGCGGAGACCAAGGAAGTGGCCAACGGCCGAACGGTCGGATTTCTTATCGCGACCTTCCAGAACCCGGACGACCTGACAAAGGATCAGCGGCGGCCTCTGGCCGAGAAGCTGTGTCCAAAAGTGCTGGACGAGATGGGAGCACCAGAAGAGGTGGATGGCGCCAAACTCGAGACCGTGCTGATCAAGTACCGCACGGAGCAGACGTTTCTGGGCATCCCATACGGGTCATCCTCGAACTTCTGGGTCGAGCTCAGCCGCGGGGAATGCGTGACCCGCGGGTAGGCGGATCGGCGGCGGTGCGTCATGGACGCACCCTACATGGGGCCGCACTGCTACGGCGTGGAGTGTGTGCATGACGCACCCTCTTTTCCATATGATATCGGACGGCCCGCGCCCGGTGGCTCCGTTCAGCCATGCCGTCGAGAGCGACGGCTGGGTGATGCTGACCGGTCAGATGCCGACTGACCCGGCAGCGCCAGACGCACCGTTGCCCGAGGGGATCGAAGCGCAAACTCACCGGGTGATGGAAAACCTCGAGATCATTCTCAAGGGGCTGGATCTCGATCTCGCCCACGTTCTGCAATGTCGCTGTTATCTCACGGAGTTTGAACGCGACTACGCGGCGTTCAACGCGACCTATCAGAGCTATTTTCCAGAGGACCGACGGCCCGCCCGCACCACCATCGGCGTAACGGCGCTTGCCGTTGGTGCCCTGGTGGAGATCGATATGATCGCCCGTCGGCCTGGCCCCGGTGCAGAAAGCAAAACATCATGAGCGTCTGCGCGAACACCATTGGCGCATATGCGACCTCGGGTTGTACGTGGGGCGCTGGGGTCTCCGTCGCGAAATCCCGAAAAAATATTAATTTCAGTAAGTTGCGACGGGAATCTCTCAGTCTTCGTTCAGATCTGCATAGGTGGACAGCGAACGGAGATGTCTCATGCAGACCAAGTTTATCCTTATCGGAACGCTTCTCGTCGGACTGGCCGCATGCGGTCAGAACCCGGTTGATCGCGGCATCACGGGCGCGGGCATTGGCGCCGCTGTCGGGGCCGCAGGTGCTCTCGTCAGTGACAACGACGTCGGGCCCGGTGCCCTCATCGGTGGGCTTGTCGGCGGGGCCGTTGGGGCGGCAACCAGTTCGGAAGATTTCGACCTTGGCGAGCCGATCTACAAGCGCCAGTTCTAGAAAGAACGCAGACGCGCCAAGCGCGTCCGGGCAGATACAGAAAACCAGAACCCTGACGGGGCGTGCTGCGGCGCGCTCCGTTTTCTTTTGTTCTCCAGACGACCGAGGCGGGGCATGTTCAAAAAGATCCTGATCGCAAACCGGGGCGAAATCGCCTGCCGTGTCATCAAGACCGCGCGCAAGATGGGCATCAAGACCGTCGCGGTTTATTCCGATGCCGACAAGAACGCGCTGCATGTGCGCATGGCGGACGAGGCCGTGCACATCGGGCCGCCGCCCGCCAACCAGTCCTATAT
>CAYYZH010000330.1:0-2158 GCA_964475765.1 uncultured Limibaculum sp.
TGCCGTTGCCGATGCCGCGCGCGGTGATCTGCTCGCCCAGCCACATCAGGAACATCGTGCCGCCAACCAGCGTGATGACCGTAGTCGCTTTGAAGAACGGCCCCGGGTTGAGCGCCATGCCCTGCCCCTCGAGCCCGACAGCCATGCCATAGGCCTGGACAGTCGCCAGGAGCACCGTGCCATAGCGCGTGTACTGGTTGATCTTCTTGCGCCCGGCCTCGCCCTCTTTCTTCAACTGCTCGAGATACGGCACCATGGAAGTCGCGAGCTGCATGATGATCGAGGCCGAGATATACGGCATGATCCCCAGCGCAAAGATCGCCATCCGGCTGATCGCACCGCCGGTGAACATCGAAACGATGCCGACGATGCCACTTTGGGTCTGTTCGATGAACTGCGCCAGCGCCACCGTGTCGATCCCGGGGATCGGGATGAAGGTGCCAAGGCGGTAGACAATCAGAAGACCGATTGCGAAGAGAATCCGGTTCTGGAGATCCTTGGCCTTGCCAAAGGCGCCCCAGCTCATATTGGCGGCCATTTGTTCCGCGGCGGATGCCATGCACGTCTCCTGCTGGGCGCTTGGTTTGCGAGGTCTAACCAGACATTTAGGGCGTCTGGCGCAAAAACGCTAGCCGTCCTCAGTCAGCGGCAGCTTCTGCCTCTGGCTTGGCCGCGACAGTCAGCGTCCCACCGGCAGCTTCTACTGCGGCAATCGCCGATTTCGAGGCGCCTTCGACATCGATTTTCAGACCTTTGGAGGTCAGCTCGCCACGCCCAAGCACCCGAACGCCGTCGCGTTTGCGGCGCACAAGACCACTGGCGATCAGCGCATCGGCATCGATCACAGCCTTGGCATCCAGCTTTCCCGCATCGATGAAGGCCTGAATGTTGGCGAGATTGATCACTGCGTAGCGCTTGGCATTGATGTTATTGAAGCCACGCTTGGGCAGGCGCATGTGGAGCGGCATCTGTCCGCCCTCAAAGCCCTTGATGGCGACACCTGAACGGGACTTTTGCCCCTTCATGCCGCGCCCCGCGGTCTTACCCTTGCCCGAGCCGGGACCACGACCGAGACGTTTGCCCTTCTTGGCAGCGCCCGGATTGTCGCTGAGTTCATTCAGTTTCATGACGCATCTCCTCTGCCGGATGTGCCGGATGTGCGTCTGTTCCGGCAACCACAGCTTTGATCAACAACGGTGCGTCACTGACACACCCTACGGGGCCCCGTTCGGGGTCAGCCGCGTTCTTCGACGATTTCGACGAGATGCGGGATCTTCTCGACCATGCCGCGCACCGAAGGGGTGTCTTCAAGCTCGCGGGTCTTGTGCATCTTGTTCAGCCCCAGACCGATCAGCGTATCACGCTGCTCCTGCGGGCGGCGGATCGGGCTTCCGATCTGGCGGACGACGATGGTCTTTGCCATGGGTTACGCTCCCTCGGCTTCTGCAACCTCGGCCACCGGCTCGCGTGCGGGCAGAATGTCCGAGACCTTCTTGCCACGGCGGGCCGCAACCATGCGGGGCGAGTTTTCTTTCTTCAGCCCGTCAAACGTGGCGCGGACCATGTTGTAAGGGTTCTGGCTGCCGATCGACTTGGCAACGACGTCCTGAACGCCCAGCATCTCGAAGACCGCACGCATCGGACCACCTGCGATGATCCCGGTACCCGCAGGGGCCGTGCGCATCATCACCTTGCCTGCGCCCCAGCGCCCGGACATGTCATGGTGCAGCGTGCGCCCTTCGCGCAGCGGCACGCGGATCATGCCGCGCTTGGCTTCCTCGGTTGCCTTGCGGATCGCTTCGGGAACCTCTTTGGCCTTGCCCGAACCGAAGCCCACGCGGCCCTTCTGGTCCCCGACGACGACGAGTGCCGCGAAGCCAAAGCGTTTACCGCCCTTGACCGTTTTCGAGACCCGGTTGATCGCGACCAGACGGTCGGCGAACTCAGGAGCCTCATCACGATCGCGGCGGGGGCCGCGACGGTTTTCACGTTCTGCCATCAGAACATCCTTTGTGTCATGGGCATGCGCCCGGTTTGGTCAATCGCGGTGGGCCCAAATATCTTGGATCGCGCCCCCGGATCATCGAGAGGGCACAGCGCGCGCCCCCTTCGCAAATGTTATGGCGGGGTGAACCCCACCCTACGGCATGATGAAGGG
>CAYYZH010000330.1:2168-2930 GCA_964475765.1 uncultured Limibaculum sp.
TCTTCGCGGTCCCTGCGGCGTCCGCGGCCTCCACGTTGATCACGTTCTGCCATGTCCGCCTCCTCAGAATTTCAGACCGCCCTCACGGGCGGCATCGGCAAGGGCCTTGACCTTGCCATGAAACAGGAACCCGCCGCGGTCGAAGTAGACCTCGCCGATATCTTTCGCCTTGGCGCGCTCGGCAATCGCGGTGCCGATCTTGGCCGCAGCCTCGACATTGTTCTTGCCGACAACGCCCAGTTTGCTTTCGAGCGTCGAGGCCGAGGCCAGGGTCACGCCCTGCACATCGTCGATGATCTGCACCGAGATGTTTTTGGACGAACGGTGCACAGACATGCGCAGCCGCCCCCGGGCCGTTTTCTTCAGTTTGTTCCGGACGCGCAGGCGGCGCCGCTGAAACAAGGCTCGCTTGTTGTTGGCCATCTCTACGTTCCCTACTTCTTCTTACCTTCCTTGCGGAAGATGTATTCGCCCTTGTACTTGATCCCCTTGCCCTTGAAGGGCTCCGGCTTGCGCCATTCGCGGATCTTCGCGGCGGTTTCTCCAACGATCTGCTGATCGATCCCGGTGATCTCGATCTCGGTCGGCTTTGCGCACTTGACCTCGACCCCTTCGGGAATGTCGAAATCGACGTCGTGGCTGTAGCCGAGCGCCAGCTTCAGGGTTTTGCCCTGCACCTGTGCACGGTAGCCGACGCCCGTGATCTCCAGCTCCTTCTTGAAACCTTCGCTGACACCGGTCGCGAGGTTCTGGATCATCGTC
>CAYYZH010000331.1:0-2916 GCA_964475765.1 uncultured Limibaculum sp.
CACATGGGCTCCTACGGCGTCGGGGTCAGCCGTCTGGTCGGCGCGATCATCGAAGCCAGCCATGACGATAACGGCATCATCTGGCCGGAGGCCGTCGCGCCTTTCCATGTCGGGCTGGTGAACCTGCGTCAGGGAGATGAGGCGTCGGACGCGGCCTGCGGTGAGATCTATTCCGAATTGACCCGGCGCGGGCTTGATGTGCTCTACGATGACCGCGACGCGCGGGCGGGTGACAAGTTCAACACCATGGACCTGATCGGGCTGCCCTGGCGCATCACGGTTGGCCCGCGGGGCTTGAAGGCGGGGACGGTCGAACTCACATGCCGCAGGACCGGCGAGACAGAAGAGGTCTCGCCCCAGGCCGCGACGGACCGGGTGATGCAGATCTACGAAAGCGTCTGAGGTGTTCTCACGCCTCGAATGGATGATCGCCGGGCGGTATCTGCGGGCCCGGCGCAAGGAGGGCGCGATCTCGGTGATCGCGGGCTTCTCGCTTGTGGGCATCATGCTGGGCGTTGGCACGCTGATCGTGGTGATGTCGGTCATGAACGGCTTTCGCGCCGAGCTGATCCAGCAGATCGTCGGTGCGCAGCCCCATGTTTTGGCGCTCGGCTCCGGCAATAAGGGCCTGACCGATTATGACGACATGGCCGAGAGGCTCCGCGGTGTCGAAGGCGTTGTCCGCGCCGCGCCTCGGATGGAGCAGACGGTCATGGGCTCGGCCAAATCGGGCGAGGCCACAGGCCTTCTGATCCGCGGTTTGCGCCTCGAGGATCTGAAGAACCTGCCCGGCGTCGCCGATCCCGAGTGGTCGCTGGGGAGTATCGAGGACTTCCCGAACGGCATCGCCATCGGTGAAGGTGTAGCCCGCAAACTCGGCGTTTCCATCGGCGACAGCATCACGCTGACCACGCCGCCGAACAAGACCACCGCATTCGGGCGCATCCCGACCCGGCGGGCCTACAAAGTCGTCTACATCTTTCGCGTCGGTTACTTCCAATACGACAATTCATTCGTGTTCCTGCCGCTGGAAGAGGCGCAGGGCCTTCTGAACAAGCGCGGCAAGGTCGACGGGATCGAGATCAACGTCACCGAACCGGATGCGCTCTCCGGCCGCTCGGACCTGCCGGACGGGGTGACCAACAACATCATCCGTCAGATCGGTGCCGATGCGTTCCTTTGGAACTGGAAGCAGGCCAATGGGGCCTTTATTGCGGCGCTCGACACCGAACGGGCGGCCATGTTTGTGATCCTTTCGCTGATCATCCTTGTGGCCGCGCTCAACATTATTTCGGGCCTGATCATGCTGGTCAAAGAGAAGGGCCAGAACATCGGCATCATGCGCACCTTCGGGATGACGCGCGGTGCAATCCTGCGGGTCTTCTTCATCTGTGGCGCGGCCATCGGCGTAATCGGAACCATCCTTGGCGTTATCGGCGGTGTCCTCTTCGTGACCTACATCCACGAGATCCAGGGCTTTCTGGAAGCTCTGCTCGGCATCCCGCTCTGGCCGGTCGAGGTGCGGGGCCTCTCGACCATCCCCGCCATCATGCACACCGAGGACGTGGTTGCGACAGCCGGCGTGGCCCTGATCCTCTCATTGCTGGCGACATGGTATCCGGCCAGCCGGGCGGCCCGGCTCGATCCGGTGGAGGCGCTGCGCTATGAGTGAGGCTGCGCTCCACCTCTCAGGCGTCACCCGGACGTTTCGGCAGGGCAAGCGCGAGTTGCAGGTCCTCAAGGGCGTCGACCTCACCATCAACCCCGGCGAGATCGTCGCGCTGGTTGCTCCTTCGGGCGCAGGCAAGTCCACGCTTCTGCATATCGCGGGGCTTCTGGACACGCCCACCGGCGGCACCGTCTCGATCGGGGGCAGGGACCTTACCGCGCTCGACGACAACGCGCGGACAGCGGCGCGGCGTGAGCTCTTGGGGTTTGTCTATCAGTTCCACCACCTGCTGCCGGAGTTCACGGCGGAAGAGAACGTCTCGATCCCGCAATACTCCGCAGGCATCAGCAAGGTGTCCGGCCTGAAACGCACGACCGAGTTGCTGGAGAAAGTCGGCCTTGGTGACCGCACCCGTCACCGCCCGGCGGAACTCTCCGGCGGTGAGCAGCAACGCGTTGCCATCTGCCGGGCGCTCGCCAACTCCCCCAAAGTCCTGCTGGCCGATGAGCCCACCGGAAACCTCGACCCGGAGACCTCGGGCCGGGTCTTCGACATGCTGCTCGATGTGGTTCGAGACACCGGTCTTGCGGCGCTCATCGCGACCCACAACCACGCCCTCGCCGAACGCATGGACCGGATCGTACGGCTCGAAGGCGGGCTGATCACGTCTTGAGCGACTGAGGAAGGTCAGCCGGCAGCCCCTAACCGCCTGCTTTCGGCGCTTCATCCCTTCGTTCGACATTGGGACGCCCGAGAAAGACCTGAGCCACGATCGACGGGTTGTAGACACCATCGTTGAAGAGGATCTGGTTGATCTTCCACGTTCCGCCGACCCGGAGCAGACCCCAGGTAATGGAGCTAGATCCGATGACCTTGTCTTTGGAAAGGCGATCGCGGATTGAGCTGATGATCGCCATGTCGGCACTCGGCTGAACGTGGGACAGGATGCGCGTCTTTAGGGCAGTGACCCCGAGCTCGAAGGCTTTCTTTTCGAGGGCTTTCAGATGGGCAACGAACGCCTCGGGCGTATCGAGGACAAACAGCTTGCCGTCACTCAGCAAGGTCAGCGGCAGGAACACCGTGGTCTGCCACCGCGCATAGTCGATACCCGACTCGTCAAGGCACGCGTCCTGGAGGAGGACCACGTCCACAGGATCTCTGTGTTCCAACTCAGTGATAGTTTCACCCCGACCCAAATTATGAGTTTCAGTTTGACTGATAACTCTGTCAATGCAAGAGGCGCGTGG
>CAYYZH010000332.1:0-2883 GCA_964475765.1 uncultured Limibaculum sp.
GGGGTTGCTTTATCTCCCCGCCCCCCCGGGGCGCGGGGGGCCCCCCCCGCGCCGACGTGATCCTGCCCGGCGCTGCCTATACCGAGCAGGCCGGGACCTATGTGAACACCGAGGGACGACCCCAGATGGCGACGCGCGCAGGCTTCCCGCCGGGCGATGCGCGCGAGGACTGGGCGATCCTCCGGGCCCTGTCGGCGGAGCTGGGTCAGACCTTGCCGTACAATTCGCTGGCGGCACTGCGCACAGAGCTTTACGCCGCGCACCCCGATCTTGCGGCTCTGGACCAGGTGCCGGAGAACGCATGGGACCCGGTGTCGGCGACCGCCACCGGCGGCCACAGCTTTGGTGGCATCACAACCACCGATCACTATCTGGCCAATCCGGTCCTGCGCGCGTCCGAGACGATGGCGGAACTGGCCCGGCTGGCCGAGGCACGCACAACGCCCCTGGCGGCGGAATAGGAGGGGCCGATGAGCTTCTGGGACAGCGATCTCGGCATCTTCATCATCATCGTGGCGCAATGCCTCGCGGTGACGGTCAGCGTGCTCGTAAGCCTCGCCTTCCTGCTCTACATGGACCGCAAGGTTTGGGCGGCGGTGCAGCTTCGGCGCGGCCCCAATGTGGTCGGACCCTGGGGGCTCTTGCAGTCCTTCGCCGACTTCTTGAAATTTGTACTGAAGGAAGTCGTGATCCCCGCGGGCGCAGACAAGGTTGTGTTCCTGCTGGCACCGCTCGCGACATTTGTGTTCGCCGCGATCATGTGGGTCGCGATCCCGTTCGCCGATGGCTGGGTGATCGCGGATCTCAATGTCGGTGTTCTCTACATCTTCGCGATCTCATCGCTCGGCGTTTACGGCGTGATCATGGGCGGCTGGGCCTCGAACTCGAAATACCCTTTCCTCGGCGGGCTCCGCTCGGCGGCGCAGATGGTCTCCTACGAGGTTTCTATCGGCCTGATCATCGTAGGCGTGCTGATCTCGACCGGGTCGTTGAATCTCAGCGAAATCGTGCGGGCTCAGGACGGCAATTATGGGCTGTTCAGTTGGTACTGGCTGCCGCATCTGCCGATGATGGTGATCTTCTTTGTCAGCGCGCTGGCCGAGACAAACCGCCCGCCGTTTGACCTTCCCGAAGCGGAATCCGAACTCGTGGCGGGCTATCAGGTCGAGTACTCCTCGACCCCGTATCTGCTGTTCATGATCGGCGAGTACATGAACATCGTGCTGATGTGTGCGATGACGACGATCCTGTTCTTCGGCGGATGGCTCAGCCCGATCCCGGGTCTGCCCGACGGGGTCCTGTGGTTCGCGCTGAAGGTGATCTTCTTCTTCTTCATGTTCGCAATGGCCAAGGCAATCGTGCCGCGCTACCGCTATGATCAACTCATGCGTCTGGGCTGGAAGGTGTTCCTGCCGATGTCGCTCGGCTGGGTCGTGATCGCGGCCATCCTCGCGCGCATGGATGTGGTGGGCTACGCCCGCTACACGGTGGGGGGCTAAGGCAATGCGTATTCTCGCCCTTGCCCTGATGCTGGCGGCCACGCCCTTGCTTGCCTCGCCCGCGCTTGCCGCGGAAGTTACGGTCGATGAGGCCGATGCTCTGATGGATGAGGCGCGGGCCTGCTCCAAGACCGATGACCAGCAATGTGTCTTCGACCGCATGCACACGGTGCTGAGTTCCGGAGCCGTGCTCGAGGCGCTCGCCAAGCAGCAGATG
This sequence comes from uncultured Limibaculum sp., assembly GCA_964475765.1. Classification (GTDB taxonomy): domain Bacteria; phylum Pseudomonadota; class Alphaproteobacteria; order Rhodobacterales; family Rhodobacteraceae; genus Thermohalobaculum. Next base: position 1,717 of record CAYYZH010000332.1, read on the forward strand.
GCCTCTTACTACTGGTTCGGGTACTACAAGACGGCAATCACCCTGATCGATAACGCAGGCTCTGCCGATGCCATCGCGCAGGCGGACCGCGCCATCGCGCTGATCGAAGCGAACTTCCCCGAGCAGGACGACGCGGCGATGGTCTTTCACATGATGCGGGCCGAAGCCTATGCCGATCTCGGCGATCTCGAAGCGGGCAAGGACAGTGCGGCCAAGGCGCTCGACGGGTTCATGCAAGTTGCGCTGATTGGCAACAACTCGAACGCCCTGATGAGTGCCGATGACGTCACCGAACGCCTCGCGCAGCTTCAGGTCAAATACAAGGGAGTGCTCTGATGGGGCTCCCGGTGTTTGATCGCAAAGTTGCGCCGTCTGGGCTTGCGAGCTGGTTGCTGATCGCCGTCTTCGGATTTACCGGGTTCGGGATGGCTGCTTCGGCACAGGCGGCCGATAAAGCGGCGGCAAAGAACCCATGCTTTGCGGCGCCGAACCTCATGCAACTGCCAACGCAATGCTCCGTTGAAGAGAAGGCGCTTCACCGCAAAAGACAGCATGTTTGGTTTGTCTTGACGCAACTACAGACCGTTAATGCTCTTTCGCTTGGGTGCGGCTTCGGTCGAGATCCAGCCTTCGGTCGGAGCGTCCTAGACTCTGTTGAAGCGTCTATAGACCGGCTGGATGCTCCAAACGTGCAGTTCGCGCTGTTCGATGAATTTCGCCGGGTCCGTGGCGACTTTGAAAGGAATTGCTGACATGGGCATCCCCCTCGACAAGGCGCTGGGATATTTCCTGATGAAGGATTTCATCGGTGGCTTCAAACTGGGCATGAAGTACTTCTTCAAGCCCAAGGCCACGCTGAATTATCCGTTCGAGAAAGGCCCGCTCAGCCCGCGGTTTCGGGGCGAGCATGCGCTGCGCCGCTATCCGAACGGCGAGGAGCGGTGCATTGCCTGCAAGCTTTGCGAAGCGATCTGCCCGGCGCAGGCCATCACCATCGAGGCCGAGCCACGCGAGGACGGATCGCGCCGCACGACCCGCTACGATATCGACATGACGAAGTGCATCTATTGCGGTTTCTGTCAGGAGGCCTGCCCGGTCGATGCCATCGTCGAGGGCCCGAATTTCGAGTTCGCCACGGAGACCCGCGAGGAGCTGTTTTACGACAAG
>CAYYZH010000333.1:0-2875 GCA_964475765.1 uncultured Limibaculum sp.
CTTCCAGGGAGGTAATATTTATGTCTGAGATTGGGATGGTTGTGAACGGGAGGTCTGTATCGGCTTCTGTTGAGGGTCGGACGCTTCTTGTTGAGTATTTGCGGGAGGGTTTGGGTCTGACGGGCACACATGTGGGGTGCGATACGTCGCAATGCGGGGCGTGTGTTGTGCATGTGAACGGCGAGAGCGTGAAGGCGTGCACGGTTCTGGCGTCGGCCTGTGAAGGGGCCGAGGTGACCACGATCGAGGGCATGGCCAATGCGGACGGCTCTCTGGGCACGATCCAGCAGGCGTTCCAGGACAATCACGGTCTGCAGTGCGGGTTCTGCACGCCGGGTATGGTGATGTCGGCGGCGGACCTCCTGAAGAACAACGCGAACCCCTCGGAGACCGAGATCCGCGAATGGCTGGAGGGCAATATCTGCCGCTGCACCGGCTATCATAACATCGTCAAGTCGATCCAGGCGGCAGCGTCCGCAGGCGCTTGACGGGTGATGGGGACATGCGGGCGACATCAGCCGCAAGATCCGCGCCGCAAGAGATAAAAACCGCCCCGAACGGGGTGAGCAAGTGGCCCGAGGCCACCAGCAGGGAGGATTGAGATGCCGAAGGATGCAATGATCGGGGCACCGGTAAAGCGCGTCGAGGATGTGCGCCTGACCAGTGGCAAGGGCCGCTATACCGATGACTTCAACGTGGCGGGCCAGCACTACGCCCATTTCGTGCGCTCGCCGCACGCGCACGCCGCGGTGAACGGGATCGACAAGGCGGCGGCTCTGGCGGCGCCCGGGGTCGTTGCGGTCTATGACGGGCACGAGCTGGTCGGCGACGGCATCGGCAATCTCTTCTGCGGCTGGGGCATCACGTCGAAAGACGGCGAGGCGATGAAGATGGGCGCGTGGTCGGCGCTGGCGACCTCCCATGTGCGCTATGTCGGCGATGCGGTCTGCGTCGTGATCGCGGACACCAAGGCGAACGCGAAGAACGCGGCCGAGCTGGTCGAGGTCGATTACACCGAACTGCCGGCGGCAGCGACGATGGATGCGGCACTGGCCCCGGGGGCGGCACAGATCCACCCGGAAGCACCGGGCAACCTGATCTATGACTGGGAGATTGGCGAGGAGGCTGCGACCGATGCGGCGCTGGCGTCCGCTGCCAAAGTCGTCGAGATCGAGCTGACCAACAACCGGCTTGTCCCGAACGCCATGGAGCCGCGCGCGGCCCTTGCGCAATACGATGCGGCCGAGGATCACCTGACGCTGCACACCACATCGCAGAACCCGCATGTGGCGCGGCTGGTGATGTCGGCCTTCTTCCAGATCGCACCGGAACATAAATTGAGGGTGATCGCACCCGATGTCGGCGGGGGGTTCGGCTCCAAGATCTACATCTATCCGGAAGAGACCGTCTGCGTCTGGGCCGCGCGCAAGGCCCGCGTGCCGGTGAAGTGGACCGCCGACCGCTCCGAGGCGTTCATCACCGACGCGCATGGCCGCGATCACGTGACCACGGCGAAGATGGCGTTCGATGCCAACAATAAGATCACCGGGTTCAAGGTCGACACCCATGCGAACTTCGGCGCGTACATGTCGCTGTTCTCGTCGGCGGTGCCGACTTACCTCTACGCGACGCTGCTCAGCGGGCAGTACGTGATCCCGAACATCCACTGCAACGTCAAGGCGGTCTACACCAACACCGTGCCGGTCGACGCCTATCGCGGCGCGGGGCGGCCCGAGGCCTGCTACCTGATCGAGCGGATGATGGAGAAGGCGGCCGGAGAGCTGGGCGTCGATCCGGCGGATCTGCGCAGCCAGAACTTCATCCGCGAGTTCCCGTATCAGACGCCGGTCATCATGGCCTATGATGTCGGCGATTTCGACACGACGCTGAATGCCGCCAAGGCGGCCATCGATGTCGCCGGTTTTGCTCAGCGCAAGGCGGCCTCCGAGGCCAAGGGCAAGGTGCGCGGTCTGGGATACAGCTGCTATATCGAGGCCTGCGGGATCGCGCCGTCAGCCGCGGTGGGCTCGCTGGGCGCCGGCGTCGGGCTCTGGGAGAGCGCCGAGGTCCGCGTGAACCCCGTCGGCACCATCGAGGTGATGACCGGCTCGCACTCCCACGGTCAGGGCCACGCCACCACGTTTGCGCAGGTCGTGGCCGACCGGTTCGGCATCCCGATGGAGAACGTCAAGATCGTCCACGGCGATACCGACAAGGTCCAGTTTGGCATGGGCACGTATGGCTCGCGCTCGGGGGCTGTCGGCATCTCGGCCATCCACAAGGCGCTGGACAAGGTCGAGGCCAAGGCCAAGAAGATCGCGGCGCATCTCCTCGAGGCCTCCGAGGCCGATATCGTGATCGAGGGCGGCGAGGCCAAGGTGCAGGGCACGGACAAGTCCCTGCAATGGCACGAGATCGGGCTTGCGGCCTATGTCGCGCACAACCTGCCCGAGGACACCGAACCCGGTCTCAAGGAGAGCGCGTTCTACGATCCGAGTAACTTCACCTTCCCGGCGGGCTGCTATATCGCCGAGGTCGAGGTCGACCCGGAGACCGGGGTGATCGACATCCAGAACTTCGTTGCAGCGGACGATTTCGGGCGGGTGATCAACCCGCTGATCGTCGGGGGCCAGGTCCATGGTGGGCTCGCCCAGGGCATCGGTCAGGCAATGCTGGAGCAGGCGGTCTATGACGCGGACGGCCAGCTCGTGACGGGCTCCTATATGGACTACTGCATGCCGCGGGCCGACGATCTGCCGAACTTCACGGTGTCGACGCACGAGACGCTCTGCCCGGGCAATCCGCTGGGCATCAAGGGCTGCGGCGAGGCCGGGGCCATCGGCTCGCCACCTGCGCTTGTGAATGCGGTGCTCGA
>CAYYZH010000334.1:0-2837 GCA_964475765.1 uncultured Limibaculum sp.
TGTCAATATCTGGCCGAGCCACTTTTGATCTTTGGCCTCTGAATCCGATCAAAAAAGGAAATCTTATTGGTGAAATAGGTAATGGGGGACATCCTACATGTCACCGTATTTGGTGCCAAGCGTCCCCCTAACAGTTGTTGAGCCCCAGATGATGTCCCCTAAATCTTGTGGTCTCACGCTCTGTTATCGCTGAGGGAGTCAGCCTGTGATTCGGCTGAGGTTCATGCGTGAGCGAATCGGTTTTCCCCATGGGGACGGGGCCTTATGGCTGTTTCGCGAGATTTCGGATTCACAGGATATGCGGTTTTGCATTTTTGCACAAATCAACGTATTTTCTGAATTGAGCAGAAAAAACGTTGGGAAAAGACAGGTATGTTCACACATGAGCATTTGGCCGAACTGCAAGCGGCTTCCCTCAAGGTGCAAAGCTGGATCCGCCGTCAGACCTTCTCCCCGGAGAACGAGAAGAACCTGCGCCGCTTTTCATCATGGGAGGTTGCCGAGCATATCCTCGGCGTCAATCAGTCGACCCTGAGGGGCAAGCTTGTATCCGACCCTACTCTTCCCAGCGGGGAAGTAGAAGAGGATGGGCGCCAGCGCTGGTTCTCTTTGGAGGAGGTGAACGAGCTGCGCCGTAGGCTGCGGTTCAAGGGCAAGTCGCTGATGCCGGATCGCCCCGCGGGGAAGCGGGCTGTGCGGATAGCTGTCGCCAACTTCAAGGGTGGTGCTGGCAAATCGACAGTGGCGCTTCACATGGCCCATGCGGCAGCGCTCAAGGGGTATCGCGTTCTGGCGGTGGACTTCGATCCTCAAGCCACGCTTTCGCATTCCATGGGTCTGACCACGGTGTCGGAAGAACGAACGGTGTGGGGCATCATGGTGCGTGACCTCGTCCGCGAGGCGGGACGGTTGAATGCAACCTCACGCGGTGCCGAGACGGGTCGTGGGGCGGACACACGCGCCCTGCCCGCTTCAATTCGGGATCTCGGTCTCGAGAACTTGCGCACTGATGACTTCATCGCGCCGACGTGCTGGCCCACCATCGACATGATCCCGTCTTGCGCCAACGCGGCTTTCGTCGAGTTTGCTTCTGCCCAGTATCGCCACCTGGTGCCGGACTGGTCCTTCTTTGCCTGCGTTGCGCGTTACCTCGATAGCATCCCGGATGACGCCTACGACATGGTCATCTTCGATTGCCCGCCCGCGATTGGTTACCAGTCTATGAATGCAGTCTTTGCGGCCGACGTGCTCTACATCCCCTCCGGTCCGGGATATTGGGAGTATGACTCCACCACATCCTTCCTTGGCCAGCTTGCTGAGGCACTTGAAGATCTTGCCGAGGGGTTTGCCCCAATCTTCCCCACGGGGAAGGTTTCGGGTGGTGTGCCGGGTGCGACCCCCCTGCCAAAGGTATTCCAGGATATCCGGTTTCTGCTCACCCGGTTCGAGCCCGGGAACGAGTTGCACCGCGCGATGCTCGACGCGTTCCGCAACGTCTTTGCCGGTCATGTTACAGAGCACCCGATCGAGCTGACCCGGGCGGTAGAGCAATCCGGCCGGTTCCTCGCCTCGGTCTATGAGATCGACTATCGGGACATGACCCGGGAGACTTGGAAAAGGGCGCGACGTTCTTTCGACCGGGCCTTTGAGGAGTTCGAAGCCACCGCGTTACGGGCCTGGGAGAATATCGACACTGAGGAGGTCGCGGCATGAGCAAGCGCCGCCGTATGTTCGAGATCGACGTCCCCGCGGATGAGACCGCGACCCCGGTGCTTGAGACCAAATCGGTTCCGCGCCGGGGGCCGATGGCCTCGGCTGTTCGGGAAAGCGCCGAGGCGGTGCGCGCTCGCGCCGAGACCGACGCGGCGGTTCGCGTGGAGAACGACCGGCTGGCGCATGAGCATGTGCGCCTGAAGAAACTCGGGCTGATCACCGACAAGATCCCGCTTGATTTGATCGACATGACCAAGCTGCGCCGGGACCGATCCAGCAGAGAGGACAGCGATCTTGAGGAGTTGGTGGAGTCGATCCGTGAGATTGGCCTATCGAACCCGATCCGTGTCGAGGCGGCAGGAGACCGCTATGAGCTGATCCAAGGTTATCGGCGGCTCGCAGCTTATCGTGCGCTCTACGCAGAGAACGGCGATGAGGAATGGAGCCGTATCCCCGCGGGGATCGTTGCGCCCGGCGATGATGTCGTCACGTCCTACCGCCGAATGGTTGACGAGAATCTGGTGCGTAAGGATATCTCGTTTGCTGAGATGGCGATCCTTGCGCGCGATTTTGTAGCTGATCCTCAGACGCCAGCGATGGATATGAAGTCGTCAGTTGCTGATCTCTATGCCTCGGCAGGCTACCAGAAGCGGTCTTATATTCGGGCATTCGCCGAGTTGCTGGAGATGTTGGACAAGGATCTCCAGCACGCGGAGGAGATCCCGCGCAATCTGGGGCTCGCGGTTCGTCGCCAGCTCGCAGAGGATCGGCCGGGGCTTGAAGATCTTCAAGCCGCCTTGCGGGCGAAACCTCAACGAACAGCGGATCAGGAGATGGCGATCCTGCGTGGATTTGCGGGTGCGCCGGGAGTGACAGGTGAGGGCAGGGCGCCAGAAAATCTTCCCCGTGGGGAAGGTTCTGAAATCTCTGATGGTGTAGGGCAGGGCGCCGCAACACCTGCGGTTCGCAAGGCAAAGACGACATTTCGTTTGCCAACGTCGGAGGGCGAGCTGCGCTGTACCGCTGCCTCTGGCAAGCTGGAACTGCGTGGTGATGCTGATTTCTCGAGCTATGATCGCCGTCGTCTCGAGGCCGCTGTACAGGCATTCCTGAAGGCCTTGGAC
>CAYYZH010000335.1:0-2821 GCA_964475765.1 uncultured Limibaculum sp.
GCCGCGGACCGTCTGGGCGTGATGGATCTGGCCCCGGATGAGCTGATGCCGATGCTCTGGGACGAGACGTGTCAGGGGCTGGGCCTTGCCGGCGCCACCTACCGCACGGGGCGGATCAACAAGGAACGCAGGGCCACCATAGACCAGTCACCGGCCGAGAATGCCAAGCGCCCTGCGGCTAAAACAACCCTTGCAAATCTTACACTTGCGGGCGATGGGACAAGAACCGGGCTGCCTGCTACAATTGAAGGTGCGTTGAGGTCTGGCGAAACTGCCGCCAGGCTGGCAGCCTGAGGACGTGAGATGAACGACGCCACGCAAAGCTTCCTGAACGCCGCGCCACTCGATATGCGCGGGCAACGGGCGGACCTGATCCAGACCCAGGCGGACGCGTTGTGGGCGCACCAGCAAGATGACGGGCATATCGTCTTCGAACTCGAAGCCGATTGCACCATCCCCGCAGAATATGTGCTGCTGCGCCATTTCCTTGGTCAGATCGACGAGGCCCGGGAAGTTCGGATCGCCCGGTATCTGCGCTCGGTGCAGAACCTGGACGGCTCATGGCCATTGTTCCATGACGGGCCGGGCAACATCTCGGCGACGGTCAAGGGATACTGGGCGCTCAAGCTGATCGGCGAGGATATCAATTCGGCGCACATGTCGCGTGCGCGATCCTGGCTTCTGGGGCAGGGCGGGGCGGCGCGCGCAAACGTTTTCACCAGGATCGCTATGGCGCTCTTTGGTCAGGTTCCGTGGCGCGCGGTACCAACCATGCCGGTCGAGTGCATGTTGCTGCCACGCTGGTTCCCTTTTCACATGTCCAAGATCGCATACTGGTCGCGCACAGTACTGACGCCTTTACTGGTGCTCTATGCCAAGCGGGCCGAGGCTGCAAACCCGACCGGTCGGGACATCGCCGAGCTCTTTACCGTGCCTCCTGAAGAGCACAAAGTCTACAACATCAACCCGACCGGCAGTCGAATTGGCGATCTCTTCCTGCAGGTCGACAAGGGTCTGCGCATGGTCGAGCCGTGGCTTCCCAAGGGCTCGCGCGACAAAGCGATCAAAGCCTGCGAGGACTTCACGATCAGCCATCTCAACGGCGAAGACGGGCTCGGTGCGATTTATCCCGCGATGGCAAACGCGGTGATGATGTTCCGGGTGCTGGGCTATGCCGACGATCACCCGCACATGATCACGGCCATGGATGCGGTCGAGAAATTGATGACCGAGCGGGGCGAAGATCTTTACTACCAGCCCTGCCTGTCGCCGGTCTGGGACACCTCACTGGCGGCGCATGCATTGCTGGAAGCGGGCGAGCGTGACGATCCCAAGCTGATCGCGGCACTGGACTGGCTGGCGTCGAAACAGATCCTCGATCATGTCGGCGACTGGGCAGTGCGACGCCCGAATGTCCGGCCCGGCGGCTGGGCGTTCCAGTACGAGAACCCGGATTATCCCGATGTGGATGACACCGCCGTTGTCGCCCTTGCAATGCATCGGGCCGATCCTGAGCGCTATGCCGAAAACATCGACCGCGCCTGCGAGTGGCTGGCCGGAATGCAGTCACGTAGCGGCGGCTGGGGCGCGTTTGATCCGGAAAACGAGCACTACTATCTGAATTCGATCCCGTTCGCCGATCATGGCGCCCTGCTTGACCCACCGACGGTCGATGTGACGGCCCGCTGCGTTGGGTGCCTTGCGCAGGTCGATCGCAAACGCTTTGCCGGCAATATCCGGCGCGGCATCGGCTTTATCCGGCGCGAGCAGGAAGAAGACGGATCGTGGTTTGGGCGCTGGGGCGCGAACTACATCTATGGGACATGGTCGGCTCTGGTGGCCTTGAAAGGCGCAGGTGCGGACATGCGCGCGCCCTACATCCGCAAAGCGGTGGAGTGGCTCAAGTCGCGCCAGCGCGCCGATGGTGGCTGGGGCGAAGGACTGGAGACCTACGAGGATTGGGGGGCGGGCTTTGCCCGGTGCTCAACGCCTTCGCAGACCGCCTGGGCCCTCTTGGGTCTGATGTCGGCCGATGAGGTCGAGAGCGATGCGGTCACAGCGGGCATCCGTTGGCTTGACGAAGCGCCGCGCGATGGTGCGCGTTGGGATGAGGCGCACTTTACCGGGACCGGATTCCCCAAGGTGTTTTACCTCAAGTACCACGGCTATGCCGCGTTCTTCCCACTTTGGGCGCTGGCCCGGTACGAAAGCCTGATGGCGTCGAACGATCGGCAGGTGCCGTGGGGCATCTGACGTTGCCGGGCCGATGAAGTCGGCCCACTTCCCCACTCTCGCTGTCCCCGGCTGGGTCTTTAGGGCATGCCCGTGCGTCTTTGCGGCCAGCGCCTGAGATGCACGAGATTGGTATTATCTGCGGCATGCAAAGCGAGCTCGCCACCCTCGGGCGGTGGCGCTTTCATCCGCGAGTTTCCTCGGCGGTGTCTGCCGCACGGCCCGAGCGCGCATCGGAGATCGCTGCCCGTTTCGCCGCCGATCGCATTCGGCTGCTGGTGAGCTGGGGGATTGCGGGCGGCCTCGCGCCGGATCTGGAGCCAGGTGACATTGTTGTGCCGGAGATCGTGATCGGCCCAATGGGAGCTCAGGTTCCGCTGGCGCATCAGTTGGTCGACGGCCACCACAAAGGCCTTGCTGCGGGGGCCGACACGATCATCCCCGATCCGCTTGCGAAGGCCAAACTGAGGGAGTGGAGCGGTGCAGACATCGTCGACATGGAAACGCACCGCGTGGCGGAAGCCGCGGCGGACGCGCATCTGCCCTGTCTTGCTGTGCGGGCCGTTTCAGATCCTGCCAACCGCGCTTT
>CAYYZH010000336.1:0-2815 GCA_964475765.1 uncultured Limibaculum sp.
TCATGGCGAGCTTGCGGTGTTGGCGGTGCGTTACGCGAGGGCTCGGGGGACCGCGGCGTCAACGGTAGAGGCTGCCGTCGATACGCTCTTCGCGTCCGCGGCTCGTGCCAAGCGGTACCATCTACGCCAGATTGCCCTGCTGTTTGAACAGATCATCGACGTACTTGGAGATCCAAGCGGGGTTCCACGGGATGTTTTGCTGAGAGTAGCGGATTGTGTGCAACAAACGCCTGTCTCGCTGGAGGTGCTTCGCGAGCAGTTAGAAGCAAGTGAGGGGCAGCCCGCAAATGTGATTGCGGCGTTCTATTCGGTTTTGGGAGATGTCGGTCCGCGTCAGGGTGATGCTACTGTTGGCGAGAAGCGGGGGGCTCGAGATGGGCGTAAGATCGAGTTTCGGACTGGCGGGTATAAATGCACGGTTAAGGGCAGGGAGGTCCGTTTGCTTGCGCCTGGAGACTTGGCCGATGTCGACGAAGATCGGTTGCATCAAGCGCTAGAGGCGTTCCGCGCTGCGTTGGGTGATGGGTAGGCGTATACGGGCGTATACACTCGCAAGTTCGAGAGAGCGTATACGGCCGTATACGCTCTTAGCCTCTCAATCCTGTTCTGCTGCGCAGAGGGGCTGAAGTAGTCATAATGTGCGTTTCGGACAGACTCCGTGTTTGGGGCAGGGGCCTCTGCCCCACCTAATCGCCTGGCGTCTCGATCCTTCGCCAAGCCGGGTGGCCAGCGCAATGGTCCGTTTTTTGCGGGGTAGGGCGCAGAGTCGGGCACCTGCAAACTTGCTATGCGCTGAAAGATGACCTATATTATGGTCATAGGCTCTGGAGGCATCCAATGCAAGTCAGTATCGCGGAAGCCAAGGCGCGCTTCGCTGAAATCATCCGGCGGGCAGAAAGCGGAGAGGACATCGTGTTGACCCGGCACGGCCGTCCCGTCGCTCATCTAACGCCGGCCCTGCGCCGGGAAAGGCAATCTCTGCTGGGGGCGTGCGCCGGCCAGATCCATATGGCAGATGACTTTGATGAACTGCCCGATGACTTCATGCGAGCTTTCACTGATCCCGATCAACCCGCGTGAGGATTCTGCTGGACACACATGTGGTCCTTTGGGCTCTGAACGATGATCCCCGGTTGAAGGCCAATCACCGTGCGTTGCTTGACGGTGGGGTCGCAGAACTGATGGTCAGTTCGGCCACGATATGGGAAATAGAGATCAAGCGCGCTCTTGGAAAGCTCGAAGCCCCCGATGGCATCGAGGATCTTCTGCTGGCCTGTGGATGTCGACCCCTGCCGATTTCCTGGCGACATGCTCATGAGGCAGGACGGCTTCCTGCATTGCATGCGGATCCCTTTGACCGCTTGCTGATCGCACAGGCACAGGTCGAGCAGCTCAAATTGGCGACCACAGACACCCGCGTCATGGCCTACGAGGTCGAGGCTGTTTAGGTTCTAGGCTAGCATGCTTATAACCTTGCATTTCTTCCAATACATGGAATATCTGCAAGGATGATTATCCGCAAACATCAGGCTCACATCACCGATGCGCTGGCCCGCCAGGCTGGTGTTGTCCTGCTTGGGCCGCGCCAGGTTGGCAAGACCACGCTGGCGCTCGACATCAGCGAAACGCGGGACGCCGTCTATCTCGACATGGAGCGCATGGCGGACCGGCAGGTGCTGGAAGAGCCGGATCTTTACCTCGACGAACAGATCGGTCGGCTGGTGATCGTCGATGAGGTGCAGCTCGTCCCGGACGTCTTCGGCGCCTTGCGTGGCCAGATTGACCGGCGCCGTCGGCAAGGGCACCGGTCCGGACAGTTTCTGTTGTTGGGGTCCGCGTCAAACACGCTGCTCAAGCAAAGCGCGGAGTCACTGGCAGGTCGGGTCAGCTATCATGAACTGACGCCATTTTTGCTGGATGAAGTGGGGCAGGGGGGTCTCGTGCCGCTCTGGCTGCGTGGCGGTTTTCCCGAAAGCTACCTGGCAGCCGACGATCGCGCCAGCCTGAAATGGCGCGAGGATTTCATTCGGACCTATCTCGAGCGGGACATCCCGGCCTTTGGTCTGCGCATTCCGGCGGAAACCTTGCGCCGGTTCTGGACGATGCTGGCGCACGAACAGGGCGGATTGCTGAACGCGGCGAAACTGGCCGCTGGACTTGGCGTGTCTGGTCAAACCGTGGCGCGCTATCTTGACGTGCTGGTTGACCTGATGCTGGTCCGCCGGCTGCCGCCCTGGCATGCCAATGTGGGCAAACGGCTGGTCAAGTCGCCCAAGGTCTACATTCGCGATGCGGGTCTCGCCCATGCGCTTCTGGGGATCGAGAGTTATGAGGATCTGCTGGGCCACCCCGTGGCGGGCGGATCCTGGGAAGGGTTCTGTATTGAGAACCTGATCTCTGCGGCACCCCGCGGAACGGAAGCAAGCTTCTACCGTTCATCAGCTGGCGCAGAACTTGACCTGGTGTTGAGGCTCCCTGGTGGAGCGATCTGGGCGATAGAGGTGAAGCGGACCACGAGCCCGAAAGTGACAAAGGGCTTCTACATTGCCGCCGATGATCTCGAGGCCTCGGAACGGATCCTGGTCTACGCAGGCGAGCGCGATCTCCCGGGGCAGGGCGGTCTTCGAGCGATGCCGCTTCATGCCGCCATAAACCGACTGTTGGCGGTATGAGAAAGCAGCAATGACAGCGACTTCCGCGCGGAAAATGGAACGAGTGTCGCCAAATCCATCATTCTTGATAAGGGGATCTTATCAGGAGTGATGGGGCAGGGGAGGAAATGCGAGGGTGGCAACGATACCAAGCAGAAAATCAT
>CAYYZH010000337.1:0-1340 GCA_964475765.1 uncultured Limibaculum sp.
CGACGATCTTCTGCTGCATCGGGGCGGCATCCATCTCGGCCTTCCCGCTGTTCTCGGGCTTCGTGTCAAAATCGCTGATTATCTCGGCAGCGCTCAAGGGCGAATATTTCTTCACCTGGATGATCCTCCTGTTCGCCTCCGCGGGCGTCTTCCACCATTCCGGCATCAAGATCCCGTTCTTCGCCTTCTTCGCCCATGACAGCGGGCTGCGTCCCAAGGAGGCTCCGCTCAACATGCTGGTGGCGATGGCGATTGCATCGGTGCTCTGCGTGGGGATCGGGGTCTTCCCCGGGCTGCTCTATTCGATCCTGCCCTATGACGTGAAATACCACGCCTATTCGCTCGAACACATCGTGACGCAACTCCAACTCCTCATCTTCTCCGCACTGGCGTTCACCGTGCTGATGAAGACCGGGCTTTATCCGCCAGAGCTGCGCTCGACCAATCTCGACAGTGACTGGTTCTGGCGCAAGCCAGTGAAATGGATCTCAAGCGGTCTGCACACGGCCCTCCTCGGGGCGCTCTCAGGCGCAACGGACAAGGGCGCACGGGCAGGCGCCAACCTCGCCAAGGCACTTTACATCGAACACGGACCCACGGGGCGGCTGGCCCGCACCCGGCCCACGGGCTCGATGGCGTTCTGGATGACGGTGCTGCTGGGCGCGTTCCTGATCTTCTCCTTCGTGTGAGGCGGGGATGAGCGACCCTGCCCGCTGGGCCGAGCAGCTTGATCCGGGAAAGCCCGTTCTGGTCACGGGTGCTGCGGGGTTCATCGGGTATTTCCTGTCGGAGCGGCTGCTGCAGGCCGGCGTGCCCGTCCTCGGTCTCGACAGTCTGAACGACTATTACGACCCCGCGCTGAAGCACGCGCGGCTGGACCTCCTGCGCCAGCACGAGGGGTTCGTGTTTGCCGAGATGGATCTCGCGAACCGCGAGCGCATCATGGGCCTCTTCGCGCAGCACCGGCCCCGCCATGTGGTCAACCTCGCGGCGCAGGCGGGCGTCAGATACTCCATCGACAACCCGCACGCCTATGCCGATGCCAACCTGACCGGCTTCCTGAATATCCTCGAGGCGTGTCGTCAGACCGAGGTCGCGCATCTGGTCTATGCGTCCTCCAGTTCCGTCTATGGCGGCAACACCAAGCTGCCGTTCTCGGTGTCGGACAGCGTTGACCATCCCGTCAGCCTTTATGCCGCGACCAAGAAGGCGAACGAGTTGATGGCCCACACCTACAGCCATCTCTATGGGCTGCCCGCCACGGGCCTCAGGTTCTTCACGGTCTATGGCCCGTGGGGCCGCCCGGACATGGCCTATTTCAAGTTCACGAAAGCCATTCT
>CAYYZH010000337.1:1440-2794 GCA_964475765.1 uncultured Limibaculum sp.
ATGGCCCGTGGGGCCGCCCGGACATGGCCTATTTCAAGTTCACGAAAGCCATTCTGGCGGGCGAGCCGATCAAGGTTTTCAACAATGGCGACATGCAGCGCGACTTCACCTATGTCGATGACATCGTGGAAGGGGTCGCCCGGCTGATCCCGATGGCCGCGGCGCCTGACCCCGCGTTCGACAAGTCGGCCCCGCATCCCGGCACAAGCTGGGCACCGCACCGTGTCTTCAATATCGGCAATCATCGGCGCGAGAAGCTGATGGACATGATCGGCCATCTTGAGGACCTGCTGGGCGTCGAGGCGGTCAAGGAGTTCGAACCGATGCAGCCCGGCGATGTGCAGGCCACCTGGGCGGACGTCGCCGATCTGGAAGAGGCAGTAGGCTTTCGCCCGGACACGCCCCTGCGCGACGGGCTGGCGCGGTTTGTCGACTGGTATCGGGAGTTCTACAAGGGCTGAAAATGCCCGGGCGTCGCGGAAAATCACCATCGCGGCGGATTCATGCAGACGCTCCCCTGAGAATCAGCCACAGTCTTCCGACATGCTGGGAGATGTGGAATGACCTTGCATCCGACGCCATCGGAACTGGCCGCGATCCGCCGGGGGTTTGACCCGGACCCGCACCGCTCGCAGACCTTGCAGGCCGACGCCTACACATCGCCGGACTGGTATGCGTTCGAGCAGCAGGCGATCTTTGCGCGCACATGGCAATGGGTCTGCCATGTCGAGAAACTACGCAAACCGGGATCGTATTTCGCGACCGAGATCGCCGGGCGGCCCATTGCAGTGGTGCGCGACCGGGATGGCGTGCTGCGCGCCTTCTACAATGTGTGCAAGCACCGGGCGCATCACCTGCTGGAGGGCGAGGGCGAGGCGACCCGGATCATGTGCCCCTACCACGCCTGGGTCTATGACCTTACCGGGCAGCTCCGCCGTGCGCCCGAGACCGAGAACCTGGTAGACTTTGACATCAAAGACATTTGCCTCGACGCCGTTCAGGTCGAGGAATTCTGCGGGTTCATCTATGTGAACCTCGACCCGGCGGCCCATCCGCTGGCCAAACAGTCCGGGGACCTCGCCGCCGAGATCACCCACTGGGCGCCCGATATCGGCGAGCTGACCTTTGGGCACCGGCTCTCCTATGACATCAAGTCGAACTGGAAGAACGTCGTCGACAATTTCCTCGAATGCTATCACTGCCCGACCGCGCACAAGGACTTCTGTACGCTGGTCGACATGGACACTTACAAGGTGACCACGCACGGGATCTACTCCAGCCACATGGCCGAGGCGGGCAAGGGCAACAACGCGGCCTATGATGTCTCCAACGCCACGGTGCGCACCCATGCGGT
>CAYYZH010000338.1:0-2778 GCA_964475765.1 uncultured Limibaculum sp.
TTATTGGGGACATCGAGAGCGCCTGCGCACAAGGTTTCTGCAGGATGGCGGCGCGCTTTCCTGGCCGAGCACATCTTCATCCAGACCCATCTGCCGAAAACCGGCGGCTCGGCGCTGGCGGACGGGCTGGCCTCGATCTTCGGTGGGGTTCACGTTCTCGATGTCCGGATGCGCCGCAGCCACCACTGGCGTGCGCTCTCGGCGCAGGACAAGCGCGACATCCACCTGATCTCGGGCCACTTCACCTTTGGCGTTCACTGGCGGGTGGGCCGCACGCCGCTTTATCTCGCCGCCGTGCGCGAGCCGGTGAGCCGCGCTGTCTCGGGATATCGTTATATGCTGGGCACCCCGCAGGCGAGTGAGCACGCCGCCATTCAGGGCATGTCCTTCGAGGAAGCCTGGCACGACATGGACCGCCGCGACGCCTGGCAGAAACGCAACCTTCAGGCGCGGATGCTGATGGGCGACCGCGAGAGCGAAGACTTCACTTGGGCCGATCTGAAATCCCGCGTCGATCGCGACTACTTTCTGGTCTTGCCTCAGCCTCAAATCGACACTGTTCTGCGCAACATGCGCACGGCGTTTGGCCTGCCCGGCATCAAGACCGACAAGGTCAACGTCTCGCCCGGCGAGAAGGTGACGCCGACGGACGCGATGGCGCAGAAAATCCTCGACGCCAATCCGCTGGACAAACAGCTCTACGACCACATCAGCGCCAATTTCACCGAGCGCCTCGACACCGCCATGCACTACATTGCCAGCCGCTGCCTTGAACGGCTAGAAGACGCAGCGACAGACAGGGAACACCAGATATGAACACCCTTACGCTGAAACCCGGTTCCTCGCGCAAGAGCGCCTATAACCTGCGCAACCCCGTGGCCGAGGGAGAGGAGCGCCATACCCTCAGCGTGCTGGTCGACAACGAGCCCGGCGTGCTCGCCCGCGTGATCGGCCTCTTCTCCGGGCGCGGCTATAATATCGAAAGCCTGACGGTGGCCGAGACCGACCACACCGGGCATCGCTCGCGCATCACCATCGTGACGACCGGCACGCCTGCGGTGATCGACCAGATCCACGCCCAGCTCGAGCGCATGGTGCCGGTGCATTCCGTGAATGACCTCACCGTCGAAGGCGCGCATGTCGAGCGCGAACTTGGCCTTGTGAAAGTCGCCTCCACCGGCGAGCCGCGCGTCGAGGCGCTGCGCATGGCCGAGATCATGGGCGCGCGCGTGGTCGATGTGACGCCCACCAGTTTCATTTTCGAGATCGCCGAGACCTCGGAGCAGATCGACGCCTTTGTCGAGCTGATGCGCCCGCTCGGACTGGTCGAGGTCGCGCGTACCGGCGTTGCCTCGCTCCTGCGCGGCGATGAAGGCATGGCATGATCCGGCAGGTCGCATTTGGGATTGTGCTGGCTGCGGGACTGTCTGCCTGCACGGATGGCCAGTTCAACCAAGAAGAGGCTCCCGCCCCCGATCCGAATGCGGCTGCAGCCCCGGCCGAGCCACTGCCCACGCCGACAGCGCCGGGGGCACAACCCCTGCCCGATGGTGCGACAACCCGCGCCGAGGTGGTTAACGCTCCGCATATCTACATGGCAATCCAGCCAGACGGCAGCGGGCCGATCTCGGTCGTTTTCGCCATTGATCAGAGCCGCGACAACACCCCGCGCAACGATCCGGCGATCCGCATCACGCCGTTGGATGGCAAGTGCAACCCGCAGCAAATGTCGAGCTTCAACTTCAACGCCGCCGAGCGCGCGCGCCCGACCTATGGCCCGGAAGAGGCCGCCGGCGGCATCACCGCGCGGGATCTGCCCAACTTCATGGCGATTGCAGTGACGTCGGAGATGATGCGCACCGGGCTGGTCGTGGAGCCGCCCGAAAGCCAACCGCAGAACGTCTGCACACGAAAGCTCTGGGAGCGTCTCATCGTGAACCAGAGCATCAGCACCACTGGACAAGGATAGGCGCTTGGCCTAACCCGCCGACCAAATCGAAACACACGAAGTCGAAACACAAGACCAAGACGAGAGGGACAAGACATGCGCGTCTACTACGATCGCGACTGCGACATCAATCTGATCAAGGACAAGAACGTGGCTGTCGTGGGCTATGGCTCACAGGGGCATGCCCATGCGCTCAACATGCGCGACAGCGGCGTGAAGAACGTTGCGGCAGCGCTGCGTCCGGGGTCCGCTTCTGCGGCCAAGGCCGAAGGCGAAGGACTGAAGGTCATGGCCATCGATGAGGCAGCGAAATGGGCCGATGTGATCATGATGGCGATGCCCGATGAGCTGCAGGCCGAGACGTATTACGCGCATATTCACGACAACCTGCGCGAGGGCGCGGCGATTGCCTTTGCTCACGGTCTGAACGTCCACTTCGGTCTCATCGAAGCCAAGCCCGGTGTCGACGTGATTATGATGGCGCCCAAGGGTCCGGGCCACACCGTACGCGGCGAGTTCGTCAAGGGCGGCGGCGTGCCCTGCCTCGTGGCGGTCCACAACAACGCGTCGGGCAAGGCGCTGGAGATCGGGCTTTCGTATTGCTCGGCCATCGGCGGCGGGCGCTCCGGCATCATCGAGACCGACTTCAAGGAAGAGTGCGAGACCGATCTCTTCGGCGAGCAAGCGGTTCTCTGCGGCGGCCTCGTGGAGCTGATCCGCATGGGCTTCGAGACGCTGGTCGAGGCGGGCTATGAGCCCGAGATGGCCTATTTCGAGTGCCTGCACGAAGTGAAGCTGATCGTGGACCTGATCTACGAAGGCGGCATCGC
>CAYYZH010000339.1:0-438 GCA_964475765.1 uncultured Limibaculum sp.
GCATCCACATCAGGATATCCTTGGTGTGGCGGCTGGGGTTGAACGCCATTGCATAGGCCGCGGGCACACCGACAAAGAGCGTGAACAGCGTGGCAAAGACAGACGTGATCACCGAGTTGGCAGCGAAGCGCCAATAGTCGTAGTTCTCGGTCATGTTCAGGTAGTTGTCGAGCGTCGGGGTGAAGACCAGCAAGTGCTCGGGTTTGACCGCATCGGCATCGGTTTTGAAGCTGGTGAAGATCATCCAGAAGATCGGGAAGAAGAAGATCAGCGCGACCAGCCAGGCCAGCACAGGCCAGAAGACTTTCCCGAAGGTGGAACGTTGTGCAACGGCTGCCATGGCTTCAATCCATCAATGTCTTGCCGATCATCCGAAGAAGGAAGATGGCGATAATGTTGGCAAGAATGACCGCGAAGA
Source organism: uncultured Limibaculum sp. (assembly GCA_964475765.1). GTDB lineage: Bacteria > Pseudomonadota > Alphaproteobacteria > Rhodobacterales > Rhodobacteraceae > Thermohalobaculum. The sequence continues at coordinate 419 of CAYYZH010000339.1, forward strand.
TCCCGGTCGCGCTGGCGGCC
>CAYYZH010000339.1:448-2768 GCA_964475765.1 uncultured Limibaculum sp.
ATATTGTTCGAGGCAAACTCCCCGATCAGGTAGGGCAGGTTCTTGTTGCCGTTGCCGCGGCTGACGATCTCGATCTCGGCGTAGAGCGAGAGGTGGAAGATCGCCTGGATCATGACCACAATGGCGATGGGCCGGCCGAGATGCGGAATGGTCAGGTTGCGGAACTGCGACCACGCGCTGGCGCCATCGAGAATCGCGGCTTCCTTCTGCTGCTGATCTTCCGATTGTAGCGAGGTCATGAAGATCAGGATGGCAAACGGTGTCCATTGCCAGGTGACCATCATGATGACCGCATAGGCCGAGGTCTGTGTCGCGCGGAAGGATATCGGTTCGATCTCCGGCCAGAGTGAGAAGAATGCCCCCAGCACCGGGAAGTCACGCAGCCCGTCGATCATGGAGTTGAGCCCGGAGACGGCCAGCCCCTGCAGCCCCAGTACTGGGTCGAGGATCATGTTGATCCACAAGACGGCGTTGACCGCTGGCATGACAAAGAACGGCGAGATCAGGAGCACACGCACAAGGCCCCGGCCGGGGAACGAGCGATTGATCAGGACCGCGATGGCGAGTCCCAAGATCACCGTAAGAAACAAAACCGAGCCAACGATGAAGACACTGTTCTGGACTGCGAACCAGAAGTCCTTGGCCTTGTAGAGAACGAACTCATAGTTCCCGAAGCCGCGCCAGTTATCGATGCTGGGTGTTGTCCATTCCGGTCGGCGCAGGTTGTTCAGCACGTAGCGGATGAACGAGAAGTAGAGCGTCATGCTGAGCGGCACGAGCATCCAGATCAAAAGCAGGATGACGGCCGGGGTCTGCAGCAGTCTTGGCAGCGTTCTCTTTGACATGCCCTTGGACCTTCGCACTTGGACCCGGTCAATCCGAGGTCAGAAACAGTGGGGTCTTGCCGGCAGCGCGCAAGCGCGGGGACCTGCACACAATTCGCCTGTCATGCGTGTCGTCTAGAACAGGAAAGGCGAACAGCCGGGTGGTGTCATCGAAGGGCGCGGTGAGATCACAGCGCCCTTCTGGTAGCGGATAGACCGGGTCAGTAGTACCCGGCTTCCGACATGATGGCATCCGCCGCAGCCTGCGAGGCTGCCAGAGCTTCGTCCACCGACTTCGCACCCGAAAGCGCAGCCGCCATTTCCTGGGCGACGGCACTGCCGACTTCCGGGAATTCCGGAATGGCGGCGAACTGAACACCCACGTAAGGCTTCAGGTCGGTCGCACCGGGAGCGGCGGACTTGATCGCGGCCAGCTCAGCTTCGGCGAAGCCTGCGGCGGCCTTGAACTCCGGATAGGCGTAGGTTGACGAACGCGTACCGGTCGGGACCTTGGACCAGCCGAAGTCCTCGTGGGCAGCCACGGCCTTGATGTACTCCTTGGAGGTAGCCCACTCGATGAAAGCCTTGGCGGCTTCAGCGTTGGGGGAGCCTGCAGGCACAGCCATGGCCCAGGCCCACAGCCAGTTCGCACCGACCGGATTACCGGCATTCGGCGACTGGGCGTAGGCGACGCCGTCGACCTCGAGGAACGAAGCTGCGATCGTGGCGTCGATCCACATGCCGCACTTGCCTTCGTTGTAGAGCGCGAGGATCTCGTTGAACGAGTTGCCCTCGGAGCCTGGAGGTCCGTAGGTGCCAAGCAGATCGACGTAGAAGTTGATCGCCGAGCGCCATGCGTCGGAATCGATGGTCGGGCGGAAGTCCTTGTCGAACCATGCGCCGCCGAACGAGTTCACGACCGTCGTGATGAAGGCCATGTTGTCGCCCCAGCCGGGCTTGCCGCGCAGGCAGGCGCCGTAGACACCGGCATCGGGGTTGTGGATCGCAGCCGCGTATCAGGTTGTAGACATCCGCAGCCGGTTTGCTCCAGTCGATCCTTGCCTGCTCGCGACGCAACCAGCTTTCGTAGCTGCCGCTTGAATCCTGCGCCTTCTTTTCTGCAGTGCCAGCCGCGACTCGATCGATTGCCTCGAGCAAGGCCTGAACGCCCAGCGGCTGCAAACGGTTTTCATATAACGAGCCGCTGGTATCGTGCGGGCCTATATCCCCTTCTTTTTGCAACAGCTCAGGACGACGTCATGCGCAATCGAAAACGACGAACATCAAAAAAGAATCGAATCTTGGGTGACCAATCGACGGATAAGCGGTTCCGCAAATCCGTGATTGAGCAACTGGAAGATCGTCGTATGCTTGCCATCGACGTCAGCTTCGTCGATGGGAACCTTACGCTAACCGACTTAGCCGATGACAATGGGATCGAATTGTCGGCAGATGCGTCTGGCAACGTGGTCGTAAACAGTATCCCGGCATTAGAT
>CAYYZH010000340.1:0-2759 GCA_964475765.1 uncultured Limibaculum sp.
GCGTATGGCACCTGTATGGCTCGCGTATGGCAGGCGTATGTACAAAAAGTCGATGCCTCCTGCGGGATCCGGAGCGTCTACCGAAAGCTGCCGCCGCGGGAGCCATGGCCGCCATCGACCGTGATCACTGTTCCCGAGATATAGGACGCCCGGTCCGACGCCGCGAAGGCCACGACATCCGCGACCTCGGCCACGGTTGCAGTCCGGCCGAGCGGCAAGCCGGAGAGATAGCTTTGCCAGCGCTCGGGATCGCCATGTTCGGCTTCGGCCCGCGTGCGGAACAGATTGGTGATCCGATCCGTCGCCACAGCGCCGGGGCTGACCGCGACCACGCGCACGCCGGCCTCGATGCTTTGTGAGCCCAGCGCCCGGGTGAACGCATTCAGCGAGGCGTTGCCTGCGGTCCCGGCAATGTAGTTAAAGTCGGTCTTGTCTGCCGCCAACCCCGTGACATTGACGATCACGCCATGCCCCCGTTCGCCCATTCTCGCATAGGCCAGACGGCAGAGGTTGATATAGCCGAAGACCTTGAGGTCCCAGGCCGTGCGCCAGGTCGCCTCATCCACCGAACCGATATCGCCGCCTGGGATCGCGCCCGCATTGTTCACGAGCACATCGGGCGTTCCCGCCGCATTCAGCAATGCCTCGGCGGAGCCGGAAACCGAAAGGTCGATCGCATGTGTCTCGACCTCGGCCCCGTCAGAACGCAGCCGATCCGCCGCCTCATCCAGAGCTGCCTGATCGCGGGAGGCCAGAGCCACGGCGCAACCCTCGCGGGCGAGCGCTTCGGCGCACCCGAACCCGATCCCCTTCGAGCCGCCAGTGATCAGCGCCCGGCGGCCTTTAAGTCCGAGATCCATCTACTCCGCCGCGACCGCAGGGGCATCGACAATCTTGGTGGCGAAGTTCGCGGGCGAGACGATCTCGAGCACTTCGAAATCCTCCGAACAGGCGATTTCCCGGTGTTTGATCATCGGTTTTTGAAGGATGCAGTCGCCCTTGCGGATGGTCCTCTCACCCTCGCCTTCGTATTCGAACGTGGCCCACCCGCCGAGCACATAGACCAGTTGGAAATCGCATTCATGGATGTGCCACTGCTGCACTTCATCGGGCGCAGTCTTGCCGTTGTGCCGGATGACATGGGCGACATAGTCGCCATTGGTGCCGTCCTTGATGCCGAGATCGCGGTACTCGAAGATCTCGCGCAGGCCCGGCGTCCAGTCGGCGCCCTCCGCGAGGTTATGCACAAAATCCCAGTTCTGGCGGTCTTGCATGATGTCCTCCCTGATTTATCTGGCGGGAGTTTCGGCGGGATCGGGACCGGGATCAAGGCCATGTCTGGCGCGTGTCACAGATCCGCACGCAAATCCGCGATGGCTTTGCGGTAACGCGCCTCAATCCGGTCGCGGTGGATGTGACGACCGTTCCGGACCATGTGCCGCCCGGCGGACCAGACATCGCGGACCACGCTGTCATCTCCGGCGAAGAACCAGCCATCGAGCAGGCTGTCCCCCTCCAGCCCCGCCAGCGCGAGAGCATCGCCGTCGAGCGCGACGAGGTCGGCCCAGTGTCCTTCCGCAATGCTGCCCGTTATGCGTCCCATCGCCTGTGCTCCACCTGCCAGTGCCGCATCATAGAGCGTGCGTCCTGTCGAGCCCTGCCCCGCCAGAACGGCCCGCGCCCGGTCGCGCAGACGTTGGCCATACTCGAGCGTGCGCACCTCCTCGGCCAAAGCGATACGGATGTTGGAGTCGGAGCCGATGCCGAGACGCCCACCTTCCGCCAGATAGCGTGCACCATCGAAGATCCCGTCACCGAGATTGGCCTCGGTGATGGGACACAGCCCCGCGACCGCGCCGGACTTTGCCAGCCCCTTGGTCTCGGCAGGGTCCATATGGGTCGCGTGGATCAGGCACCAGCGGGCATCGACATCCATGATTTCGAGCAGCCACTTCACCGGGGTCGCCCCATGGGTGGCGAGGATCTCGACCACCTCGGCACGCTGTTCGGCGATGTGCAGGTGAAGGGGCCGGTCCGGGCGCAGGCCGGAGGCATGGGTCAGGTCCTCGACCCCGACGGCGCGCAGCGAATGGGGCGCGATGCCGGTGACCGCATCCGGGCCAGTTTGGGCGACGACCTTCTCCGCGCCCTCCAGCAGCCGGGCGAACCGGTCGAGATCATTGCCAAAGCGCAGTTGCCCGCCCTCCAGCGCCCGCCCGTCCGAGCCGCCCTGCGTATAGAGCACCGGCAGATGTGTCAGTCCGATCCCGGTCTCCGACGCCGCCGCTGCAATCCGGGCCGACATCTCGGCAAGGTTGTCGTAGGGCGCGCCGCCGGGCGCATGATGGAGATAATGAAACTCGCCAACGCTGGCATATCCCGCCTCCAGCATCTCGACATAAACCAGCGCCGCGATGGCCTCGACCTGATCCGGGTCGAGCCGGTCAAGAAACCGGTACATCAGCCGGCGCCAGGTCCAGAAACTGTCCTCAGGGTCCGGCCCGCGCGCCTCGGTCATCCCCGCCATGGCCCGCTGGAACGCATGGGAATGCAGATTGGCCAGGGCAGGCAGGAGGATCGCAACTTCCCTCACCGGGTGCCCGGCGGGGGTGGGGGGCGGGGGCGGGCGGGTGGGACGCTCCCCACCCCCGCCGACACTCACGCCCGCGATCCGCCCGCGGTCGATCTGAACGACAACGTCACGCGCCCATCCATCAGGCAACAAGGCGCGACGGGCATGAATGATCTGGGCGGGAGGT
>CAYYZH010000341.1:0-2748 GCA_964475765.1 uncultured Limibaculum sp.
TCGCCACCGGGGTCACCTCGAACAGGCTGAACGGCTCGAGCCCGTTCGCCCGGGCGACGCCGTCCACCAACAGGTTGGTCGACGTGCCGATCAGCGTCAGCATCCCGCCAAGGATGGCGCAGTAGCTGAGCGGTATCAAAAGCCGCGAAGCCGGGACGTTCAGCACTTTGCCCACCCGCACCGCCACCGGGATCAGCATGACCACCACAGGCGTGTTGTTCATGAAGGCCGAGGCCGAAGCCGTGATCGCGGCAAACCCTGCGAACATGCGCCGGGGGCTGCGTTTGACATCTGTCGAGATCGTCCGCGTCAGCACATCCAGCGTCCCAGTTCGCACAAGGGCGCGCGACAGAACAAACATCGCGCCGATGGTGACGGGGGCCGGGTTCGAGAACGCATCCAGCGCCTGATCGACGGAGAGAATCCCGCTCGCCATCAGAACACCCGCGCCACCAATCGCCGTGACTTCCGGCGGGAACGTCTCGCGCACGAACAGCACGAACATCGCCGCGAGCACAAAGAGCGCAACGAACGCGTCGAAATTCTCAGGGATACCGCTCAGCATATCGCGCTCTCCCGGGCCGATCGGGGGCCGGATCTGTCAGGTCTGATCATGTGGTCCCGGCGCAGCAGCTTAACCCGAAACCGCCGGTTCCGAGACACTCAAACGACCGCCCCGACGGATCTGGGTGATGGATCTGGCAAGCCCGGTCTGGTCATCGGTCTCGACCAGCGTTCCGCAGAGCGTGACCTCACCCAGCGCAGGCTCGAAGCGGCTGCTCTGCATCCCCGAGATAAAGCGGCGCATCGGCTCGGCCTTTGCCATCCCGATCACCGAGTTGTAGTCGCCGCACATGCCGGCATCCGACTGATAGGCCGTGCCGCCGGGCAGAACCATGCTGTCCGCTGTGGGGATATGGGTGTGCGTGCCGACCACCAGACTGGCGCGCCCATCGCACCAATGACCGACGCCCATTTTCTCCGAGGTCGCCTCTGCATGGATTTCGACCAGCGAGGCCTGCACTGTTCCGCCGAGCGGGTGTTTCTTCAGCACCTCATCGAGCGCCGAGAACGGATCATCGAACGGCTTGTTCATAAAGACCCGGCCCAGCGCCACGGTGACCAGAACCTTGCGCCCGCGTGTGGCGGGAAAGATCCCGTAGCCGCGCCCCGGCGCCTGTTTGGCGTAGTTGAGCGGGCGCAGAACACGTGGCTCGTCCGCGATGTAGGTCAGCATATCCTTTTGATCGAAGGCATGATCGCCGAGCGTGATGACATCTGCACCCGCCTCGAGCAGCGTCGTCGCAATCGGGCCGGTCATACCGAACCCGGAGGCGGAGTTCTCGGCATTGACCACAATGAAATCCAGCGACCAATCCGAGCGGATGCGGGGCAGGGCGTAGATCACCGCGTCGCGCCCGGCGCGCCCGACGATATCTCCAAGGAACAGGAGGCGCATCAGGCGGCTCCCCGGCGCTGGATCTTCTGAACGCCCTGTTCGGTGACGATGGCATCGAGCGGCTGGTCCGTCGGCTCGGTCGGCACGCTGTCAACCTGCTGCGCGGCGTAAGCAAAGCCGATGGCGGTCGTTGGTTTTTGGCCGCGCAATCCTTCGAGCGTGCGATCATAAAACCCGCCGCCATAACCAAGACGCCAGCCCGCGGCATCAAAGGCCAGCAGCGGGACGACCAGCAGATCCGGTGTCAGCCACGCGCCGGAGGCGGGCACTTTGGCTCCAAACGCGCCGTCCTCCATCTCGCTGGCGGGCGTCCACTCCCGGAACTTCAGCGGCTGCCCCGCACCGATGACCACGGGCAGGCAAAGCGTATGACCGGCGCCGTGCAACGCGTGCATCAAAGGCGCGGGATCAAGCTCGCTGCGCATCGCGGCGTATCCGGAGATGATGGTCTGCCCCGTGAGGAGGCGCGAGGCCAGCAGGTGGTCGCGTGCCGCCTCCGCCGCACCAGCGCCCTTGGCATGCGCCGCGCCGCGCCGGGCGAAACTCTCTTTGCGCAAGGCAGATTTGGAGCTGATGAGATCGATCATTTCCGCTGCCTAGCCTGCGGGCAGGGCAACTTCAATCGCACATTTGAGCACGGCGAAAAGGTGTGGCGGAACCATCGCAACCGTGGGGCTTCAGATCCTCGCGAGCCTGGATAACCAGGTGGGTGCCAGGTGCATAAGCCCACGAGCGAATGCAGAGCCAGCTCCCGCGAGAAAAATTAGGCCACCAGGAAACTGTTCCCACACGGGGAGGACAGAACCGCCACCCCGTTAGATAGCAGGTCAGCCGCGTGTTGTAAGGTGCCCAAACGAAGCACCCCGGCGTCGCCCCAGTGTTTGAGGGCTCAGCCTAGGCGTGGCCTTCGATGCGCCCGACCAGCGTGTCTATCCGCGCCGCCAGATCATCAAGGCTTGCGGAGATCTGTGCCTCGCGCTCTGGCGTGATCGTGTCGGAGACCTCCGGATGCGTCGCGGCATGCTCAACGGCCTCGCCGGCCTCGGCCGCCAGGCGTGCATTCTCGGCGCTCAACGCTTCCGCCTCGGTCATCCGGTCCGCAAGCATCAAGGCAACCATCAGCATCAGGCGCCCTTCCGGCATCTGCCCAAGCTGGCGGGTGAGCCGTGTCGCTTCAGTGTCCACCGTCTTCGCCAGACCCTGAAGATGATTCTCCTCACCTTCGCCGCAGCCGAGGCGATAGCTCCGACCGCCAACTTCCACTGTCAATTCAGGCATTGGCGGGGGCT
>CAYYZH010000342.1:0-2730 GCA_964475765.1 uncultured Limibaculum sp.
CGTGCCCGAGCCGCTGATGGGGATCGACTATGAGATGAACCTGTATCCCCGTCTGGCGGAGAGCATCGAACAGGCGTCTCCAACAACGTGGCGTGTGACCCTTCGCGACGGGCTGACGTTCCATGATGGCAGCGAGGTGACGGCCCAGGCCGTCATAGACGCGATCACGCCGATTTCGGATGAGGAGCATCCCGGTCACAACGCGAGGGTGTCCAAGCTGCTCGGCCTTGCGGGCATGTCGACCGACGGAGACAACGTGATCGTGTTCGAGACGAACAGCCCGAATGCCGCTTTCCCGTGGACCCTGTCCGAACCGGCGATTGCTGTCTTGGGTGAGCCGTCCGACGCGTTTCCAATCAATGCTACGGGGCCATTTGTGTTCAAGGAGGCCGTGCCGGAACAGCTTTATCGCGCCGAAGCGAATCTCAACTACTGGAAAGGCACACCCGGACTCGGAGAAGTCCGCGTTGTCGCATCAGCGAACCCTGCCACTGCCGCGCTGGCCTTCGAGGCGGGCGAGATTGATCTTGTGATCAACTACCCCGAAACCGACTTTGACCGCATCAAGGAGACGGGCGCGCAGGGTTTCTCGGCCCCCACGGCACGGCTCTACTTCTTCACCGTCAACGCGAAGAGCGGCCCGATGGCAAACCCGTTTATCCGCCAAGCGGTATCGTATGCAATTGATCGCCAAGGGGTTGTCGACGCGGCTCTTTCCGGTGTTGGCGGTGTTCCAGCAGGCACTGTTTACCCGGAGGGCAAAGGCTGGGCCGCGGATATTCCCGCACCCTATGACCCTGCAAAAGCAGAAGAACTATTGGCCGTGGCGGGAGCAGTCAAAGAGGGTGGCAGCTGGATGCTGGATGGCGAGCCGCTGGAAATAGACATCGTCACTTATTCTTCGCGGGCCGCATTACCGCCAACGGCAGAGTTGACCCAAGCGTTTCTTGCCGCGATCGGCGTTAAGGCCAACATCACGGTCGGCGAATGGGGGGCGAGCAATGACGCGATTGCGGCCGGTGACGCCGACCTCTTCCTGCAAGCCTGGGTGACCACACCGCAGGGCGATCCGGGCGCTGTTCTAGAGACGCTGCTGAAGTCTGATGGTGGCTCGAACTCGGGTGGCTTTACGAACGCGCGCTTGGATGAGTTGCTTGATCAAGGGCGTCTGACGTTCGATCACGATGCGCGCAAGGCGATCTATGATAAGGCACAGGAGATCATCGAATCCGAAGCAGCGCTGATCCCGGTATTCCATGTCAGTCAGACAAACGTTGGTGTGTCGGGCCTCACCGGCTATCAGGTGCACCCGACCGAAACCTATTGGATCACCTACGAGACGAAACTGACCGAATGAGCCTGAAAGTCTCTGGCCTGAGCGCGATGCGTTCAGGCCGGACCATCCTCCAACCCACATCGCTGGAAATCCAACTACGAGGCCGCATCGGCCTCGTTGGCGCGTCGGGCTCTGGAAAATCCACGCTCGGCCATGCGCTGGTCGACGACTTGATCGCGCAGGGTCACCGCGTCGCCCATGTGCCGCAAAGCCCGGATGAGGCGCTCGATCCATTGCGCTCGATGTCGTTTCACTGGCGCGAGGCAGAAGTGGCGCTTGGTCTGACCCCAGACACCGCGGATCAGGCCGGATTGTTCAAGGCGCTGAAGATCGAGGGAGGTGATCTGCGTAAGCGCCCGTGGGGGTGGAGTCGAGGCATGCAACAACGGTTTGTGATCGCTATGGCGCTCATTGGCACGCCTGATCTGATTGTGCTTGATGAGCCAACATCCGCTCTTGATCCCGTCGTGGCGGCGGCAACGATGAATCTCCTCAGCGCCTTTTTGGACGGCAAGGACACGGCGATGATCCTGATCACCCACGACCTAGGACTTGCCGCGCGCAGGGTTGATACGCTGATGGTGATGGACGACGGGCATTTGGTCGAGCGGGGCTCTTCGGATGAAATACTGGAGCGCCCAAGAACTGAGCCAGCACGGTCACTATCGGCGCATCGAAATTGGATATCGCTGCCGTGCTGACCTTGAGCAACCTTACGGTGAAACGCGGGAAACGCGTGACATTGCACGACATCTCGCTGTCTTTGCCCGCTGGTAAGACCCTTGCCGTAGTCGGCGAAAGTGGAGCCGGAAAATCCACTCTGATTTCCGCGATCCTCGGTCTGCTGAAACCCTCACACGGGCAGATTGCTTGGAACGGAGCACCGACCCGCACCGTACGTCCAGCCCTTGTGTTGCAAGAGCCCCGTGCGGCGTTCAATCCGGTGCTGAGCCTGCGCCAGTCGATCATGGAGCCGATTGTTGCACAACGCATCACGCTCGCCGACGGTCGGCTGGAACACCTCTGCGCCGGATTGGAGTTGCCAAGAGATTTGCTGGAGCGCCGCCCGGATCAGGTCTCAATCGGGCAGGCGCAGCGCGCGGGTATTCTGCGTGCGTTAATCGCATGCCCGCCTCTGGTGCTTTTCGATGAGCCGCTTTCTGCATTGGATGCTGTTACCCAGAAACACACCGCACGCTTGATATCTGACCTTCAAAGCGAGGAAGGCTTTGCGGCGCTGATTGTCACCCATGACCTCGGTTATGCCGTGGCCCATGCAGATGAGATCGCCGTTTTGAAATCCGGGCGGATCGAAGAGATCGCCGATGCCCGAACCTTTGCCATAAATCCGCAAAGAGAATACAGTCGCGCTCTCCGCGACGCAGCCATCGCGC
>CAYYZH010000343.1:0-2664 GCA_964475765.1 uncultured Limibaculum sp.
CTCGAGGATCGTGGTCAAGCCGCCCTGCTTGTTGCCGGGGGAGGGGTTGTTGTCCATCGAGCCCTTGTTGCGGGCAGTGTAGTCCTCCCACCATTTGATCAGGCCAACCAGCTTGTCGCCGGTCTCGCGATCAACGGCGCGTCGGGTCAGAAGGTGTTCGGCGCCATAGATCTCCGGTGTCTCAGCCAACACGGTCGCAGCGCCCTGAGCCACGAGCAGATCGGAAGCATAACCCAAAGCCGGGTTCGCTGTGATCCCAGACCATGCATCGGACCCGCCGCATTGCAGGGCCAGCTTGATCTCCGAGACCGGGCAGGGCTCGCGTGTGAACGCGTTCGCCAAAGGCAGCATGGCCGAGACCTTCTCGATCCCCGCCTCGACCGTGCGGCGCAGCCCGGCGACGTTCTGGATGTTCATCGCATCGAAGAGCGGACCCTTCTCGATCCCATGCGCCTCGAGGAGCCAGTCGATCTGGTTCATCTCGCATCCCAGGCCGACCATCACGACGCCCGCGCAATTGGGATGACGCGCATAGCCCCACATCACCCGCTGGAGCGCTTCGAAACCTTCACCGGCACCTGCCATGCCGCAGCCGGTCCCGTGCACAAACGCCACGACGCCGTCCACGTTGGGGTAATCCGCCATCACCTCTGGCGTAAAGTGTGCCGCGATCTGGCGTGCGGCGGTGGCCGAGCAGTTGACCGAGGTCAGAACCGCCACAAAATTGCGCGTTCCGACCTTGCCGCTCGCCCGCCGAAAGCCGGGAAAGGTCTCGGGTTCGGACGCCATCTCGACGGGGCGCAGATCTGTCGAGAACTCATAGGCATGGTCGGTGCCCCGAAACTCGACATTTTGGGTGTGCACGTGATCGCCAGAGGCGATGTCCTCTGCCGCATAGCCGATGATCTGGTTGTACTTGATGATCTTCTCGCCCTTGGCGATGGCAGCGGTCGCGATCTTGTGCCCGCGTGGTATCAATCCGGTTGTTGCGGTGCCTTCCACTGGCACCCCGGCCTGCAACGGCTTGATCGCCGACACCACGTTGTCGGCAGCATCGAGCCGCACTGTGTCCTTGCCGGCCTCGCTCATGTCCCTCTCCTCAGGCAATCTGTTTTCAACAGCTTAGCAGGTCAGAGCAGGGCGTCCATCTCAACAGCGATCCCTCTTGGGATCAGCGTGACATTGCGACCGCGTATCCGACAGCGGCCGCGATCAAGAGGCCAAGAACGACTGCGATCGCGATCTTCCATGCCGAATAGGGCCGTTCGCCGGTCACCTGACCGGTGCGTCCGTTCACGACCACACGGAACGCCTTGTTCTGCCAACGATAGGACGCCAGCCAGACCGGCAGCAGCACGTGCTTGAACGTGATGTTGGAATAGCGCGTCTGCATCGAGGTGATCTGCTGCGCATCGCCGCCAATATCGAACTTGACGTCACGGATCAGGAGTTGCTCCATTACGTTTTCGGCCCGGTTGTAACCGTCCTGCAGACTGACCCCCGGCGCTTCGGCCCGAAAACCCGCGATGAACTCGGTCCGATAGGGCTCCAGCGCGGCCAGATCCCAGGATCGTCCGCCATCCTCCGCCCGTCCCTTTGCGGGGTTCATCGTATCGGAGGCCGGCACAAGCACATCGTCAAAGAGATGACGCACGCTGCCCGACACCGGTGTCCAGCGAATCTTGCGCTCCTGATAGGTTTGCTGCTGCGGTTTGCCGTCGACCATGACCGTTCGCGTCCGGGTCACATAGTAGGCATCCCCGCGCTGGCCGCGATAGTCTGCATCACCGATTGCATCATAGGTGTAATGGGGAAGATAAACTCCACTGAGCGGCCGTCCGGCCTCGGCGTACTTCTTGAGGCTCGACGGCGCGAACCAGAGCGAGCCAAGCCAGTCGGTCATCCGGCCACGCGCGTCACGCTCGTCGAAAGCAAAAGGCAGCACACCCTGCGGTTTGGGGTGCCGATGAGGATGGCTTTCCTCGCGCGCCATCGGGGTAGCACAGAACGGACACTCATCAGCTTGGGTCGTGGCATCCAGCCCAACCTCCGCCCCGCAGCCAGGGCAGCGGATCGTGACCGTCTCCTCAATCTCAGCGTCATCAAGCGCGTCGTTCAGTGCCTTGTAGTAGTCTAGCTCCCGGATCTCAGGCGCCTGACCCGTGCGCGTGCCCCAAGGGCTGACGGCCTGACCCGCACCTTCGATCTCGTTTTCGGTCCCACAGAACTGACACACCATCTTGCCCGTCCCCGGCTGGAACGTCAGGGGCGCGCCGCACTCTTCACATGGGAGTTCGTTTGATGTCTGGGTCATCGGCTACCAGGTAATTCTGGGCGGCACAGTCGGGATCTTCCCCTCGCCAGACGGCAAGGGGCCAAGAGAGAGCAGGACTAAGCGGCAGGCGGCGGGGGCGGCGGAGCGACAGTGAAGAGACGTGCGAGCGCGTCGACCTCTCCGGCCTTGGTCCAACCCTCAAAGCCGGGCGCCCAAACCAGCGTATCGCGGTCAAAGCCACCTTCGCTTACCATACGGCCGAGCCGGGCTAGCGAGAAGGGACCGGTCGTCTGGCCGTTCTCGGCGATGTGATACACCACCTCGACCGGCGGAGGAGGCGGCGGCGGCGCCATGGGGGCGGCCTGCGGAGCCATTGGTTGCTGAGGCTG
>CAYYZH010000344.1:0-2661 GCA_964475765.1 uncultured Limibaculum sp.
CCGCAATGTAAAGCGCCAGCAGCCACGCCGCGGTTGCGTTGATCGTCATCGAGGTGTTCATCGTCTCGAGCGGGATCTGATCGAACAGCGTGCGCATGTCGCCGAGATGGCTGATCGGGACGCCGACCTTGCCGACCTCGCCCTTCGCCAGCGGATGATCGCTGTCATATCCTGTTTGCGTCGGCAGATCGAACGCGACGGACAGCCCGGTTTGCCCTTTTTCAAGGTTCGAGCGGTAAAGAGCGTTGGATGCCGCGGCAGTGGAATGCCCGGCATAGGTGCGAAACAACCAGGGTCGGTCACGCGAGGTCATGGAACTCTCCTACAGGTAAGAATCGACCGAACGGCCCGAATATGCTGCATTGCAGCGGAACATACTCGGAAAATAATATTACGCAATAGATATCCTGGGCGACATATCCTGTCGCGTATTTCTGCGCGACTTGGGTCAAGGCGAAGATGGACACGAGCGCACCGCTCGGTCACTGTCGCCTCATGTGGGACCCGGTTGTTCTTCCGGCCTGGCTGTTCTGGCTGGGTGTACTCCTCGGGACGGCCGGGCTGATCGACCGTATTGTCGGGCCAGGGCTGCGCTGGATGTTTCGCCGGCGCATCAACCGGGCCATTGACGAGCTGAACGACCGGCTCCGGGTTCGGATCCATCCGTTCAAACTGACCAAACGCCAGGTCCTGATCGAGCGGCTGGTCTATGACCCGGAGGTCATGGCCGCGATCGAAGAGCACACGGCCGAGACCGGTATGCCGCGCGAGGCTGCTGTGGCCGAGGTTGAAACCTACGCCCGCGAGATCGTGCCTTCGTTCAGCGCGTACGCGTACTTCTCGATCGGGGCGCGCATCTCGCGTTGGATTGCACAAGCCCTTTACCGCGTGCGGCTTGGCGCCTTCGACGAGGAGGCACTGCGCCGGGTCGATCCCGAAGCCACGGTCATCTTCGTGATGAACCACCGCTCGAACGTAGACTACCTGCTGGTCACTTATCTCGCCTCGACCCAGTCGGCCCTCTCCTATGCCGTGGGCGAATGGGCGCGGATCTGGCCGCTCAGCCGGATCATCCGGGCTATGGGCGCGTACTTCATTCGGCGTCGCTCGCGAAATGCGCTCTACCGCAGGGTCCTTGCCCGGTATGTCCGCATGGCGACCGATGGCGGGGTGACACAGGCGATTTTCCCGGAGGGCGGGCTCAGCAGGGATGGCCGTCTTGCGTCTCCGAAGCTCGGGTTGCTCAGCTATATCCTCGCAGGGTTCGAGCCCGAGACTTCACGCGATGTGGTCTTCGTACCCGTCGGGCTGAACTACGACCGGGTGCTGGAGGATCGCATCCTGATGGCGGCGACCGAGGGGCCGGAAGGCAAGGCGCGGTTTCGGGTCAGTGCCTGGACGGCCATTGGCTTTGTGCTTCGGCTGATTTGGCTGCGGCTGACCGGACGGCTCTATCGGTTTGGCTATGCTTGCGTCAGCTTCGGCACACCGCTTTCGCTGCGCGACTATCTCGGCAAACTGGACGATCAGTCACCGGTAGAGGCGCTGGGAGAGGAGCTGACCCGGCGGATCGGGCAGGTCATTCCGGTGCTGCCCGTTAGCCTGATTGCGCGTGTGATGCTGGAGGCGGATCAGCCGCTCTCTGCCATCGACGTCAAGTTGCGGGGCGAACGCATGCTGGCTGAACTCCACAGCGCAGGGGCGCACAGCTATGTGCCCCGCTCCGATCTCGACTATGCGGTTGAAGTCGGCCTGCGCATGCTGGTTCTGCGCCGGATCATCACCGATGAAAGTGGCACATACACCACCGTCGACGATCAGCGCGATGTGCTTCAGTACTACGCAAACGCGATCGCTCATCTGCCCCCGCCTGCCTAACACGGCATTGATTGATGCATTGCAGCAATCCCTTGTTGCGTGTGCTCAAAGAATCTGGTTGCATCTGCTCTTGAGAAATGTCAGGTACGATTTTCGTGCGTAATTGAAATTATGTTGCGCAAGAAAATTGCGTAGTTTGGCCTGACGGAGACTGATATGGATGGTGCCCCAATGACTGATCTGCCCCTGAAAGACCTCTATGACGTTGGTGAGATTCCGCCGCTGGGGCATGTGCCGCGCCAGATGCATGCCTGGGCGATCCGCCGGGAGCGTCAGGGTGAGCCCGAGCAGGCCATGCAGCTCGAGGTCGTGGACACCCCGGAGATCGACAGCCACGAGGTGTTGGTTCTGGTGATGGCCGCAGGCGTCAACTACAACGGCGTCTGGGCCGGTCTCGGCGTGCCGATCAGCATGTTTGACGTGCACAAACAGCCCTATCACATTGCGGGCTCTGACGCGTCGGGCATCATCTGGGCCGTGGGTGACAAGGTCAAACGCTGGAAGGTCGGCGACGAAGTTGTCATCCACTGCAACCAGGATGACGGCGACGACGAGCACTGCAACGGCGGCGACCCGATGTACTCGCCAAGCCAGCGGATCTGGGGCTATGAGACGCCGGACGGATCTTTCGCGCAGTTCACCAATGTTCAGGCACAGCAGTTGATGCCGCGGCCAAAGCATCTGACCTGGGAGGAGGCGGCCTGCTATACGTTAACGCTGGCCACCGCATACCGGATGCTTTTTGGGCACGAACCCCATGACCTAAAGCCGGGCGACAACGTG
>CAYYZH010000345.1:0-2616 GCA_964475765.1 uncultured Limibaculum sp.
TGGCTTTCATATCTCGAATGTTGGACTTTTAGGTACAGGCCAGAAATCGATGGTTCCGTGTACGCCGCTGGGCTGTCTGATGATGCTGCGCGACCACCATGGCTCGCTCAGCGGCCTGAACGCGGTTGTGGTCGGGCGCTCGAACATTGTCGGCAAGCCGATGTTCAACCTGCTCCTCAAGGACAGCTGCACCGTGACGGTGGCGCATTCCCGGACCAAGGACATCGAAGGGGTTTGCCGCGAGGCGGACATTCTGGTCGCCGCCGTGGGCCGGCCCGAGATGATCAGGGGCGATTGGGTCAAGCCGGGCGCAACGGTCATCGACGTCGGCATCAACCGCATTCCTGCGCCGGAGAAGGGCGAAGGTAAGACGCGGCTGGTTGGCGATTGCCACTATGAAAGCTGCGCTGAAGTTGCAGGGGCGATCACGCCTGTGCCGGGCGGTGTCGGGCCGATGACCATCGCTTGCCTCTTGGCGAACACACTAACCGCGTGCTGCCGGGCCAATGGTCTGCCCGAGCCTGAGGGTCTGACCGCCTGACGATCTGATCACCCTCGCCTAAGCCGAGACGGCTTTCACCAGTTCCAGCAGCGGTCCAGTGATGGCCGGAGCGGCGATGGTCGACAACGCCGTCAGCGTGTGGCGCAAATCAACCGCGATCCCAGCCTCTCCGATCAAGTCGTCCCGGGCATGGTCCGTTCCATCGGCGAGATCACCCAGGTTCAGGTGAAGTGCCAGTGCGGAGGGCAGCGACAGGGCAAGCAGAGCAAGTGAGTACATCAGCCCCCAGTAGAGACTGGCGGCCGAGGCCAAAGCGTTCACCTGCTTGGCAGATTCCGGCGCCAGGAGCGATGATGACCAATGCATCAATCCGTGCGCGGTCGCAACGGCCAGAATCAGCACAAGCGAGCCAAGGATCAGCGTCGTCTTGAATATCTTTGCCCGTCCGATCAACGCACGCCGCGCCGCCTGCGTGTCCGACGGAAAGGATCGCCGCGCAAGCCAGGCCAGCACCACGGTCAACTGCCCGGCAGCGAGAAGGCCAGCCACGGTGGCAGTGTCCGCTGTCCAGAACGCCAATATCCAGACATCAGGCGTGATGTAGGTGTAGCCGGGGTCAATCGCAGCCTTGGCGATCAGATATTCTGCAACGAACAGACGTACGGGATTGGTGTCCTGAAAGCCGATCCCGCCGACGACCGCAGCCAGAGCCACGACAGCTGCGCACCAGCGCCAGGCCCGGTCCGCTTTGCGCAGCACCATCATGGCGGAAATGACGATGGGCAGGGCCGCGAGGATCAGGATCACGGCGGGAACGGCGAAGGCATAGCGTGCGCTCAGGTCACCGGTCGCGATGGAAAGGTCTTCAGCCGGTTTGTCGTTTGGATCCGGCGGAGCTGCCTCCTCCCAGGCAAAACGCAATGGCTCTGCGGTCAGTGTTGGCGCGACGCCTTCAACGTACTCGGTCCATCGCGCAACACGCTGCGCCGTGCGGTCATCTCCTGTCAGAGACGGATCGAGTTCTGGCAGGTCCAAGGGCACCGCGCATAGCGGACACTTTGCATCGGGGACGAGCCCGCCCATGATCGATGAGATCACGACGAACAGAATTGGCACAGCGAGAAAAACTGCCGCGACCAGACCGTTTCTGTGAAGAAATGCCCCCATGGGCGATACTCCCTCAGCCCCGGTAAAGTCTAACAGGTTCGGCCTGGTTTGGAACATCAAAGCGCGAGCCTCAAAGCGAGAACCCCGACCGGGATCGCTCACCTTCGAGGAAAGGCTGGGCGTCAGCGTTCAGCCAGCCGTTGGCGCATGACGGGCTGCGCTTGACGGCCGAGAAGGATAGCTATCGCATCATCCGCTACCAAATGATCGAACACCGGGTCGGTTGCGCGCAAGCCGCCGGTATAGGTTCCGAAGGCCGACAGGATGAGGCGACGGCCATCGGTCAGGTGACAGCGCCGGGTCACCCGTTGCCCCCTCCGTGCCAACGTCGCCTTGGGGTGGTAGTGGCCGGAGATTTCTGGACCTTGCGTGCCTCGGTCCGCGACATGGCAGAAAGTCAGGGCACCGATCCGCAAGGTGTCGCGGTAACTGCCGGGCAGATCAACCGGCCCGGGATCGTGATTGCCCGAAATCCAGATCCATTGTCTCCCGGCGGCAAGGCGCGCGAGACGCTCGGTGATCCGGTCCGCGACATCCGTCATCGCCGCCATATCATCGAAACTGTCACCCAGCAGGACAACTCTGGACGGGCTCTCGCGCGTGATCGCTGCTTCGAGACGGTCGAGCGTGTCATCGGTCTCGTAAGGAGGGAGCAGGTCGCCGCCTTCGCGTGCAGTACGTTCCGCCCGCCCCAGATGCAGATCGCCCGCGACCAGCAGGCCCTCGGCGGGCCAGATCACCACGCCGTCCGGCATGGCCACCAGTGTCTCGCCGCCCAGTGAAAACCGATAGCTTGTCATCGGGTGGTGTTAGGAAATGCGGGGCGCCGCTGCCAAATGAAAAAGCCCCGGAAGTGTCCCCGGGGCTTGCTTTTGTGCGGGCGCGTTCGACTACATCGCGTTGACGGCTCTTTTTGTCATGACGTTTGTGATGTGTGCGCGGTATTC
>CAYYZH010000346.1:0-2602 GCA_964475765.1 uncultured Limibaculum sp.
CTGTCAACGGCGGAGCAAAATCCGGCCATGGGGCGGAGCAAAAGTCGGCCAGTCTGGGCGTGACTGGCGCCTTGGCAAACGTGCTCCTCATATAGCTAACGGTTGCCAAGGCGCCTTGGTCCGCAAGGACCAACTTCGGGCTTGGTTCAGGAGTTCTGCCGGGCCTTGCTCTGGGCAAGGCGATAGCTGTCGCCATTCATCTCCAGGATGCTGACGTGGTGGGTCAAGCGGTCGAGCAAAGCGCCTGTCAGGCGTTCTGACCCGAAGGTTTCGGTCCATTCGTCGAAGGGCAGGTTCGAAGTGATCAGAATGGAGCCGCGCTCATATCGTTGGGAGATCAACTCGAACAACAGCTCAGCGCCGGTCTTGCTGAGGGGCACGAAGCCCAGTTCGTCGATGATCAGCAGTTTCTGTTTCACCAGCTGCTTCTGAAGCCGCAGGAGGTGGCGCTCGTCGCGGGCCTCCATCAACTCGTGCACGATGGCGGCAGCGGTGGTGAAGCGGACTGCCATCCCTTTCTGGCAAGCGGCCAGGCCGAGACCGAGCGCCACGTGGGTCTTGCCGGTACCGCTGGGGCCGAGGGCGATGACGTTCTCGCAGCGGTCGATCCATTCGCAGCGCGCCAATTCCAGGACCTGCACTTTATTAAGCGACGGAATTGCGGTGAAGTCGAAGCTGTCGAGGCTTTTGGTTGCCGGGAATTTCGCCGCCTTGATCCGCCGTTCGATCATCCGCCGCTCTCGGTCGATGAGCTCCAACTCGATCAGACGGGCCAGGAACTGGACGTGGTCGCGCCCCTCAGCGGCGCAGAGCCGGGCCTGCTTGTCGTACTCCCGCAGGATGGTCGGCAGCTTCAGCTTCTTCAATTGGTGGTTCAGCAGGATCTGCGGTGCCTCTGTCATGAGTTCACCGCCGACGTCAGGCACATGTAGCTGCCCGGAGATGTTGTCTCCACCGTGGCCCTTGGCAGGTAGGGATAGACGTCCAGATCGAGCTTTGGTGGCCGCCGTTCGATCCGGCACAGCGCCAGGTGCTTCACGGCATCGAAGCTGATGGTCCCCATCTGGAGCGCCGTCTTCACAGCAGCATGAACCTCCTCCATCTCGAAGGTTTCCAGCAGCCTGAGAACCTGAACGTACTCGCGCCGTCCGGCTTTCAACAGGCGTGCCTCCATAAGCTTCTGAAGGGTCGCGAACG
The DNA here is from genome assembly GCA_964475765.1 of uncultured Limibaculum sp. GTDB lineage: Bacteria > Pseudomonadota > Alphaproteobacteria > Rhodobacterales > Rhodobacteraceae > Thermohalobaculum. The sequence goes on from CAYYZH010000346.1 coordinate 1,198, forward strand.
CCTTGGGAAGTTCCCACCCAACCAGTGGTGCCGCCTGTTCGAAGGCGCCGATCTTCTTCTCGATCAGCGGCAGGTAATGGACAGGATCGAACACCATGTCCTCGCGGTCATAGCTGCGCCGGTGCCCTGCGATGACCTTGCCGCCACAACCGATCACGACCCGGCCGACATAGGCACGGATCCAGACATCGCGGTGCCCGTAGGCAACCGGCACGGAATAGTCGTTGGTCTTGTAGCGCAGCAGCGAAAGAGAACTGACCCGGCCCGATGCCTGATCACAGGCCTCAAAAGGCGTAACTGGCAGTTGAGCCATCGCCTCCAGGTCCCGCTGGAGCCGTTCGCCAATCGTCTTACCGTGCCCGCGTAGCTTGTCACTCTGGCGTTTCCGGCACTGCTCTTCGAGCCAGTCATTGAAGGCATCCCAGGTCGGGAAGGTCGGGATCGGTACCATGAAGTTGCGCCGGGAATAGCCGACCAGACCCTCAACCGCCCCTTTGTCATTACCCTTTCCGGGGCGCCCGTAGCGGTCGCGGATCACGTAGTGGGACAGCATCTCGCTGAAGAGCTTCGCGCGCCTACGGGTTCCGTCTGGCTCAATCTTCGCAACAAGGCAGCGGTCGTTGTCGTAAAGGATCGACTGTGGCACGGCACCGAAGAATCCAAAGGCATGGACATGACCATCCATCCAGGCTTCCGCCGTTGCTGCCGGATAGGCCCGGACGTAACAGGCGTCGCTGTGCGGCAGATCCAGGGCGAAGAAGTGGGCCTTCTGTTCAACGCCGCCGATCACCACGACCGCTTCGCCGAAATCGGCCTGAGCATGGCCGGGCGCGTGATCAAGCGGAACAAACATCTCCCGATGCCGTCGATCGTGTTCCCTCACATAGTCTTTGATGATGGTGTAACCGCCCTCGAAACCATGCTCGTCACGGAGCCGTTCGAAGATCCGCTTGGCTGTATGCCGCTGTTTGCGCGGTCGCTCCCGATCCTCCGACAGCCATTGATCCATGATCCCGGTGAACCCATCCAGCTTGGGGCGCTTGATCGGTGCCGAACGCCGGTAACCCGGCGGAATCGAAAACGCCAAAATCTTCCGAACGCTGTCACGAGATATCCCGAAATGCCGGGCCGCTGCACGCTGGCTCATGCCTTCTGCACACGCCAGTCGAACCTTGCGATACAAATCCACGGTGAAGATCCTCCCGCCCTCCCTCCGTCAAATCAGGAAGGGCAAAGGTGGACGACTTTTGCGCCGCCCGCAGCAGGGTCATCCCGCCGCTACCGTGGCAGACTTTCTCACCGCCGTTCTCAGATCGGCGTGGTGTCATCTCTGTGTTTGAAGGTAAGGCACCAAGAGTCGCCGTTGCCGGTGATCAGGACGAAGAAGCGCGGATCGTTGCAGACT
>CAYYZH010000347.1:0-2588 GCA_964475765.1 uncultured Limibaculum sp.
GTCCAGACGGGTCAGTCCCTGCGCGTCTGCGTGGCGATCCCGGCGGAGCGTTCTGTGAAAGGGGCTGGTGTCTCGGGCCCCCACGACCAGATGGAGGTCACGAGATACCGCTTTCTCCAGAGGAACCGTTAACGGCGCACCGACCAGGCCATACGGAAAAGCGTGGTCATGCGCAGGCAACGTGTACCATCCGGCATTCGCCGCGATCACGGTGCCCACATCATCCATGGCGTCGTGAAAGAGCACCATCCGGTGGAGCACCTGTGCGCCCGCGGAATGGCCATAGAGATCGACGTGCTCGATCGCAAAACGATCGCGCATCTCGGCGCGCACCCGTTGGATCGTGGAGAACAGCCAACTCTCCTCTGGCGTGATCCGATCAGTCTCATCAAGCATCCCGGCCAGGTTGTACCCGCGCCAGCCGGGGAACCGCCCATGATCAAAATGGGGGGCGATGACCAGAATGCGGAGACCCGCCAACGTCAGTTGCCACTGACCCGCATACCGGTGGGCATCCCTGCCATTGCCGGACAGGACCAGCAGAGCGGTAATCGGCGCCTCCGCCGGTCGGGCGAGGACGCAGTCTATGCCTGCGCCGGTGGCCATGGTCTCCAGCGGCGCGAGATTGACGGGAGCATCGTCCGACGAGCCTTCCATGGTCCGAAGGTCCCGCAGAAGGAGAGCGCCCGTCAAGACGCCAGACGCTCCGTCTGATGATCCGCGCTTTCATCTGACACGGTACCGGTGAGGGAGTCGCGCCCGTCTGCAATGAGCTCGAGCGTCGTCTCGATGGGGCTGGCATTGCCATGCACCGCCACCAGCACGGTTGTCGCGGATGTCCTGAGCGCACGGGCGTGACAGAGCTTCGCGACAGGGTCGAGTTCGAGCACCGGATCGTCGATCAGCAAAAGGTCCGGTTCTGCCAGTAACGCGCGGGCCAGACGGATGCGGGCGGCAAGCGCAGGAGAAAGGCCGCGGCCCGCCTCCGGCACCTGAATGTCGGGCAGACCCCCGGCCTTCCCCTGATCGTCTGGGCCTCCGTCCTGACCGGGCTTCGCGCCTGCGACCTGCCAGAGACCACAGAGCCACGCGACCTCCTCCAGACGCGCCTGTGGCACATCCCGCGCGCCGAGGAGCAGATTGTCGGCGATACTGCCCCGGCGCAGGGGGACCTCGGGCGACACCAGCACGACGGATCCGCTTGTGCGGTTCGGCCGGAACCGGTTCTCCATTTCGTCGATAAGGCGAACACGGCCAGCATGGGGCGTCGCCAGACCCGCCAGAACCCGAAAGAGTGCGCTTGTGTTTGCAGACGCGGGCAACGCCGCACGCTGGCCGGGAGGGATGTCCAGCGACAAACGCCGCAACGTGCGAGACCCCCTCAGGCGCTGACAGATGACGCCCAGCGGACCAGGTGTCTTCCGTGTCTCTGCGCGCGGGCCTGCGGCAGACAAGGTCTCCGACAGCTTCCGTCTGCCCTCGGTGTAGTTGAACCAGAGATCGAGGGACTGCACGATCTGGCGTTGCGCGAGTGTTGCGGCGGACAGGATCAGAACCGCGGGGCCAACCCCATCCAGCCCACTGCTGCGCCCGCCGATGGCAATGGCGGCGAGGCCGATGACGAACCCGACCTCCGGCGCGCGGCGCAACAGGGTCGCCCACCAATACCTTTGCGCCAGTTCCTCGGTCATGGTGGCGGATTTGGCGTAGAGCGCTGATTTCTCACGGTCGAGAGCACCGAACACGCGCAAGGCCGCGGTGGTCAGCAAGGCCTCCCCAACCCGTGCGGCAAGCGCGCCACGGGCCTTTCTCGCCCTGCTGATCGCGGTGCGAAGCGGGAGGGCAATCACCACCGCCGCCAGCGCGCTCACTACGATGGATGCAGTGATCGCAAGACCGAGCAAGCCGGACAGCCAAAACCCGCCGGCCGCCAGCCCAGCCAGCGTAATGGCATTCGCCAGGCCTCCCGCAATCCCGAGCCCGACTAAGTTCTTGATCGACGACAGATCGGTGATCATTCTCGTCATCGTCAGACCGTGGCGGGGGTTGTCCCGTTGGGTCCTGACCATAGACTTCAGCAGACGTGCCCGGCAAACCGCGACATAGGACTGGCCGAAACGCTCCGCACGGGCGCGGATATGGGCGTGCAACAGAAGTGCTATGAGCGCGCACAGGACAAGCGTTGCGATCCCGTGGAGGTCAGTTGTACCCAGGTCGCTGCCCGCGACCCTGCCGAAGAGCACCGCAGTGGCAATCGTCAGCGCGGCCTGCGCCGCACCTGCCAGCAGCAACCAGCCTAGCATCCGACGCCGCGAGGGCGTTCCGAGAATAGGTGGCGGGGTCACGAGGCGATCTCAAGCGCTGGCAGCACAGAGAACGCAATCATCGTCGCAAAATCCGGTGTGCTGAGCTGTTCTAGCGAGAAGCATTTCGCAGGGTCCAGCGCCTCGAATTCCCGCATGGCCAGTGGCGATCGTGTGATCAGTCCCGAAACTCCGATCAGGTCATATCCGTTTGTGCGGAGCCAGGAGGCGCCATAGGCCGCTCCTGCGGACTCTCTGGCTGCGAACAGTACACGCGGCGACAGT
>CAYYZH010000348.1:0-2564 GCA_964475765.1 uncultured Limibaculum sp.
CTGGGCGCTGCTTCTCTGTTCAGATCTGGGTTAGTTTCGCCTGCATGGCCTGCACCGCGCTGTCGGGACTGGTCAGAACGGGAAGCCCGGTGGCGGCAGCGACTGCCTCTTGAGCGCGGGCTGTCGAGAACTGCGCGAGCATGATCGCGTCGACCGGGCCAAAGCCGCGTGCAGCCTCCGCCAGCAACGCGTCATGGCGCGCGCCATCCCCGGCCTGAAGGGCGGTGAGGGCATCGGCGTCCGCCAGCGTCTCGAGCGTAGCATTCCCGTCCGGCGCGGCGGCCTGGAACTCCGCTTCCATCGGGGCGAGCGAGGCTGGGAAACTTGCGAGAAGCCCGAGGCGCGGGCCGATCTTCAGGGCTTCGGTGAACATCGCCTCGTTGGGCTTCAAAACTGGCAGGGTCATTGCCGACGCCGCACGTTCAATAGCAGGTCCGAAGGCCGAGCATGTGTAGAGGATCCCGTCCGCGCCCGAGGCAAGACCATAATCGGCAAGCGCGCCGATGCGCGCGGTCATCGCCTCCGTCAGATCGCCGGTACCTGCCCGGTCCACCGACAGCCGATCGTCGAGCAGGTTCATCCGCTCGGCCTCCGGCCAATGCCGAACGAACGCATCCTCGACGGGCTGCATCGCAAGCGGCGTGGCGTGGATCAGAGCAATGCGCATGACCGCAAATCAGTCCGCAGACTTCACATAGACATCATCGACGCCGAGCGCTTCGAGCCGTTTGTAGCCCTTCTCGCGCATCAGGGTGGGGATGTCGCGCGCGCCCTTGTTGTTCTCGATCGTCCAGACCGAGATGTCGTATTTCTCGAAGGGGAAGCCTGCGAGCACGTCCATCTCGGCGCCCTCGATATCCAGCGAGATGTAGTCGATGGCCTTCAGGAAGTTCTGATCGAGCATGTTCTCGAGGCTTTGCGTGCGCACCGAAATGGTCTGGCCCTTGTGGCGCGCATCCGATGTGACGGTGTCCAGCGTCTCCGGATCATAGCTGGCGGTGAGGCCGCTCATCTGGCTGAAGCCTTCGAGGACCTCTAGAAATTCGGCCTCTCCTTCCTCGGCAGCGATTGCGAAGTTCAGGCAGGTCGCCCGACGGAACGCGGAGGCGGCCTTGCAGAAGGTCGGCGAAGGCTCGACCAGAAACCCGCTCCAGCCCCGCATCAACTCGAAGAACAGGCAATTCGAGCCGGTGATCCCGTCATAGCCTCCAATTTCGATGAAGACCCCATCGCGCTTTCCCTTGAAGACCTGCTCGTCGAGAAAGGCGTCCTGACCGGACTGGCTGAAGAACTGCACGCGCCGACCGTTCAGCCGCTCGCACTCCCAGATCTTCTGGTTGATCTGACCGCGCAGCCGCGCGTTGCTGACGGTGGCGGAAAGCTCCCGCAGGAGCTTGTGCCCCTCGGCCATCGATTGCTGTCCGCGGCCCAGCATCTCCTTTGCGCGAATGTATTTGCGCTGGATCTCGTCGACATCCGTCTGGGACATGGGGACCTCGTCTGGATTTTTGGCCACGCGCCGGGTTGGCGCCCGGACAGGGGCGTGATCAGCCGAGGGCGGCTTTGACCTGCGCCCCGACCGCGCCAAAGTCCATGCGCCCGGCATAAGCCGATTTTAAGGCGCCCATCACCTTGCCCATGTCGCGGATCGACTGCGCGCCGGTCTCCGAGATCGCTTTTTTGACGGCGTCCTGCACCTCGGCGTCGTCCAGCGGCTTGGGCAGATACTCGCGAATGATCGCCTGTTCGGAACGCTCGCGCTCGGCCAGCTCCATGCGCCCGGCTTCCTCGAAGGCCCGCGCGGACTCTTCGCGTTGCTTGACCATCTTGGCAAAAAGCGTCGTCAGTTCCTCCGCGGACATCTCGTTCTGTCCATCGACACTGCGCTTGGCAATATCCTGATCTTTCACGGCGGCAGACATGAGGCGCAGCGTGCTGAGCCGCACCGTGTCCTTCTCCTTCATCGCGTCCTTGATGTCTTGCATGAGACGTTCGCGCATGGTGCCCCCAAACGATGGCATTGACCTGATCTGCGGAGGGCGGACCCTATCACACCGAATTCTTTTCGATCAATAACTGTGATGGCGGTTAAGTTATTGAAATATAACAATTAAAAAAAGACCTCACGGGTTGACCATTTGCCCGGTGGCACCTAGCTTGCGCCCGGTCTTACCCTGATTCATGCGGGCATCGGACCAGACGTTGATAAACGGGCGGGGTCGGCAGATGTCTGAAACTTCAGATCTACAATCGGAGATCTTCGCAGGCGGCGATACGGCCACGGCCTGTCTCGCGCTGGCGGACGGGACGTTGATCTGGGGGCGCGGATTTGGCGCGACCGGCGTTTGTGTCGGGGAGCTTTGCTTCAACACGGCGATGACGGGCTATCAGGAGATCATGACGGATCCGTCCTATGCCGGGCAGATCGTCACCTTCACCTTCCCCCATATCGGCAATGTCGGCTCGAACCCGGAAGATGACGAGACCGCCGATCCGGTTGCGCAGGCCATGGTGGTGAAGTGGTCGGGGCCAGACCCCTCGAACTGGCGCGCCGCCGAGCCTCG
>CAYYZH010000349.1:0-2559 GCA_964475765.1 uncultured Limibaculum sp.
TACGAGACCTTCGCCGAAGCCGGGCGCCAGCACTATGGCGGTGATCTCTCGGGCAAGTGGATCCTGACGGCAGGGCTCGGCGGCATGGGCGGCGCGCAACCACTGGCCGCCGTCTTTGCCGGGGCCTCGTGTCTGGCGGTCGAATGCAATCCGGACAGCATCGATTTCCGTCTGCGCACGAAGTATCTCGACGAGCGCGCGGACACGCTGGACGAGGCGCTGGAGATGATTGCCCGCTGGACCGCTGCGGGGGAGGCAAAATCGGTTGGCCTCCTCGGAAATGCCGCAGAGATCTTCCCCGAGATGCTCGCGCGCGGCGTCAAGCCCGACATCGTCACCGATCAGACCTCGGCCCATGATCCCTTGAACGGCTACCTTCCACTGGGTTGGTCCCTTGCCGATTGGCGCGCAAAACGCGAGAGCGATCCCAAGGCGGTCGAGACCGCGGCGCGGGCCTCCATGCGCACCCATGTCGAGGCGATGGTCGGGTTTCACCGCGCCGGCGTGCCCGTGCTCGACTATGGCAACAACATCCGGCAGGTCGCTCTGGAGGAGGGGCTGGAGGACGCCTTCGCTTTCCCGGGCTTCGTGCCCGCCTATATCCGCCCGCTGTTCTGCCGCGGCATCGGGCCGTTCCGCTGGTGTGCGCTGTCGGGCGACCCGGAGGACATCTACAAGACCGATGCCAAGATGAAGGAGCTCTTCCCGGAGAACGCTCACCTCCACCAATGGCTCGACATGGCGCGCGAGCGGATCGCGTTTCAGGGCCTGCCCGCGCGGATCTGCTGGATCGGCCTCGGCGACCGGCACAGGGCGGGGCTTGCCTTCAACGAAATGGTGGCATCGGGCGAGTTGTCCGCCCCGGTCGTGATTGGGCGCGACCATCTCGACAGCGGATCTGTCGCCAGCCCCAATCGCGAGACCGAGGCCATGAAAGACGGGTCCGACGCGGTCTCGGACTGGCCGCTCCTGAACGCACTTCTGAACACCGCGTCCGGCGCCACATGGGTTTCGCTACACCACGGCGGTGGCGTCGGCATGGGCTTCTCCCAGCACGCCGGGATGGTGATCTGCTGCGACGGAACAGAGGACGCCGCGCGGCGCATCGAACGCGTGCTCTGGAACGACCCGGCCACCGGCGTCATGCGCCACGCCGATGCAGGCTACGACGACGCCATCGCCTGCGCGCGCGAACATGATCTCAACCTGCCAAGCCTGAGGACGTCATGAAGATCACGCTGGATTACGGGCAGACCGGGCTGGACCTCAATCTGCCCACAGGCATCAACCCGACCATCATCCGCAAGCCGGAGATGGCCCTGCCTGCGGACCCAAACGGCGCCGTTACCGCAGCGTTGGATGCGCCGATGGGCACAGCCCCGCTGGGCGAATTGGCGGCGGGTGCGAAGACCGCCTGCATCCTCATTTGCGACATCACCCGGCCGGTGCCGAACCATCTGTTCCTGCGCCCGCTGATCGAGCGGTTGATGGCGGCGGGCGTGCCTGCGGACGGCATCACCGTGCTCGTCGCCACCGGCTTGCACCGGCCCAATCTCGGCGAGGAACTCGCCGAACTGATCGGCGATCCGTGGGTGCAGGAGACCGTGCGCGTGGTCAATCACGATGCACGTGACGAGGCGGCGATGGTCCATTTGGGCACCGCGCCGACGCACCAGTGCCCCGTGGCGCTCAACCGGTTGCTGGTCGAGGCGGACATCAAGATTGCCACCGGTCTGGTCGAGCCGCATTTCATGGCGGGCTACTCCGGCGGGCGCAAAGTCATCGCGCCAGGGGTTGCCCATCACGAGACGATCCGCACGTTCCACTCCGCGCGGTTCATGGAGCACCCGGCGGCCACCTCCTGCAATCTGGCGGGCAATCCGCTGCACGAGACGCAGCTCGAGATCGTCGGGATGCTCGATGGGCCGGTGCTGTCGCTGAACACCGTGCTGGACGATCAGCGCAATCTCGCGTTTGTCTCTTTCGGCGAGGTGATCGAGAGCCACATGGCCGCCGTCGATTTCGCGCGGGCGTCCTGCGAAGTCGCAACGGGACGGCGCTTCAAGACGGTGGTGACCTCGGCTGCGGGCTATCCGCTGGACAAGACCTACTACCAGACGGTCAAGGGCATGGTCACGCCGCTTGGCATCCTCGCCGATGGCGGCACGCTGATCATCGCGTCGGAATGCTCCGAAGGCGTTGGCTCGCCCGAGTTTCGCGCAGCGCAAGAGCGTCTGGTCGCGCTCGGACCGGAACGGTTTCTCGAGACCCTCACCGCCAAGTCACTCGCCGAAATCGACGAATGGCAGACCGAGATGCAGCTCAAACCAATGCGGGTGGGCCAGATCCAGCTTTATGCCCCGGACCTGGCAGACACCGATCACGCCGTCACAGGGGTCGAGCGGGTTGACGATCTGCCCGCAGCCATCACGGCTGCGACCGCGCATCACAATGACCCCAATGTGGCGATCATTCCCGAGGGGCCTTACGTGGTGCCCTTCGCCAACCTTCCGATGGCTGCGGAATAGCCCCGGCGGAGCGGTGCAGCCCGCCGCGCGC
>CAYYZH010000350.1:0-2529 GCA_964475765.1 uncultured Limibaculum sp.
GTGGTGCGCCCGCTGGTGAAGCTGCCGGACCAGATCTGCTCCTTGGCCTCTTCGAGACCACCCGCCAGAGCCGGGCTTGTCAAAAGCGCAGCAAGGAAGGCCCTGCGTTTCACGGCTTTTGCAGGAGCGCCATCAGCGCGCCCATGTCTGGGCCATGATCGCGGCCGGTGAGCGCCCGGCGCAGCGGTTGAAAGAGCGCGCGACCCTTGCGCCCGGAGGCGTCCTTGGCGGCGGCAGTCCATGTTCCCCAGGTCGTCTCGTCCCACGGACGGGCGGGCAGCAGGTCCATCGCCTGCGCGACGAAATCGCGGTCCTCATCAAGGATCTTGGGCTCGGTTCCGTTCGTCAGGAGATCGAGCCATGCCGGCACTTCGTCCAACCGGTCAAGATTGGGGCCGATCACGGCCCAGAACGCAGGTGCGATGTCGCCCGGCACCTTCAAGTCGCCAAGCCTGTCCGCCACGGCATCGAACGGCAGAGCACGCACGGTTTTGGCGGAGTGAAGCTTGAGATCCTCCGGGTCGAACTTCGTGGGCGACATGCCAAAGGCCGAGATGTCGAAGCTGGACGTGAGGGACGCGAGATCCGTTTCGATCTCGACCGGATGCGAGGAGCCAAGGCGCGCCATCATGGAGATCAGCGCAACAGGCTCAATCCCCTGCTCGCGCAGATCCTTGAGCGCCAAGGTGCCCAGACGTTTAGACAGCGCCTCCCCCTCCGCCCCTGTCAGGAGAGAGTTGTGGGCAAAGGCCGGAGCCTCGGCGCCCAGCGCGTTGAAGATCTGGATCTGCGCGCCGGAATTGGTGACATGATCGGCGCCGCGCACCACATGGGTTACGCCCATCTCGATATCGTCGACCACGGAGGCAAGCGTATAAAGAAGCTGCCCGTCTGCCCGGAACAGAACGGGATCCGAGAGGCTTGCGGCATCGATCTTCTGTGGCCCGCGGATCAGGTCGTCGAAACGAACTTCCGTCTGGTCGAGCAGGAAGCGCCAATGCGGGTCACGCTCTTCGGCCAGCTTCGCGCGGTCTTCCTCAGAGAGCTTCAGTGCGGAGCGATCATAGACCGGGGGACGCCCTGCCGCGAGTTGGGCCTTGCGCTTGAGGTCCAGCTCAAGCGGCGTCTCGTAGCAGGCATAAAGCCGGCCATCGCTGCGCAACCGGTCAGCGGCCGCGTTGTAGCGATCGAACCGGTCGGACTGCTTTTCTTCGCGATCCCATGTCAGGCCGAGCCATTCCAGGTCGCGGCGGATTTGATCGGCAAACTCTTCGGTTGAGCGTTCGGGATCGGTATCGTCTATACGCAGGATGAAGGTGCCGCCCGCCTGCCGCGCAAGCAGCCAGTTCATCACGGCGGTGCGCAGGTTGCCAACATGCAGCAAACCGGTAGGCGACGGGGCGAAACGAGTGGTCACGGTCATGGTGTTTTCACGCTCTGGCGGCCTCGAACAATGCGACCAGCGCGGCATAGGCCGCATCCGGGCGATTGTCGACCGAATAGGCCGGAATTGACAGGGCTTCGGCCTTGATTCGGTCATCGCCGACAAGCCATGCGATGCCGATCAGACTGCGCCGCCGGACCGGCGCGGAGAGGTGGAGGTGGATCATCTGGCTGGCCTGCGGCGGGTCGAGTTCGATTGCCTGAATGTCACCCCACGGGATAGGGCCATAGACCTTGGAGGCGTCGCGATAGATCAAGCCGATCTCATCGGCGACCAGCGCAGGGCCGGAAAAGTAAGCGCCGCGGATGTGAACGACCGCAAGGCCGAGCGCCAACGCGCCGATCGTGACCTTCAGGGCAAGCGCTACCGCAGGTCCGCCGAAAGTCAGGTCATAGACCAGCCAGACAACCAGTGCGATGAACAGGGCCCACACTGTGATCGTGACACCTATGATCAGGCGCGATGGCCAGAACTCGACCTTCCGCGGCGCAGATCGCTCGGGGTCAGCGTCTGTCACGGGATGATCTCGCCCTTGTAGTCATCCAGTTCAGGCGGCGCGTGATCCTTGAACGCCTGCAAGACATCGAGGATGTTCGAGGCAACGAACGGGTGCAGGACGGTCAGGGCTGGCCGGTTGTGGAAGGTGTTGAGCCAGATCTCGAACCGCTCGCTGGGCGGGCGGCCCGCCAAAAGGCTGGAGTCCTTGAGGGCAACCCCGACCCAGCGTGACTGACGGCGTTTGACGAGCATGGCGATGCCGGTCGGCTCCCAGTACTTGAACGCTTTGACCTTGTCCCAAGGCACCTCGATCCAGCCGCTGAAGCCAACCGCGATGCCAAACCCGTCCGGTCCGATCTTGAGCACTGGCCCGCGGCGACTGCCCCGGCGAAAGAAATAAAGCGCCAGTGCGCTGAAGACCAGGGTGCAGGCCAAGGCAAAGAGACGGATGAACGGCTTGATCCCCTCGACCTGCGTCTGGTGGATCAGAAACATCACGGCCAGCAGCGCGCACATCCCACCGGCCAGACGCCGCGTTCCGGGATGGGCCTGAAAGACCTGCGCCGCCAGTGCGCGTTTCTTGTTTA
>CAYYZH010000351.1:0-2527 GCA_964475765.1 uncultured Limibaculum sp.
TCAGCGGCATGTCGCCCATATAGACGTCTTGCTCTTTGATGTCCTTGACCGAGCGCGCGCCGGTGTCCTCGTCCACCTCGAACACGATCAGACGCAGCGTCACCTTCAAGGGCGCCGAATAGGTCATGTCGCGCTGTTGGCACTCCTCGACATCGTATTTCGGAGGCTCCAGCTCGTAGCGCACGAACTCCAGAACCGCGGTCTCGTTGAAGTCCTTGATCGGGAAGACCGACTGGAACACGCCTTGAATGCCCTCACCATCGGTGGGGACCTCATTGTCGCCGGATTCCAGAAATAGGTCGTAGGAGCTTTTCTGCACCTCGATCAGGTTCGGCATATCCGCGACTTCGCGAATCTTGCCGAAATACTTCCGAATGCGTTTGCGGCCGGAAAACATCTCGCCCATGCGTGTCCTCGATTTGTCCTGCAGAACAGCGCCCGCCGGGTTCGCGGTCGCCTCCTCGTTCTGCTCACCTCAACTCGGCTGGTCCTATACGTTCGCCGACGGCCCACCGCCAGCGCTTCCCGGACCTTCACCGCGCCGTCTGAGAGGTCCGGTTATTTCCGGGCCCCTGAGACGATGCGGGCTGGACCCGGCACATCGCCGGATCCAGCCTTATCTCTCATCCAATATACGGCGTGCGCCGCATTTCGGATTATTTGAGCTCGACCTTGGCGCCTGCCTCTTCGAGCTTCTTCTTGATCTCTTCGGCCTCGTCCTTGGTCGCGGCTTCTTTGACGGCCTTGCCGCCTGCCTCGACCAGATCCTTGGCTTCCTTGAGGCCCAGGCCGGTGATGCCGCGGACTTCCTTGATCACGTTGATCTTCTTGTCGCCGGCTTCGACGAGAATGACGTCGAACTCGTCCTTCTCTTCAGCCGCTGCACCGGCATCGCCACCGCCTGCCGCGGGGCCAGCCATCATCACGGCGCCGCCCGCTGCGGGCTCGATGCCGTACTTGTCCTTCAGGAGGTCCTTCAGCTCAGCCGCTTCCAGCAGCGTAAGACCGACGATCTCTTCGGCGAGTTTTTCGATATCAGCCATGTCTCAGTTCCATTTCGTTGTCAGTGTGGGGTCCGGCGTGCATTGCACCCAGCCCATCAATCGCTTGTCCGTCTCAGGCCGCCTCTTCCTTGTCCGCGATGGTCTGGATACATCCAGCCAGGTTCGCGGCAGGAGCGGTGATCGCAGATGCCAGGTTGCTTGCAGGTGCGCCGAGCATTCCGGCGATCGTCGCGATCAACTCTTCACGCGACGGCATCGCGGCAACTGCCTTGACGCCTGCAGGGTCCAGCACCGTCTCGCCCATCGCACCGCCAACGACTTCAAGCTTGTCGTTGTCCTTGGCATAGGCCTCAACGACCTTTGCTGCCGCGACGGGGTCCTCGGAATATGCGAGCACCATCTGGCCCTTGAGGTAATCCGCCATGCCTGCGCACGGCTTGCCCTCGAGGGCGATCTTGGCGAGCCTGTTCTTGGCGACACGGACCGCTCCGCCTGCTTCACGCATGCGGCCACGGAAATCCTGCATCTCAGCGACTGATAGACCGGCGTATTTTGCAACGACGATCACGCCAGAGTCCGCAAAGATGCCGCCGAGCTCGTCGACCACAACTTCCTTTTGGGCTCTATCCACAGTCTTGCTCCAAGTTTTGGGGCACATTTGTGCCCCGGCTCTGATCTGCCCGGGCCGCGCCTTTGCGCCCCAAGCGGTGGTCCCGTCCAGGGACCGGGCCAAGATCGCCGCCCCGAGGGGCATCGACCCTTAAAACCTTCGTCCCCGTCTATGGCAGGACTTAACCCGGATCGCTCCGGCGCCCGCCGTCTCGGACGGCTGGAGGGTTGCCCCTCCAAAAACCCCGGTCGCCCGGGGATCTCGTCATGGGTGCGTTATGGCAGCACCCTTGGTTGTTCAGGCGCTGAGCGTATCCAGCGCAATCGAAATGCCCGGACCCATGGTCGAGCTGATCGAAACCTTCTTCACATAGGTGCCCTTGGCGCCCGTCGGCTTGGCCTTCTGCACCGCGTCGTAGAGGGCGCGCACATTCTCGGCGATCTGACCTTCGGCAAAGCTTGCCTTGCCGACACCGACATGCACGACACCAGCTTTCTCGGCGCGGAAGTCGACCTTGCCGCCCTTCTCCGCCTCGACAGCCGCCTTGATGTCCATGGTCACCGTGCCGACCTTGGGGTTCGGCATCAGGTTTCGCGGACCCAGCACTTTGCCCAGCCGTCCGACGATCGGCATCATGTCCGGCGTCGCGATGCACTTGTCGAAATCGATCGTGCCGCCCTGGATCGTCTCCATAAGATCCTCGGCGCCGACGATATCTGCGCCCGCTTCCTTGGCCTCTTCAGCCTTCGGACCACGCGCGAACACCGCAACGCGCAGCGTCTTGCCCGTGCCGTTCGGCAGCGTGACCGAGCCCCTGACCATCTGGTCCGCATGACGCGGGTCGACGCCAAGATTCAGCGCCAGCTCGACCGTCTCGTCGAACTTCGCCGTTGCATTCGACTTCACCAGCCCG
>CAYYZH010000352.1:0-2465 GCA_964475765.1 uncultured Limibaculum sp.
CCCGGCTGTTATCGTGGTTTCAGTGACATCCGAGCATAGTTTCGTGGTTTCAATGACGCAAGCCTTGCGGCGCGTCATGGCGCAGAGACCACGCGCTCAGGAATTGGCAGGGGTGGGGAGCGGCTATCCGGTCTTGCGGGCGCGGACCAGATACTGGATTTCGCAGAAGCCGCGCAGCAGGCCGAGGCTGAGCCTGTTGGCCCATTTATAGCCCGGGCCCATGGCGAGCTTGCCCTGCATCTCCTCGATGACCATGCCGTCGGGCGACATCAGCTCGCCCGCGGTCTTGCGGGTGAACCAGCGCAGGTGCGTGCGGTCGAGGATGCCCTTGTCGGCAAGGTCGAACCGGCCTTGCGTGACCAGCGGCCAGACCACCCGGTAGTGCCGGACATTGGGAATGGAGGCTGTGATCACACCGCCGGGGTTCAGCCCGTCGCGCAGGGTGGCGATGATCCCCCAGGGGTCGCGCAGGTGCTCGAGCACATCGAGACAGAGGACAGCGTCGAACGGGCCTTCCTCGGCAATGATGCGTTCGAGAAAGGCCGGGTCCTCGAGATTGCCGCCATAGGCACGATCGACCTGCGGCAGGGCATGATCGGCCACCAGATCGGCCACCACGATCCGTTCGGCCCGTCCGGCTTCTTTCAGCGCTGCTGCCGTGGCGCCGATGCCGCCGCCGAGATCGAGAAGCCGCCCGGTCTTTTCGGGAAAGATCGGGAAAATGTCCTGACGGATCAGGTCATGATAGGCGGCAGTGACTGTCGGTTCTGTTGCCATGATGGCCCCCCGTCGCGGGATTTACGCAATACGGCCGAAACGCATACGGACCGGCCCGTCCGGAAAAGAGACGCCGGCAAGCGCCCATGGCCCTTGCCGGCGTGAAGCTTTCAGTCTGCCCGGGATCACCCGAGGATGATATCCACGTCGTTCAGCGACTGTTGGCTGTCGCCGGCCAGGATGAAGCCGTCGCCATTGCCGAGATTGAGGAAGGACGTGCCGTCTGCACGGTCTTCGAGACGGTTCCGGACCTGGGTCAGGTTCGTGAAGTCGAAGCCCTCGATCGCCAGCCGGTCGCCCGCCTCGAGATCGTAGATCGTGTCCGTGCCATCGCCTTCGCTGATGATGAAGGTATCCTTGCCGATACCGCCATAGAGCTTGTCCTGGCCCTTGCCGCCTTCGATCTTGTCCCAGCCGTTGCCACCGAAGATGTGGTCCCAGCCGCGATTGCCCTCGATGTGGTCCGATCCTCTGCCGCCCTCGAGCACCTCGCTCCGCGAGAGGCCGGAGATCGTGTCGTTCTTGTCGGTCCCCGTGATCTTCCAGCTGTCGGTGATGATCGAGCCGAGTTGCAGCGCCGTGTTCAGGGCCGAGCCGCTGATGGCGGGGCCATCGGGTTCGATCCGGTTGAACTGGGTCGTCCACGCGTTGGCTTCGATGACCTTGCCGTTGATCGTGGCCTGAGCCCCGTCCTCGTAGATCACGTAGGCCTCTTGGGCCCGGTTGCCCAGAGCGACCTTGAGGTCGGAGTTCTGGTCGACCGCCACGATGCTGATGCCCTTGAACCCGGTGCCGGACGGATCGTCGAAGTCGAGATCGAGGCCATTGTTGGTGCTCTTGACCAGGTCGCCCTTGAGCGCCACGGCAATACCACCGTCATCATTGGTGGTTCCGGTGCTGGGCGGCGTGACGGGCTCGTCCACCGCGGCCTCGGGCTGCGTTGGCGTATCGTCGTCGACCAGGTTCAGGAATTCCGCAACCGTGAGCGTGTCGTCCGAGAACTGGAACCGCTCGACGCCGAGGACCGTGTCGGTGCCGTCGGTGCCGGTGACCCGGTACCCGCCGCCAACGGCTACGATGGTGTAGTCGGTGGTTCGGCCGGAGAAGACGGCCGTATCGGTGCCCGCTCCGCCATAGATCTCGTCATTGCCGGCGCCGCCGCTGAGCAGATCGTTGCCGTCATTGCCGACCAGCTCATCGCGGCCAGCCCCGCCATAGAGGCTGTCATTGCCGCCGAGGCCGACGACACGGTCGTTGCCGCCATAGGCCTGGAAGGTGTTGGCGACATTGTTGCCGACCAGGTTGTCGTTGCCCGCGGTGCCGGTGCCCGTGCTCGGTGTTGCCGTTTCACTGGCAGGCTGCGAGGGAGGCTTGCTGACAAGATCCGCCGTGTCGAACGTGCCGTCCGCGAACTGGAGCCGCTCGACGCCCATGACCATATCGGTCCCGTCGGGGCCGGTGACGCGGAAGCCGCCGCCGACGGCCACAACGGTGTAGGCGGACGAGTTGCCGGAGAAGCTGGCCCGGTCGTTGCCCGCTCCGCCATAGATCTCGTCGTTGCCGGCGCCGCCGTTCAGCAGATCGTTGCCGTCATTGCCAATCAGGTCGTCGGCACCTGCGCCGCCAAAGAGACTGTCCGCCCCGCCATTGCCGACGAGACGGTCGTTGCCGCCAAAGGCCTGGAAGGT
>CAYYZH010000353.1:0-2458 GCA_964475765.1 uncultured Limibaculum sp.
AGCATCTGGCGAACGATCACCTCGATGTGCTTGTCGTTGATCTTCACGCCCTGCAGGCGATAGACCTCCTGCACCTCGTTGACCAGGTAGCCGGCCAGCGCCTCGATCCCCATAATTGCGAGAATATCATGCGGCGCGGGATTGCCGTCCATGATGTACTCGCCCTTCTGGATCACGTCGCCTTCCTGAACGGCGATGTGCTTGCCCTTCGGGATCAGGTAATCGCGCTGTTCCTCGGTCTCGTCATGCGGCTCGATCGCGATGCGGCGCTTGTTCTTGTAGTCTTTTTCAAAGTGCACCGTCCCGTCGATCTCGGCGATGATGGCGTGATCCTTCGGACGCCGGGCTTCGAACAGTTCCGCCACCCGCGGCAGACCGCCGGTGATGTCCTTGGTCTTGGCGCCTTCCCGCGGGATACGCGCAACGATCGTGCCCGGCTTGATCTCCTCGCCATCTTCGACCGAGAGGATCGCGTCCACCGACATGAAGTAATGCGCCGGGTTGCCGTTTTCCAGCTTCACCATCTCGCCGTCCTTGTCGACGATGGTGATCGCCGGACGCAGGTCATTGCCCTTCGGAGCCGTGCGCCAGTCGGTTACGATGCGCTGGGAAATCCCGGTCGCGTCATCGGTCTCCTCACGCATGGTCGAGCCAAACTCGAGATCGACGAACTTGGCCACACCCGCCTTCTCCGAGATGATCGGAAGCGTGTAGGGGTCCCACTCGGCCAGACGTTCGTTGCGCCCGACCTCCTGTTTCTCCTCGACCAGAAGCTTCGATCCGTAGATCAGCTTGTGTGTCGCCCGCTCGCGGCCTTTATCGTCGGTGATGACGATCTGCATGTTCCGCGACATGACGATCCGGTCACCATCGGCGTTGGTCAGGGCGTTCTCGTTCTCGAACTTGACCTTGCCCTCTTGCGTGGACTCGAGGAACGAGTTGTCCGAGACGTTTGCCGCACCGCCGATGTGGAACGTACGCATCGTCAGCTGCGTGCCCGGCTCGCCGATCGACTGCGCCGCGATGATGCCCACGGCCTCGCCGACATTGACCGGCGTGCCGCGTGCGAGATCGCGGCCATAGCACTGGGCGCAAACCCCGTCATCGGCCTCACAGGTCAGCGGCGAGCGCACCTTGATCGACTGCACCTTGGCCTCGTCGATCCGTACCGCGTCCGCTTCGTCGATCAGCACGCCATAGGGGTGGATCATGTTGCCGGTGGCAGGATCGAGAATGTCCTCCAGCGGCACACGGCCCAGCACCTGCTCGCCGATCGAGCTGATCACGTTCCCGGAGTCGATCACCGCTTCCTGCGTGATTCCGTTCTCGGTCCCGCAATCATCGATCTTGATGATGCAGTCCTGAGCAACGTCCACCAAACGCCGGGTCAGA
Organism: uncultured Limibaculum sp.; assembly: GCA_964475765.1. GTDB lineage: Bacteria > Pseudomonadota > Alphaproteobacteria > Rhodobacterales > Rhodobacteraceae > Thermohalobaculum. The sequence goes on from CAYYZH010000353.1 coordinate 1,393, forward strand.
TAGCCTGAGTTCGCGGTCTTCAGCGCGGTATCGGCCAGACCCTTGCGGGCGCCGTGGGTCGAGTTGAAGTACTCGAGCACGGTCAGGCCTTCCTTAAAGTTCGAGACAATCGGCGTCTCGATGATCTCACCCGACGGTTTGGCCATCAGGCCGCGCATCGCTGCAAGCTGACGCATCTGCGCCGGCGAGCCACGGGCCCGGCTGACGGACATCATCCAGATCGAGTTCGGCTCTTTCTCGCGGCCGGTTTCCTCGTCGATCTGAACCGTCTGGATCTCCTTCATCATCTCGTCGGCAACCCGGTCGGTACATTTCGCCCAGGTGTCGACAACCTTGTTGTACTTCTCACCCTGGGTGATCAGACCGTCCTGATACTGCTGCTCGAACTCGGCAACCTGTTCACGGGTCTCGTTGACGATCGGCCACTTGGTGTCCGGGATCACCATGTCGTCCTTGCCGAAGGAAATCCCGGCCTTGAACGCCTCGGTGAAGCCCAGCGTCATGATCTGATCACAGAAGATGACGCTCTCTTTCTGACCGCAGTGCCGATAGACGGTGTCGATCAGCTCGCCGACCTCGCCCTTGCGCAGCGGTTTGTTGACCAACTCGAACGGAACCATGTGGTTCTTGGGCACGAGGTTCGCCAGCTTCATCCGGCCCGCCGTCGTCTCGACGCGCTGGCGCACAGGCTTGCCCTCTTCATCCAGCGTGTCATAGCGCGTGATGATTTTGGTGTGCAGGTTGATCAGACCCTCGTTCAGCGCATGCTCGATCTCGGCCATGTCGGCGAGCATCATGCCCTCGTTCGGCTCGCCCTGCTTTTCAAGGGAGAGGTAGTAGAGGCCAAGAACCATATCCTGCGACGGCACGATGATCGGCTTGCCGTTCGCGGGGCTGAGCACGTTGTTGGTCGACATCATCAGGACGCGCGCTTCGAGTTGCGCCTCCAGCGACAGCGGCACGTGGACCGCCATCTGGTCACCATCGAAGTCGGCGTTGAACGCAGCACAAACCAGCGGGTGAAGCTGGATCGCCTTGCCTTCGATCAACACAGGCTCAAACGCCT
>CAYYZH010000354.1:0-597 GCA_964475765.1 uncultured Limibaculum sp.
TCCTGTCTCTGTCGACCTCGGATCAGTCGAACTTGTAGAAGGCCTCGTAGATCGGACCGAGCATCTCTTCATCAAAAAGGGACGACACTGACGTGTCGTTGCGGATGTTGAGGATCGCCTGGGCAAAAAGCGGCGCGACCGAGACCACACGAATGTTGCTGGCGGCCTTGACCTCTTCGGTTGGTTCAATCGAGTCGGTGATCACAAGCGATTTCATGACCGAGTTTGTCACCCGCTCGATGGCCGGGTCCGACAGAACGCCGTGGCTGATATAGGAGTGAACCTCCGAAGCGCCGTTGTCCATGAGGAGCTCCGCTGCCCGGCAAAGCGTGCCGGCCGTGTCGCAGATATCGTCGACGATGATGCAGCGCTGGCCCGAGACCTCGCCGATGATGGTCATGGATTCGACCTCACCCGGACGTGCCCGGCGTTTGTCGACAATTGCCAGCCCTGCGCCGATGCGCTTTGCCAGATCGCGCGCCCGGATCACACCGCCGACATCGGGCGAGACCACGGTGACATCGTCGAAATTCTCGAAATGGTGTTTGAGGTCGAGCGCGAAAACAGGCGCCGCATAGAGGTTATCAGTTGGGATGT
>CAYYZH010000354.1:607-2455 GCA_964475765.1 uncultured Limibaculum sp.
ATGTCGAAGAAGCCCTGGATCTGGCCCGCGTGTAGATCCATCGTCAGGACCTGCGTGACACCCGCCTTCTGCAACAGATCCGCCACCAGCTTGGCCGAAATCGGCGTGCGCCCCGCGGTCTTCCGGTCCTGCCTTGCATAGCCGAAATAGGGCATCACGGCTGCGATCCGTCGGGCCGAGGCGCGTTTCAGCGCATCGGTGATGATCAGCAGCTCCATCAGGTTGTCGTTCGCCGGGCTCGATGTTGGCTGGATCACGAAGACATCCTGTCCGCGCACATTATCGAAGACCTCGACAAAGATCTCGCTGTCGTTGAAGCGCTCAACCCGGGAGGAGGTGATGTTGATTTTCTTGCCCTGATAGACCGACATCCGCCGGGCAATCGCCTGGGCCAGCGGCAGGTTCGCATTGCCTGAGATCAAATGCATGGCATCATCGTTCATCGGCTGCGTCCCTCACTCTCCCCGGTATGTGACGGTCTCATAACAGGGCTTGTTCTGGCTTGCAAAGACCGTATGGAAGGGCGGATCGCTTTTGCTTGGGAGGCCTGTCATGGCACAGATCGACTTCTTCTATTCGCTGCTCAGCCCGTTCACATATCTGGCGGGAGACCGGCTGGAACAGATCGCGGCCAAGCATGGTGCGGAGATCGTCTATCGCCCAGCCGATCTCATGAGCGTCTTCGCGGAAACCGGCGGCGTTCCCGTCCCGAAACGTCATCCATTCCGGCAGGCCTATCGCTTGCAGGAGCTGCGCAGGCTCTCCGAGCATGCGGGTCTGCCGCTGACCATCCACCCCAAGCACTGGCCGACCGATCCCACCCATGCCTCTCTCGCTGTGCTCAGCGTGGCCGGTTCAGGCGGTGATGCGGGCGCGATCAGCCGGGCGTTTCTTGCGGCCTGCTGGGCCGAAGAGCGTGACATCTCGGAAGAGGCAACGATTGCCGAGATCGTGACGGCCCATGGCGGCGATGCGCAAGCGGTCGTGGCCGGTCGGGACGCTGCCCGTGAGACTTATGCCGCGAACACCGCGCTGGCGCTGGAGAAGGGCGTCTTCGGTGCGCCGTTCTATGTGGTGGGTGAGGAGAAGTTCTGGGGTCAGGACCGGCTCGACTATCTCGACCGATACCTCGCCGGTCTCTGACGGCGCATCTCTTGCGGCTTCAGGTTCCGAAATACTGATCTGAGGGCAGGAACTTTGCCAGACGTGCAGCGTCGGCCCAGGTCCGCTCATGCGCGGCAGAGCCGATCATGACGACGGCATCGCCTGGGATCTTCAGCGGACGCAAGGCCCCAAGGATGGCATCGCGCCCCTCGGTCCATGCCGCCTGTTCTGCCTCCGGCAGGGCGCCGACGCCCTTCACGGAAATCTCGTGCTCCCGGCTGATCGCATCGGCCAGCCGGATCGGATTGCCCGGCGCTTCCGCGGTCAGCAGCCGGTCTGCCCGTTCGATCCGCATCAACTTTTGCGCAACGGTTTGAGGCAGGGGCGGGGTTCGGCTCAGCCGTGCGCCCAGAGCATCCGAGGTGAAGAGAAACGCCACGATGTCCCGCCCGGTGCCGAGCAGGATCGAGGCGTATTGCGGGTATTCCAGCCCCAGTTGCTGCGCACGGGCCACTCGCCGTTTGATCACCTCCAAGGGCAGACGCGGCAACAATTCCCGCCGCGCCTTCTTCCAGGTGAACTTGCGCCAGCTCATCGCGGCATCCAGGGGTGGCCCCTGATTGTGCCCGATGCCCGCCAGACGCTCGCCCTTGAACGCTGACAGCGGAGAACGTGGGATCACGGCCCGGTCCACTCGATCTGGCAGATTTCTGCCGACCGGCCATCGAGGTTCCAGACCCGGCC
>CAYYZH010000355.1:0-2426 GCA_964475765.1 uncultured Limibaculum sp.
CGGTGATCGACTTCTTGATCGAGACAGCCGGCACGGGAGGAGCTTCCGGTTCCTGAGGTGGGACATGGAGATCAGAGAGCTTGGCGTAGACGGCCTGGATCGAGTTCGCGAGATCTGCGGTTGGAACATGATTGTTGGAGACATGCGCGGAGACGATGTCCGTTGTCAGTTCGACAAGTTTTTCGTGTGCGATCTGTTGATCAGCCATCGGGTAGAATCCTGCTCGTTTTTTGATTGCGGCTTTGGTCTTTTGGGCGCGCCTTCAGGTTCGGCATAGGCACGCCTGCTTCTTGTCGGACGGAAGTATACTGCAACTCGACCATGATGGCACCCCATTGGCCTACTCCATCGATTAACGCGTCTTGTTAATCACACGGCAAGACTTGCCCCGGAACTTGCCGTGATGCGATATTGGATATTATGGATTGATGACATCTCTGGCACGGAGCCTGTGCTTGGCAGCGGGTGGGTCCGGGCGGAGTCGGTGGACCGGGTACGGTCTCTGATCAGCCATCCGGACATGGCGTTCACGGAAGTGCCGGATGACACCGGGTTCCCCGCGGTCGCGACTGGCGAAGTCTTCTGGGATCACAAGGCACCAATCCTGAACCAGTAGGGTCGGGTGACTGCGCAACGGATGCGAACCCCGGCAAGAAGCTGCTCAAGGTCATGCATGCAGCACGTCGACCTCGTACGTCCCGAAGTTCATATCCAAGGCCAGCACCGGAATTTCATCGGCGATCCCCGCCCGCGAATACTATCTTCCTCAGAATGCGACCTCTCATTCACTCGTTCGCGGTGGTCTTCGGCCGCAAGAACAATGGGACCGCCGAGGGTACTTCGCTGCGCTCGGGTTCGGTGTTCGAGTTTGCAATCTGGCTCCCGCCACCCCGAATGAGTATGTGATCCAACCACCAATCCTGAAACTCGAATGGTTCATCCATGACGAGAAGACCGAGCCCTGTGCCGGCAGTGCAGCCTTTCCAAAGCTCCTGCGTCACGCCTTCTTCGTTGAAGGCTCCCGGTGCCTTCTTGGGGTTACAACCGTTTGATCGCGCGAACACATCGAGATTGTCTGCGAGCTTGGTCCGCGCAAACTTCTTCCTGCCGGCCTTGACGCCATCCATGGGCCAGAACTTGCTGTCGCGGTAGTGTGTTTGAATGAGATGCCCGCCGTGTTGGCACTGTTTCGGAACCTTTGACCAATACGCGCCGTCGATCGGTGCAAAGAGTTTGGCGAGGCCGGGATGTCTGCATGCAAGCTGCCATGTGAGTGAGCCGCCATGGCCGAGACCAACGATGATGAGATTTCGCTCACTGATCCAGAACCTCCAGGCGGCATCCCTCAATACTTGCTGGATGAATTTGTACTCGTTTCGTCCAAGGGGCTTCGTCCGTTTTCTGCCCATGACGTTGTCGGCTTTCGTCTCGATCCTCTTGTCTGTATTCCGGAAGTACCAGCCACGTTCCCGGTGTTTCAGGTACCTCAAACCGCCAGACTCTGTCTGGATGACGTATTTCTTGTCGCTCTTCTCTGGATCCTTATCTCCTTCAGTAAGTCGCCTGGATTCCATCGTGATCCGGACGTATTTCCTCTTGCTTGCAAAGGGGATGATCACAGCATGATTTCGGTCGAGAAACTGCTCAATGAGGTCGCGATCTTCAATGATGTCCGTAGGGTCGCGTCCTGCATCATGAAGGATCAGAACTGTCGGATGCCGCCGGGTGGGATCCCGTGTTTCAGGCGCCGCAGCATAGTAGGCTCCACCGGGCACCCTGCAGACATTGCCGGGGCCGCCGCAGTTTCGAGCTTCGGCAGCAGCCGTTGGTGCGACCATAATGGCGAGGATTGAAGCGACTAGTCTAAAATCTGGGAGCCTCATAATTTCACAACCTCTTTTACGAGCAAATGGCGGCAAATGATGGATGCACGTCTTAAAAAATCTTCGGGAACATAGCATCGCGGGCGGACATCCGGAAGACGAACATCTTTCTCGGAGTGCGCACGTAAAGTACCGTGTTGGTGCGGATGCACTGGCGGGCTTGGTGGAAGCGCATCAGCTAACCCGCGGGGCGGCGGCCTTCCGGTTCTGGCGAGGGTTGGACTGGCCGGGCCCGGTATGTGACTGGAGCGCGGTGTCATGGCCGGCCAGTAGCCTGCCACGATCTGCTGGGCGAGGAGGTAACCTTGTGATTGCCGCACTAGAGTGCTGGCGCGCCCCGCACGTTCCAGGCAACTTCGGCCTGCTTCACCTGCCGCTCAAGCCCGGGCGTCCAGTACCTCGACCTCGTACATCCCAAACTTGGCATCGGAGGTCAGCACCGGGATCTCCTCAGCCGTCGCCTGGACAATCAGCATGCGGTCGAACGGATCGCGGTGATGGAGCGGCAGCTCCGAGAGCGCGATCATGTGGCTGTCGAGAAAG
>CAYYZH010000356.1:0-2419 GCA_964475765.1 uncultured Limibaculum sp.
CTCATCACAGAGGGTGCGCGTGGCGAAGGCGGGTACCTGACCAATTCCGAGGGCGAGCGGTTCATGGAACGCTACGCGCCCTCGGCCAAGGATCTCGCCTCGCGGGACGTCGTCAGCCGCTGCATGACCATGGAAATCCGCGAAGGGCGCGGCGTGGGCGGCGAGAACGACCACATCCACCTCAACCTCAATCACCTGCCGCCGGATCAGCTGGCGCTGCGCCTGCCAGGCATCTCCGAGTCGGCGCATATTTTCGCCGGCGTCGATGTCACCCGTGAGCCGATCCCGGTGATCCCGACCGTCCACTACAACATGGGCGGTGTCCCCTCGAATTACTGGGGCGAGGTGCTGACCGTCGATAAGGACGGCGCGGACCAGTATATCCCCGGCCTGATGACCGCGGGCGAGGCGGCTTGCGCCTCGGTGCACGGCGCCAACAGGCTGGGCTCGAACTCGCTCACTGACCTCGTGGTCTTCGGCCGTGCTTGCGCGATCCGCGCCGGGCAGATCGTCGACCCGAAATCGGCCAACCCCGATCTCAACCAGCATTCGGTCGATCAAGCGATGGATCGCTTCGACAAGCTGCGCCACGCAAAAGGTGCGGCCCCGACCGCAACCATCCGCAACAGCCTGCAAAAGGCGATGCAGGACGATGCAGCGGTCTTCCGGACTTCGAAAACGCTGAAGGAAGGCTGTGACAAGGTCTCCCGCGTCGATGCAATGTTCGACGATGTCGCCGTGACCGACCGTTCGCTGATCTGGAACTCCGACCTGATGGAGACGCTGGAACTGGCGAATCTGTTGCCGAATGCTCTCGCCACCGTCTATTCGGCCGAGGCGCGTCAGGAAAGCCGCGGCGCCCATGCGCACGAGGACTACCCCGATCGCGATGACGAGAACTGGCGCAAGCACAGTCTCGCATGGGTCAACGGCGAGGTGAAACTCGACTATCGTTCCGTCGTGCTAGACCCGCTGACCCCGCACAATCAGGGCGGCATCGACCCTGCCAAGATCGCGCCCAAGGCCCGCGTCTACTGATACCCAGCTACCGATGTCGCAGAGATGGTCAGCCCCCGGCACCCGCGACGCCGATGAAATTGCCCGTATCCTCGTGCATCGCGGGGAACGGGCGCTTCGGCATATGGCAGGCCTGGTTGAGGGGCAGACACTACGCCACTGTCCGATCTGCGGCTACAAGGGCATGTTTGCCCCCGTCCGTCACAAGGCGGAGATCTGGTGCCCGCAATGCGACTCTCGTCCGCGCCACCGGCTCCTGAAAATGTGGATGGATCGGGAGATGGACCTGCCTGCAGGTGCCTCGGTTTTGCATTTCGCGGCAGAGCCCTGGGTCCGGGCGGAAATGGTGGCCCGCGGCGCTGCATACAGAACCGCCGACCTCAACGACAAGTTCGAACTGCAACTCGACATCACGGCCATCGACCTGCCCGACGCGAGCGAGGACATGGTCATGGCCAACCACGTTCTCGAACATGTCGACGACCACGCGGCCTTTGCCGAGATTTACCGGATCCTCAAACCCGGCGGGCAGGCTGTGATCACCGTTCCGATGATCGAGGGTTTTAATGCGACCTATGAAAACCCGGCCCATGACACGCCAGAGCTGCGCAAGCTATACTATGGCGATCCGACCCATCTGCGCTGGTACGGGCGGGATGTGCGCGACCGTTTTGCGGCACCGGGTTTCACCGTGAGGGAATTTACCGCGCTCGAGCCGGATGCGACGACATTTGCTCTGCACCGGGGTGAAAAAGTGTTTATTGGAGTAAAGCCCAGCAAGGGAGACCACCATGGTTGAATTCACGCTTCCCAAGAACTCGCGGATCACCACGGGTAAGACGTGGCCCAAGCCCGAAGGCGCGACGCGCACGAAGACGTTCAAGGTCTATCGCTGGGATCCGGACAGCGGTGAGACCCCGCGCGTGGATACCTACTTTGTCGATCTCGACAGCTGCGGCCCGATGATTCTGGACGCCATTATCAAAATCAAAAAGGAGATCGATCCGACGCTGACCTTCCGCCGCTCCTGCCGCGAGGGGATCTGCGGCTCGTGCGCGATGAACATCGACGGGATCAACACACTTGCCTGCACCTACGGCATCGCCGAAGTGTCTGGAGACGTTAAGATTTATCCGCTGCCGCATATGCCCGTGGTCAAGGATCTGATCCCGGATCTGACGCATTTCTATGCCCAGCACGCGTCGATCATGCCATGGCTCGAGACCTCCAGCCCAGCGCCGGGAACCGAGTGGAAACAGTCGATCGAAGACCGCGAAAAGCTGGATGGGCTCTATGAATGCGTGATGTGCGCGTCTTGCTCGACCTCATGCCCGAGCTACTGGTGGAATGGCGATCGCTACCTCGGACCAGCGGCGCTCCTGCACGCCTATCGCTGGCTGAT
>CAYYZH010000357.1:0-2109 GCA_964475765.1 uncultured Limibaculum sp.
CATCGAGCATCAGGGATGCCTGACGCAATTTCGGCAGGGCTTCCGGCGCAATTCCGGTCTCGTAAGCATCCCGGTACATCGGCTTGAGCAGCAGCGTTGGGATGATCGAGGTCAGGTTGGCATTGCCACACCGCTCGCCAAGACCGTTGAGTGTGCCCTGGATCTGCCGCGCGCCAGCTTCGATAGCGGCCAGCGATCCTGCCACCGCTTGCTCGGTGTCGTTGTGGGTATGAATTCCAACCTGCGTATGGGGCACCTTCTCGCAGACCTGATGGACGATCGCGCCGATCTCTAGTGGCAGCGTCCCGCCATTGGTGTCGCACAACACAACCCATCGCGCGCCGCCTTCCATCGCCGCCTCCAGACAAGCCATGGCGTAGTCGGTGTTGGCCTTCCAGCCATCGAAGAAATGCTCGGCATCGAAGATCGCCTCGCGGCCCATTTCGGTTATGTGCTGCATCGAAGCGCGGATGTTTTCGAGGTTCTCGTCAAGCGTGATGCCCAGCGCTTTCTCGACGTGGAAGTCATGGGACTTGCCGACGAGACACACAGTTTTTGTGCCTGCATTGATGACCTCAGCCAGCACCTCGTCATTGGCCGCCGAACGTCCGGCCCGCTTGGTCATCCCGAAGGCGAGGAATTTGGCAGTGTTGAGCGTAGGGGCTTGCGCGAAGAAATCACTGTCGGTTGGGTTGGCCCCGGGCCAGCCGCCCTCGACATAGTCGAGCCCGAGATCGTCCAGCGCCCGCGCGATCCTGATCTTGTCCTCGACCGAGAAATCGACGCCCTGCGTTTGCTGGCCATCACGCAGCGTCGTGTCGAAGAGGTAGAGACGTTCCTTGGTCATCGCGCCCGCCTCCGGTTGTCGCCACAGGAATTTTTGGCCAGATGAAGGGGGGACGTGTCGCGCTGAACGGGAGAGATCATTTCAGGGCCTCCAGCTTGGCGGGGTCAAAGTCTTTGCCGAGTTCCCAAACAGCGCCGTCGGGCGTGTCCTTGACGATCACCCCGGCAGCAGCGAAGCCGTCCCGGATGGCATCGGCACGTGCGAAGTTCTTTTGTTTTCGGGCTTCGGTCCTGTCTGACAAAAGGCGTTCAACGAGTTCTTGGGCTGCCAGCTTGTGAGCATTTTCCATGTCCTTCTCGGACACTGTCCAACCGCCCATCGCGTAGCTGTCTTCGAGCAGCCCAAGAAGAGCGCCGCTGCGAAACAGCGAAACGTAATCCCCCAAACGTGCGTAGCCATGCATCGCAGCGAGTGCTTTCGAGAAGTTCAGGTCGTCCCCAATGGCGGCTACGATGTCAGGCGGGGGGGCGCCGGGTTCTTCGTGCCCCAGCGTCAAATCTCGCCAATCTCTAAGCGTGTCCGTCAGCTCTTCCATCCGCGCCTGCGTCCAGTCCAGCGGCTGGCGATACCCGGTCGACAGCAGCATGAAGCGGATGACCTCACCCGGGATGCCCTTGTCGAGGAGATCCTTGACTGTGAAAAAGTTGCCGAGGCTCTTCGACATCTTCTCGCCCTCGACGCGGAGCATCTCGTTGTGCATCCACCAGTTGGCCATACGATCCGTGCCGTGGACACAGCAGGACTGCGCCAGTTCGTTTTCGTGATGGGGGAAGGCGAGGTCGATCCCGCCGGCGTGGATGTCGAAGACTTCGCCCAGCAGATCGCGCGCCATGGCCGAGCACTCGATATGCCAGCCCGGGCGGCCCCTGCCCCATGGGCTGTCCCAGCCGGGCTGGTCGTCGGTCGAGGGCTTCCAGATCACGAAGTCCATGGGGCTTCGCTTGTAGGGTGCGACCTCGACGCGGGCGCCTGCGATCATGTCATCGACCGAGCGGCCGGAGAGAGACCCATAACGCTCATACGCCTCGACCGAGAACAGCACATGGCCCTCGGCGGCATAGGCAAAGCCCTTGTCGATCAAAGCCTGAGACATCGCCACCATCGGCGGGATGTACTCGGTGCAGCGCGGCTCGTGATCGGGACGCAGCGCGCCGAGCGCATCCATGTCCTCGTGATACCAGCCGATGGTCTCGTCAGTCACGCGGCGGGTTGCATCCTCCAGGCTCTCGCCCGGTCCCTGCACCGCGACCGCCTTGTCGATG
>CAYYZH010000357.1:2119-2405 GCA_964475765.1 uncultured Limibaculum sp.
GTAGAGCACATCGAACACCACCACGGGACGCGCGTTGCCGATATGGGCGCGGTCATAGACGGTGGGGCCGCAGACATACATCCGCACATTGGCCGGATCGATGGGGGTGAACACCTCCTTCGACCGGGTACGGGTGTTGTAGAGCTTGATCTCGGGCGTCTCGGTCATAGCGTCCTCACGCGGTGGGTCCGCGGCGGGCTAGCATGTCTGGATTTTCAGGAAAACAGGAACAACCGCCGCGGACATATGTCAGCGGGTAATGCAGATCTCACAGATGATCGATGCG
>CAYYZH010000358.1:0-2388 GCA_964475765.1 uncultured Limibaculum sp.
GATCAACACGCTGAAGGGCAACCTGAACTGGATGAAGAGCCACGAGATCCGGATGGCCTCGAATTTCTTCGGGGCGCTGGCCGAGGACATCAAACCGATCGTGGCGCAGGGCTCCTCCGACAGTGCGGCTTTGGATGCGGTGTTCGAAGTGATCGTCCGGGCGGGCCGCACCGCGCCGATGGCGAAAACCATGCTGGTGCCGGAGGCGTGGTCGAATGTCGACACCATGCCGGACGCGTGGAAGGCGATGTACGCCTATTCAAACGCGGTCATGGAGCCGTGGGACGGCCCGGCGGCGCTGGCGGCAACCGATGGCAACTGGATCATCGCGGGCATGGACCGCAACGGCCTGCGGCCGATGCGTTATGTTGTGACCGGCGACGGGTTGGTCATCGCGGGCTCCGAGGTCGGCATGGTTCCGACGGACGAGGCGAGCGTGGTCGAGAAAGGCGCGCTTGGCCCCGGCGAGATGCTGGCCATCGACATGGGCGAAGGCCGCCTCCTGCATGACAGCGCCATCAAGGACGAGCTGGCCGCCGAGCAGCCCTATGACCAGTGGACCTCGAAGATCGCGTATTTCGACGAGGCGGTCGAGGCCCGGCGCGAGACGGCTCTGGCAACCGGAACCGAGCTGCGCAAACGCCAGATCGCGGCGGGCTACACCATCGAAGAACTGGAATCGGTAATCCACCCGATGGTCGAGGACGCCAAGGAGGTGATTGGCTCGATGGGCGATGACACGCCCGCCGCCGTGCTGTCCGACAAGTATCGCCCGCTCAGTCACTTCTTCCGGCAGAACTTCAGCCAGGTGACGAACCCGCCGATCGACAGTCTGCGCGAGCACCGGGTGATGAGCCTGAAGACCCGCTTCGGGAACCTCAAGAACGTGCTGGATCAGGACAGTAGCCAGACCGAGATCGTCACGCTGGAAAGCCCGGTGGTGTCCAATGCGCAGTTCGACCGGCTGGTCGATGCGTTCTCGGACAAGGCGCGTGTGATCCATTGTACCTTCCCCGCCGACGGCGATCCCGGCGCATTGCGCGCCGCCATCGACCGGGTGCGGCGCCGCGCCGAGGAACGGGTGCGTGCCGGCGCCGGTCACCTGATCCTGACGGACGAGGCCGCCGATGGCGAGAACATCGGCATGCCGATGATCCTCGCGACCTCGGCTGTGCATGCCTGGCTGACCAAGCATGGCCTCAGAACGTTCTGCTCGCTGAATGTCCGTTCGGCGGAATGCATCGATCCGCACTATTTCGCCGTGCTGATCGGGGTGGGTGCGACCACCGTCAACGCCTATCTCGCGCAGGATTCGATCATGGACCGGGTCGAGCGCGGGCTGATCGATCTCAGCGCGGAGCAGGCGGTGGAGAACTTTAAAACCGCCATCGACCAGGGATTGCTGAAAGTGATGTCCAAGATGGGCATCTCGGTCATTTCGTCCTATCGCGGCGGCTGCAATTTCGAGGCGGTTGGCCTCAGCCGCGCCGTCGTGAACGAGTTCTTCCCCGGCATGCCGAGCCGCATCAGCGGCATCGGTGTCCTCGGGATCGAGGAAAAGCTGCGCGCCGTTCATGCGCAGGCCTATCGCGGGCCGGACAATGTGCTGCCCATCGGCGGCATCTACAAGGCGCGGCGACAGGGCGAGAGCCATGCCTGGGAGGCGCAGCTCATGCACATGATGCAGGGCGCGGTCGGGCAGAACTCCTATACGCTCTGGAAGAAGTATTCCGAGGGAATGCGGGCGCAGCCGCCGATCCATCTTCGCGATCTTCTGGAGTTTAAGGTGGCTGGTCCTGCCGTGCCGCTGGAGGAAGTTGAAAGCATCACCTCGATCCGCAAGCGGTTCGTGACACCGGGCATGTCGCTGGGCGCGCTCAGTCCCGAGGCGCACAAGGCGCTGAACGTCGCGATGAACCGGATCGGCGCGAAGTCGGATTCAGGCGAAGGCGGGGAGGATCCCAAGCACTTCAACCCCGAGCCCAATGGCGACAACCCGTCCGCCAAGATCAAGCAGGTGGCCTCCGGCCGGTTCGGCGTGACGGCGGAGTACCTGAACCATTGTCAGGAGCTGGAGATCAAGGTCGCGCAGGGAGCCAAGCCCGGCGAGGGCGGGCAACTCCCCGGCTTCAAAGTGACGGAGATGATCGCCAAGCTGCGCCACTCGACACCGGGGGTGACGCTGAATGCGCTGGTGGCGGCAGGCGTGTCGGGCAACGTGGTCAACAGCATGACCGTCAGCGCACCCGTGTCGAATATCTCTGACACCAATGCGACGAATGACACCACAAGTTATCAGGTGACAGTGCAGGGCGCTGCGACCGTGGCCGATCTGGACCTGAACAAATACGGGCTGCTCAGCAGCTTGCCGGCGGGTGAGATCCAGAC
>CAYYZH010000359.1:0-2381 GCA_964475765.1 uncultured Limibaculum sp.
TGGTCGCGCCGCCATCGGCGGCTTCCGTGTTGGCAACCGTGATGAAGCTCTCGATACGGCCCGTCTTTGGGTTGCGCACGGAGAAGAACTTCTGATGCTCTTTCATCGAGGTTTGGAGCACTTCGGGCGGCAGATCGAGGAAGTCCTCGCCAATTGCGCCCATCAGTGTGACGGGCCATTCGACCAGACCGGCGACTTCGGCAAGAAGGCCCTTGTCCTCAACGACCTCGAGACCTTGCGCGAAGGCAAGGTTCTGCGCATCCGCCTCTATCCGGGCAGCGCGTTGGGCAGGGTCTAGGATGACACGGGCGGCTTCTAGTTTCTGCACATAGTCGTCAAACCCGGTCACGGCGAAGGCGTCCGGTGCGTGGAAGCGGTGCCCGCGGGTGGTGTCGCCTGCCTTGATGCCGTCAATCTCGAACGGGACGATCTCGGCCCCGGCTTCATCGGTCAGGATGCAGAGGATCGAGTGCAGGGGGCGAACCCAACGTAGGCTGCCCTTGCCCCAGCGCATCGACTTCGGCCAGGGAAAGTTGCGCACGGCGTGCTCGACCGCTTCGGCCACGATGTCGGCGGCAGGACGGCCCGCGCGTTTGATGGTGGCGAAGTAAACCTGCCCCTTCTTGTCGTCACGCACTTCCAGATCTTCGCGCGCAAGACCGGTGGAGCGCAGGAAGCCCTCCAGCGCCTTCTCCGGCGCGTCCGTGCGCGGTCCCTTGCGTTCTTCGACCGCATCGGGGGTCAGCCCAGGCAGGTCCGACAGCACGAGGGTCAGGCGCCGCGGCGTCGCGAAGGCCTGACCGCCGGAATAGGTCAGGCCCGCCTCGACCATCCGATCCGTGACCAGTTTCTGAAGATCCTGAGCCGCGCGGGCCTGCATGCGGGCTGGGATTTCCTCGGAGAAGAGTTCGAGCAGGAGGTCGGGCACGGGGCTACTCCGCGTACTTGGCGTTCAGTTGCTGCCATATGAAGGCACGGCCATCTGGATAGACGGCGATCAGGCGGTCGACGCCGTCGGCTTCTTCCTCGGCGGCGAGATAGGCGGTGGCTTCGCCAGCCTCAAGCGCCTTGGTCAGAGCGCCTGCGTCGAAGCAGTCGAACCAGCCCGGCGCGATCAGAGGCGTTGGTTTTGTGGCCGGTGTGGCATCTGCCAAGGATGCCGGGTCAACCGTCAGGCAGGCCCGCATCTTGATCGGCGAGGAAGTCGCGTCGATGCCGGTATAGTCCGAAACCGCGATGGTTCGGCCATCGACCGTGATCTCTGTCAGGCCCTCGACCGTCTCGTAGTACGCGCGCGTTTGGGTCCACCAGAGAACGCCGGTGAAGATGGCCAGTACGACGCCGCCGATGATCATCAGCTTGCGCCCGTTCATGACGCCCTACCGGACGTAGAGGACGTTCGATCCATTGCGGTCGACGAATTGGCAGGTGCAACCGCTGTCAGCGTCAGCCCGGTCGCGGCAGTCGTCCAGCGCGGCTTGACCGAGTTGAGCCGGTTTGATTGCGCCGTCACTGACGCGGTCGGTGATGTAGGCCGCATAGCCTGAGATTGCCATGGACTGGCCATCTCTCGGCCAGCGGATGCAGGCCGCCATAACTTTGGTTCCGGTGACTTCGCTATAGCTTTTCGCGGCGTCCATGATGCGTTCATAGACGAGGTTGGCCATCGCGGTTTGTTCGCTGGTCTGCGGTGGGGGCGCAGTCTCGCAGGCGCCCAACAAAAGTGCTCCGCACAGGAATGCATAACGGTACATGGTCTCAAATCTCCAACCCATTGAAATATGGGTTGCAGTGTTATGCATCTCGGGTGCGTTGTCACGTTGTTTGGCCGCCCGCCTCGGTTGTGACGAACGCATCGGCGCAGGCCTTGGCCAGCGCGCGAACCCGCCCGATATAGGCCTGGCGTTCGGTGACAGAGATCACCCCGCGCGCATCCAGCAGGTTGAAGAGATGGCTGGCCTTGATGCACTGATCATAGGCCGGGTGGGCCATGGTGATGGCCTGCCCGGTCTTGGGGTCCGTCTCGGGTTGGGCGAGGATGGCCTGACATTCGGTCTCTGCGTCCTCGAAATGGCGCAGCAGCACATCGGTATCGGCCACGTCGAAATTCCAGCGGGAGTATTCGCGTTCGGTCTGGCTGAACACATCACCATACTTCAGCGGGATCGGCGCGTCCGGGCTGTTGAAGGGCATGTCCATCACGTGATCGATGCCGAGCACATACATCGCGAGACGTTCCAGCCCGTATGTCAGCTCGCCCGAGACCGGGTTGCAATCATGTCCGCCGACCTGCTGGAAATAGGTGAACTGGCTGACTTCCATACCGTCGCACCAGACCTCCCAGCCAAGGCCCCAAGCGCCAAGTGTCGGGCTTTCCCAAA
>CAYYZH010000360.1:0-2380 GCA_964475765.1 uncultured Limibaculum sp.
GCAGGCGCCGTAGACACCGGCATCGGGGTTGTGGATCGCAGCCGCGGCGGCCTTGATGTTGTCCCAGCTGTCGTTGTCCTTGATGGTCACGCCAGCGGCATCGGTCAGGTCCTTGCGGTACATGACCATGGACGACTCGCCATAGAACGGCGCGGCGTAGAGCTTGCCCTCGTGCGACAGGCCGTTGCGGATCGCTGGCAGCATATCGTCAACGTCATAGTCGGCGCCAAATTTCAGTTCTTCGATCCAGCCCGCAGCGCCCCAGATCGGAGCTTCCTGCATGCCGATATTGATGACATCGTACTGGCCCCCTCCGGTCGCGGTGTCCGATGTGACCTGCTCGCGCAGCACGCCCTCTTCCAGCGAAACCCAGTTCAGTTTGACACCGGTTTCTGCGGTGTAGGCTTCGGCAACGGACTGCATGTTGATCATGTGGCCGTTGTTCACGATGGCGATGGTCAGTTCTGCGGCGTTGGCAGGGATTGAAAATCCGGCAAACGCGGCAAGAGCCAATGCTGAAGTGCTCAGCTTGTTCATGAGTTCCTCCCGTAAAAGACGCGAGACTCCGCTCGCTGTCGACATCAGGCGATAGATCCTTGCGGCCTTCTAGTACTAAACGGCCTTAGGAGTATACAATTTTGTACTATCTGCCCAGATTTTCCGAGATTCTATCGAGTATAGTATCAGACAAAGGATGGAGTGCCCGGTCTTCGCTGTCGGCGAACTTGGCGAAGTCGCGGGGTGATTCTGGTCTCTATCGCGCGTCGCGGAGCCCGATCTTCGGATCACGGATCGAATCTCAGAGCATAAGCACGTCGAGACAAGATTCCCGGTACGCGGGTATTTTCACCGGGACGCTACCACGAATGCGCGATTCGTCAGGGGGAATCTTGCGCGCGGCGCTTGCCTCCAGAGCGCTATTGCGAGACAACGCGCGGGCGCAGTGGTCGCATCGCAATTGACACGTGCATGGTCACGACCGGTGAGGCCCCTTAGCTCAACTGGATAGAGCAGCGGACTTCTAATCCGCAGGTTCGGGGTTCGAGTCCTCGAGGGGTCGCCACTTATAGCTAAGGCTGTGCCTGTTCACTGCAACCACCATCTTCGGGCAAGTGTATCGTTTGCGGACTCAGTCGCAGGCTCGCAGGCCAGCTCCCCTCCTGATCCGGCTGCCTTTGATCTGGCTTCTCTGTCACGGCGCGGTTGCGACCTGCGTTTTTGGCTTCGACGAGGTAATCGTTAGCACGTCGCAAGGTTATCAGTCCCGAAGCGTCAGTCGGTCTCAGTGTCGAGACCCCGGCGCTGATGGTTACCGAGATCATTCCTGCACTCGTCAGAATTCTCTCATTTGCCACACTCGACACGATCCGCTTGCAGGCTTCCTCGGCGGCGTTGGCGTCGGTATGGGGAAGCAGGATGACAAACTCCTCGGCGCCAACAATCGCGATGTGATCAAAGGATCGGAGCATGCTCTGAATGAGCTTGGCCAAGCATGCCAGAATCTGTTCGCCCACAATGTGGCCATGGGTCTGGCTGATCTGCGTAAGTTGATCGACGTCGAGCAATGCGATGGCGAAGGGGGCCTTGAAGCGTTGGTGAAGCTCGTGCTCGGATTGAAGGGCGAGCTCAAACGCCCGGCGGTTCGGCAGCCCGGTCAGGCTGTCGGTCATTGCTTGCTGCTGCAGAACCTTACACGCATGTTCGAAGTCACGGATGCTGAGCATGGCCACGGCCCGACCGTCCTCGAGAACCGGGACGTGACGAATGTTCCGTTCGTTGAGCATCGCCATCGTATCCACGACATCGTCAGTCACGCAGCATGACACGATGTTGCGCGTCATCAGGTTTGCGGCCGTCATTGTTTCGAAATCTGACCTTTTGCTCGCATACGCCCTTACCAGATCTCGCTCGGAGACGACCCCCAACATCTCCCGGTCGCTGCTTGTTACAAGGAGTGCACCGACATTGTGGTGCTGAAGTTTGAGGGCAATGTCGTGCGATGACGTCTCCGGACGGATGTCAAAGAGGCGTTCCTGATTGCAGAAACTCACGAGTTCGTTGATCTGCATAATTCGCCCCGGTGACCAAAGACTAAGTGTGCGCCAACGTGCCTGGCTGCCACACTGCTCCGCATAAAGGAGCTAGCAGAGGTTTCTGGATTTCCGGTGAACACCGATGGTTACTGAAACGTTGCCAATCATCCAAGGTTGACGCTCAGATGCGGGCGGAGTTGACGGATTGGACCGGGACGAAGTTTGCCACGAGAGCGGCGATGGAAGGGCTTTGGTCAGAGCGTCACTGGCAACCGTTTGCGGCCCATGTTCTGAGGTTGTTCTTGAATCCGCCGCCATAGGGGTGCTGTTTGCTGAGGGCCCGGCTC
>CAYYZH010000361.1:0-2347 GCA_964475765.1 uncultured Limibaculum sp.
ACCTGCAATCGCTTTATGTGGCCAACAATGTCTGCTCGGCGGTCCAGTACTTCCGCGGGCTCGGCGGCAATGTCGGCGTCGCGGGCATGGTCATCAACAAGGATGACGGCACCGGGCAGGCGCAGGCTTTTGCCGAGAAAGTCGACATCCCCGTTCTGGCGAGCATCCCGCAAGACGATGATCTGCGCCGCAAGTCGGCGTCGTATGAGATTGTCGGTACCGACGAGACACAGTGGGGCAGCCTCTTCACCGAGCTGGCCACCAACGTGGCCGAGGCCCCGCCGACCCATCCCGAGCCGCTCGATCAGGACGGTCTGCTCGCGCTTTTCGACGGCAAGGACACCGGCGCGGACTTCGTGCTGGAACCTGCCACTGACGCTGACATGCGCGGCAAGAACGCCAAGCCGAAGCTCAGCCTGGAGGTGGTCTATGACGACGCCTGAATCGGACAAACGCAGGCTGAAGAGCGTCCGCAATTCGCGGCGTATCGTGGCGCAATCCCGCGAGCTTCGCGCCAACGCCGAAGAGGCGATGGATACGAGTTCCGACCTGAAAGATCTGCTGCAGGAGAAGCTGCGCAAGAAAGCCGAAGAGGTATCCGATGCTTGATCTCGATGCCCTGAGCCGGATTGACGAGGCGCTCTCGGGCGAGGTGGTGGGGCGCGCTGTGCCGCCAATGGACCCTGCGCCTCAATCAGCCCCCTCCGCAGAACCACGTTGCCCGCATCTCGCAAGGATGGCCACGCAATGACCGACGAAATCCGCTATGATCACGCCCATGAGGCCGAGGCGATCACCGGGGTCGAAACCTCGGGTGAGACGCCGTCTGCCGATGGCATGGGCTGTCATGCGGGGGCGGCTCAGATGGAAGAGGCGGCCCGCGCCGCTGGCCAGTCCGAGCTGCTGGATCAATACGCCAAGGACTATCCGCAAGGCCCGCACGACAAGCCGCAATCGATGTGCCCGGCCTTTGGCTCGCTGCGCGTCGGCCTGCGCATGCGCCGCGTGGCAACCGTACTGTCGGGTTCGGCCTGCTGTGTCTACGGCCTGACCTTCGTGAGCCATTTCTACGGCGCGCGCCGCTCGGTCGGGTATGTCCCGTTCAATTCCGAGACACTGGTCACCGGCAAGCTCTTCGAGGACATCCGCGACGGTGTCCACGAGATGGCCGACCCCGAGCGCTATGACGCCATCGTGGTCACGAACCTTTGCGTGCCGACGGCCTCCGGTGTGCCGCTGCGCCTCTTGCCGGACGAGATCAACGGCGTGCGCATCATCGGCATCGACGTGCCGGGCTTTGGCGTGCCGACCCATGCCGAGGCCAAGGACGTTCTGGCCGGGGCAATGTTGAAATACGCGCGCGATGAAATCGCCGCAGGCCCTGTGCAGGCCCCCGCCGCGGGTCGCGAGGATCGACCGACGGTGACGTTGCTGGGCGAGATGTTTCCGGCTGACCCTGTGATGATCGGCGGCCTGTTGGCGCCAATGGGCCTGGCCGCGGGTCCGGTCGTTCCGTGCCGCGAGTGGCGCGAGCTTTACGCCGCCCTCGATGGCGGCGCCGTGGCTGCGATCCATCCGTTCTACACAGCCTCGATCCGCGAGTTTGAAACGGCGGGCCGCCCGATCATCGGTTCGGCACCTGTCGGCCATGACGGAACAGCGGCGTGGTTGGCATCCATCGGCGATGCCTTCGGTGTAGCCAAGGATCAAGTCGCCGCTGCGCAAAACGCGTTCCTGCCCGCGATCAAGGGCGCGCTCAGCCAGACGCGGATCAACGGCACGATCACGCTGAGCGGATACGAAGGCTCGGAGCTGCTGGTCGCCCGCCTCCTGATCGAGAGCGG
The DNA here is from genome assembly GCA_964475765.1 of uncultured Limibaculum sp. GTDB lineage: Bacteria > Pseudomonadota > Alphaproteobacteria > Rhodobacterales > Rhodobacteraceae > Thermohalobaculum. The sequence goes on from CAYYZH010000361.1 coordinate 1,845, forward strand.
CGCAGATGTTCCGTATGTCGGCACCGCCTGCCCGCGCAATCAGTGGTCGGATGCGGATCGCGAGTGGCTCGAGGCGCATGGCGCCAAGGTCCAGTACCGCGCCTCGCTCGAAGATGACCTCGCGGCGATGGAAGCGATCAAGCCGGACCTCGCCGTTGGCACAACTCCGGTCGTGCAGAAGGGCAAGGAGCTGGGCATCCCGTCGCTCTACTTCACCAACCTCATCTCGGCGCGTCCGCTGATGGGTCCCGCCGGGGCCGGCTCGCTTCAGCAGGTTGTGAACGCCGCGATGGGCAACAAAGACCGCATGGGCAAGATGAAGGCCTTCTTCGAGGATGTCGGCGAAGGCGACACGGCGGGCATCTGGGAAGGCGCGCCGAACCTGCAACCGCAGTTCCGCGCGGCCCATCAGAAGAAGCTCGACAAACAGGCGCGGGCCGCCAAAGCGGCGGAGATGATCTGATGCTGATCCAAGATCATGATAGGGCCGGAGGATACTGGGG
>CAYYZH010000362.1:0-2346 GCA_964475765.1 uncultured Limibaculum sp.
TTCGCCGTACTTGGCGATGTTGCAGGTGAACTATTCGGACTGGGTGCTCCGACACTTTTCCAAGGACCAGCAGGGCGGAACAATGTCAGCAATCCGCAGTGAGACGATACGGTCCACGTTGTTGCCGGTGCCGCCCCGCGAAGAGCAAGAAATCATCGAAAATATTCTGTCGGAGCTTTCGCGTCGATTGCGTGAGGAACAAGCCAAATTTGCGAAGCTCCGGCTCCAGAAATCCGGCCTGATGGACGATCTGCTTACCGGGCGGGTGCCCGTTACGCCTCTTCTCGATGGGGACGCTGCACATGGGGCATGAATTCGAAGACGTGGAACAGCCTTTCATCGATCAATGTGTCGCCATGGGCTGGCAGGCGCATACCGGTACGATGGACGACCCCGCCCTGACCGGGCGCGCCAGCTTCAAGGAAGTCATCGCCGAGGCAACGCTGCGCGAGCGGCTGCGCGCCATCAACCCCGGCCCTGATGGCAATCCCTGGCTCGACGATGCGCGCCTGTCCGAGGCTGTCAGCGCGCTCACCCGCCACGGCCAGCGCGGGTTGATCGAGGCCAATCAGGCGGTCACCGAACTGCTGCTCAAGGGCCTGACGGTCGAGGGCATGCCCGGCTGGGACGGCGGGCGCGGCCAGACCATCCGCTACATCGCGTGGGACGATGTGGAGGCGAACAGCTTCACCGTCTCCAACCAGTTCCGCGTCGACTGCCCCCCCGGCCATGACGTGGGCAAGGGGTTTATCATCCCCGATGTGGTGATGCTGGTTAACGGTATCCCGGTGGTGGTGGTCGAGGCCAAAAGCCCCGGCATCCCCGAACCGCTGGCCGAAGCGGTCAAGCAACTGCGCCGCTATCACAACGCCCGCAAGGCCGCGCTGGAGGTGGACGAGAACGAAGGCGCGCCTGCGCTGTTCGCCTCGGTCCAGCTTCTGATCGCGACCAGCTTTGACGAGGCCCGCGTGGGCTGCATCGGCGCGGTGCTGGAGCATTACGGCCAGTGGAAGACGGTCGTGGGGCCGGATGGCAAAGGCTCCGAGGATGAGGTGGCTGCGGTGCTTGGAAAGAAGGGTCTGTCTGAGCAAGAGCGCATGATCGCAGGCATGCTGCGCCCTGCGCATCTGTTGGATATCCTGCGCCACTATCTGCTGTTCATGAATGTGGGCGGCCAGACCATCAAAACGGTCTGCCGGTATCAGCAATACCGCGCCGTGAACCGTGCGTTGGAACGTCTGCGGACGGGCAAGACGCGGCTGCAAGACGGCGAGCATGACCGGCGCGGTGGCATCGTCTGGCACACGCAAGGGTCGGGCAAGAGCCTGACCATGGTGTTCATGATCCGCAAGATGCGGACCGATTTGGACCTACGGAAGTTCAAGGTGATCATGGTCACCGACCGAAAGGACCTGCAACGGCAACTGTCTGAAACGGCGACGATGTCCGGTGACGTGGTGGAGCTGGCGACGAGCAACAGTTCGTTGAAGCGGCTCGCCCGCCGGAAGGGGCCGGGTTTGGTCTTCGCCACGATCCAGAAATACCGCACGGATGAGGACGTGGCTGAAGTCACGAAGGGCCCGGCCTTTGACGTGCTGAACGAGGATGACACGATCCTGGTCGTGGTGGATGAGGCGCACCGCACGCAAGCGGGTGACCTGCATGCCAATTTGCTTGCCGCGCTGCCCAACTGCGCGCGGATCGGTTTTACTGGCACGCCGATTATCATGGGTGATAAGAAGCGCTCTACCGAGGTTTTTGGCGATTTCATCGATCAATACACGATCAAGGAAGCCGAGGCCGATGGGGCGACTGTGCCGGTGCTTTATGAAGGTCGCACGGCTGAAGGGGCGGTGAAGGATGGGGCGACCCTGGACGGCCTGTTCGAGGATATGTTTCGCGGCCGTTCGGATGAGGAACTGGAAGCGATCCGCAAGAAATACGCGACCAAGGGCAACATCCTGGAGGCCAAGGAGCTGATCGGGGAAAAGGCTCGCGATATGCTGCGGCACTACGTGACCAACCTTTTGCCGAACGGGTACAAGGCACAAGTCGTTGCCTACAGCCGCACAGCGGTTGTCCGGTATCATGCGGCTTTTTTAGAGGCACGTGATGAGCTTTTGGCCGAAGCGGCGGCTCTGCCGGATCGTGACAAGTCGTTGGACGACGAAGAGCTTTGCATCAGACCGGCAAAGTTGCAGGCGTTGGTCCAGGCTTGGCGATACCGCGATACGCTGGAGAAGATTGAGTTTGCTGCGATCATATCCGGCGGCAACAATGATGATGCCAGCTGGAAGCAGTGGACCGAAGGCTCAGCGCAGGAAATGCGGATCAAACGGTTCAAGA
>CAYYZH010000363.1:0-2340 GCA_964475765.1 uncultured Limibaculum sp.
CTCGCCCATCCCGGCATGGCCAAGGTGGTCTCGTCATGAGCGGCTATCGGCTGAAGGACGGCGGGCGGATCGACCGCGGCGCGCCCATCGCGTTCCATTGGGACGAAATGAACCGCTCCGGCTTCAAGGGCGACACGGTTGCGTCCGCGCTGATGGCCTCTGGCGACCGCATCCTCGGGCGCTCGTTCAAATATCACCGCCCACGCGGCATCATGTCGGCAGGCGTCGAGGAATCCGGCGCCATCGTCTCGCTCTGGTCGGGCGAGCACAGGGTGACCAACGTCAAGGCAACAACCGCCGAACTCAGCCCCTCACTCGAGGTGTTCGGCCAGAATGCATGGCCCTCGGTCCGACGCGATTTCGGTGCCATCAACAATGCCCTCGGGCGGTTCTTTGGCGCGGGCTTTTACTACAAGACCTTTATGGGCCTGACCCGCGGCACATGGGAGTGGATGCAGTTCGAGAAGGTGATCCGCAAGGCCGCCGGCATGGGCCGCGCCTCGGATCAGCCGGACCCCGACAGCTATGAAATCGTCCACGACCATTGCGATGTGCTGATCGTCGGCTCTGGCCCTGCCGGACTGGCCGCTGCCGAAGCGGCCACCGCCAAGGGGCTCGATGTCATCGTCGCCGAGCAGGATTTCGAGCTTGGCGGCTCGCTCCTGACCGGGCTGACCCAAACCGTCGGAGGGGTGCCAGCCGCCGACTGGCTGAACGCCCGCCTCGGCGCCATGGCCTCGACCGGCGTGCGCTACTGGCCGCGCACCACCGCGTTCGGGCTCTATGACCATGGCACCGTCGGGTTGCTGGAGCGCGTCACGGACCATGCCGCCGCGACCCGCGATCTGCCGCGCGAGCGGTTCCGCATCGTGCGCGCCGGGCGCATCATCCTTGCCACCGGCGCCATCGAACGCCCGTTCGCCTATGGCGATAACGACCGTCCGGGCTGCATGCTGGCCTCGGCTGCTGCGACCTATGTCACGCGCTTTGCCGCGGCGCCCGGCAAAAAAATTGTGCTCGGCACCAACAATGACAGCACCTATCAGGTCGCGGAAACGCTGGCCGGAGCCGGGATCGAGACGACCCTGCTGGACGTCCGCGAAGAACTGCCCGAGGCCGCCGAACGCGCCCGCGCCGCAGGCGTGACCGTCAAGGCGCGCGCCGTGCCTCTCCACGCGCTCGGCGGCTCCGGCGTCACCGGCGCCGAGATCGGCCGCCACCGCGAGCGGAAAGATCTGGCCGAAGACCGCGTTGATTGCGACGTGATCGGTGTCTCCGGCGGCTGGACCCCGGTGATGAACCTGATCTCGCACAAGGGCATTCGCCCGACATGGCAGGAAGACCTCGCCTGCTTCACCGTCGAGGATACCGGGATCGAACCGGTGACGCTGGCCGGCAGTGCGGCAGGTCAGTTCTCGACCGACGCCGTGGTCGATGCCGGAACCAAGGCCGGTGAGGATGCCGCCAAGGTTCTAAAGGGCGCAAAACCCGCTCCCCTTCCAAAACCGTCTACCGACTGGGAGCGCCCGCTCGAACCGCTTTGGGAGGTCCGCGACCCCGGGCGCAAACTGAAATGCTTCATCGACCCCCAGCATGACGTGACCGCCGATGATGTGCGTCTGGCGCATCGCGAAGGCTTCGTCTCGGTCGAGCACATGAAGCGTTACACCACGCTCGGCATGGCCACCGATCAGGGCAAGATGGGCAACGTGATTGGCCTCGCGCTGATGGCCGAGGCGACGGGCAGCACCATCCCCGAAACCGGGACGACCGTCTTCCGCCCACCCTACACGCCCGTCTCGATCGGGGCGCTGGCAGGCGACGAGCGCGGGCACCATTGGCGCCCGACCCGGCACACACCGATGCGCGCGGAGCACGAAGCCCGCGGCTGTGTCTTCACAGATGCCGGGTTCTGGAAACGCTCATGGTACTATCCCCAGCGCGGCGAAGGTCTGGCCGCCGCCGCCCGGCGCGAGACCATCGCGGTGCGCAACCATGTCGGCATGGTCGATGTCTCGACGCTCGGCAAGATCATGGTGCAGGGGCCGGACGCCTCCGAATTCCTCAACCGCATCTACTCCAATCCGTTCGCCAAGTTGGCTGTCGGCAAGGCGCGCTATGGACTGATGCTGCGCGATGACGGGATCGTCTTCGACGACGGCACGACCTGGCGCCTGACCGAGACCGATTTCTTCATGACCACAACCACCGCCAACGCGGGCGGGGTCATGCTCCACATGGCGAACCTGCTGCAGACCCGCTGGCCGGAGCTGCGCGTGCACATCACCTCCGTCTCCGACCATTGGGGTGGGGTCGCGGTGGCAGGTCCCAAGGCCCGCA
>CAYYZH010000364.1:0-2313 GCA_964475765.1 uncultured Limibaculum sp.
CATCTCGTCATGCCCGTGATGGATCGCCCAACCGACCGGCGGCGAGAGGTGGTTGGGATCGCGCAGCGCGGTGTCGGCCGCCGCTTCGACCAGCAAACGCGCTGTTTCGAGATCGCCATTGGAGGCCGCGCCGTGCAGCGGCGTGACCCTGCCCGGCACGCTCAGCGGAAACGCCATCTCGATCATGGGCCTGAGCGCCTTGTGGTTTCGGGTCGCCACCGCGTCCATTGGCAATTCGATCTGGCGCGCTTTGAATGTATCGCCTGCCAGATCCGCGGCCAGGGTCCGCGCGCGCGAGACGTCACCCGCCATGACCGCGGCCTCCCAAGCCTTGAGCCCGGTGAACTCCGACACCGGTCCGCCTGCGGCAGCGATATCCGCGGCAATGCCGGTCTCCCCGACCAGCAGCGCGACCTCATAGGGCGTGTGTCCCTTTACCCGGGTCTCATAGGCCTCCTCGGTCTTGGCGAGATCCACCCCGGCATCGATCAGCAACTTGGCCCGGCTGGCATAGCCCCGCCGGATCGCAGCGATCAGCGCGAAGTGCATCGTCTCCTGCGGGTTCATCAACATCTCTTCGCCATCCCGCACCAGCCAGTTGTTGAGATCGACCGGCTTTAGCCCGTACTCCAACAACAGCGAGACGCAGAGATCGCCCTCTTCGAAATGCGTATTGTAGATCGCCTGGCTGTCATTCGGATCGGCGCCTGCCTCGAGCAACAAGCGAGCAAACGCCTCCACCTCAGGGTGCTCCGGCTGATTGATCGACCCACCCTCGCCTTGGCCGAACACTCCCGTCAGCGCGGTAAACTTGTACTGCCCGCCCCACATGTAATGGGTCTGTGGATCTGCGCCCCGTTCAAGCAGAACCCGCGAGGCAGGCAGGCTGGAGACACCGGGCAGCCGCCCATAGGCCGCGTACATCAGCGGCGCCCAGTGATGTGATCCGCCCTTTGCATTCACAAGATCCGCGTCGCGGTCCAGCCAGGCGCTCACGCGGTCCGCATCGCCGATTGCCGCCGCAACATGGATGCTCTCATCAGCGATCTCGGGATGAGCGACCAGAAGCGCGGCTGCTTGCTCGAACCGCTTCGGGCCGAAATCTCCGACGAAATAACCATAGTGCAGCGAAACCAGATCAAGGAACCGGGTCGCCCGCTGATCCGCGGTCTCACCATCGGGCGCCCCCGCCTCGATATGACGCTTCAACCGGGTCCAGGAGGAAAACCCGAACCGGCGCGCAATCACCAATTGCGCCTGCTGCAGCGCGATCCTGGCCGGATCCCCGAAATACGGCCCAATCCGTTGCAGGGCGTCCGGATCTTCGGCACGCGCCGCCTTGACCAGATCCTTGGCCTGTTTCTTCAGTTGTTCGAGATTGGCCCGCTCGGGCAGAGAGTCAGTCGACATGATCGACCTCCTTTCAAGCACGTCCGGTATCCGCGCCCTCGGACCTGAAAGAAGGTTCGACAAAGGGTCTTGGTCGTCTCGAGGTGGGCTCGGCCCTTCCCGCGGATCGGATGCGCCCCAGCACGCCGGCGGATACTACGCCAAACCGCGGGCGGGGGAAAGGTGGCGCGATCAGGTGTGCGGGGTCAGATGCCAGATAATCTCGTCGGCCTCCGCCTGCCCCTTCAGCTTGCCCTCGACACTGCGGCGGGCCAACGCGACGGCGGCAAAGCGATCCCCGTAGCGGCGGGCAACCTCATCCGGAGCAATTGCAAAGGGCGGGCCGGGCATGACACTCTGATCGTATTCGAAGGTGATCATAAGTTGCGGAACGTGGCCCGTGATCTCGGGAATGTGTTTGGCATAGCGCGTGCGGATCTCATCCGGCAGGGCAACGAATGCGGCTCGGTCAAAGACAGCATCGACTGTGCCCAGACGCGGCGCATCCAGTTTGAACACATCGCCGACAAAGACCTCAAGACCGCCAGAAGCATACCGGGTCAGGTCACCTGCGGGGGTGACATCGGGCGTGAGCCCCTGCTCCTCGAACAGCTCGCGCACCGCGATCTCGCTCAGCTCAGCGCCCACAACCCGAAAACCTTGCGCGACCAGCCAGCCCAGATCATGCGCCTTGCCGCAGAGGGGCACAAAAATGCGCGCACCCTTCGCGAGGCCCAGCCGCTCCAGATGCGCGACCAGCAGATCATTGGGTTTGCCCTCGTGAAAGCCGATCTGGCCCTCCTCCCACCGCTGATGCCAAAACTGATGCTCCATCGATCAACCTCCTAGCCCACTGTCCCAGCGTCATGTGGGCACGACGTGCCCACGGTCAAGCCTGAGCGGCGGCGGGCCGGAGGGTGGGGT
>CAYYZH010000365.1:0-2270 GCA_964475765.1 uncultured Limibaculum sp.
CGAGCCATACGCTTGCGGTACAGATGCCATACAGGTGCCATACGCTTGCCATACGCCTGCCATACGCCCTGATCCCAGCGCCAACGACCGCATCATGGGTGCCGTCAGGCCTCCATCCCCCAACGGATTCGTGACCAGCCGCGTTCGTGGAAGTCGTAAAGAACCAACTTGGTGATCACCTCGAGCCCGCCGATCGAGATGGCGGTGCCGATGTTGCCGGTAAAGACCAACGCCAGGATCACGGTGTCGAGACTGGCGATCGTACGCCAGGTTGCGGTTTTGACGCCGGAGCGTTTGGCACCGTCAACCCGTCCTCCGTGTTCATCCACCGAGACATCCCAACCGGTCCGTGCCCAGCCTCGTTCGTGGAGATAGTAGAGCACCATCTTGGTGACGCCCTCGGTCACGGCGATGAATGTCGCGGTCTTGGCATTGTCGGCGTGGCTGGCTTCGGTCATGCCGAGGAGCGGGCCCAAAAACGTAAGGATTACAGCAGGGTATCCAGGGTCCCGAGGACCCGCCACGAGATCGCCTTGGCGATAGATCGCTTGGGGCTGACATCGAGGATCTCCTGCGGTGGGCGCGTGCGCTCCGGCCCGAAATACGGATGAACGGGGGCTTCTCTTGTCTTGGTCGTCTGCATCTTCCACCACGTGGTAAAATCGACGGAGGGGAGGGAAAACGCGAAATCTGATGTTCTGTGCGCGATCGTGGACCGTTCGCGCTGCGTCATCTCAAGATCCCTCACCTCAGATCACGACCTGGTGAAAGGCGTGATTTTTCAGCGATCCAATCCCCATCTACCCTGCGTACTCAGATCAAAACCCGTAGACGCAAGGAGATAGAACGGTGTTGGACGCGATCTTCGAAATGCTTGGAGCTCAGACCGAGGAAGAACGCCAGATCGAAGAGCTGAACGCGATGAACGATCACGAGCTTGCCGATCTGGGTATCGCGCGCGATCAGATCGCGGCAGTCGTCGCGGAACGGGCCGGGCCTCAGGGATAGGAAAGCCGACAAAACTGCGCCCTTCCTGACACGCTTTTTACCGATGCACAGGGAACGGTCGAATAGGCTGGGATAGCATCTTGACGGCAGCATCTGCGTTGGCCTAGAAGCCCATTTCTGCTCGCGGACAACGCGGGTGGTGCGCGGTTGTAGCTCAGTTGGTTAGAGTACCGGCCTGTCACGCCGGGGGTCGCGGGTTCGAGTCCCGTCAACCGCGCCACTTCTTCCGATCTCAGTCAACTCATCGTCGACCTCGTCGTATGGCCGTGTGTGACATCGTTGAAGGACGACGAAACCCTGAACAACGAAGGTCAACTCGATCACGTCGATCTTCTGGCTGAAGCCCCTTATTAGATGAAGGCTCCTTACTTCTTAGCAGTCTTCAACAGACATCTTGGAGCATGAACCGCCCGACTTGTGTCTGTTCTCGACGGGTCCGGATACAGTGATCGGTCACTTCTGCCGCTTCGGATACTCCTGCAGGACGAGTGGGTATGTTCAGACAGTTGTGATGTTCGTCAGCGCTTCGAGGCAGGCGCCTGTGTCGTCTCGGCGCATGGGCCGTGGACGTTAACCGTATATTATCGCGGCGTCCCCAACGGTGCGATTGACCTCGGATGCTGCGGGGAGTAGATACGCCGCAGTGCAGCAAAGCCGCGCAGCATGGGTGCTCCATGGAAGAACTCCTCCGCGAATATCTGCCTATCGTGATCTTTCTTGGGATTGCGATTGGGTTGGGACTGGTCCTGATGCTGGCAGCCCTTGTGCTGGCCGTGCGCCGACCGGATCCGGAAAAGATCTCAGCCTACGAATGTGGCTTCAACGCCTTTGACGATGCGCGCATGAAGTTCGATGTTCGATTCTATCTCGTCTCAATTCTCTTCATCATTTTTGATCTGGAAATCGCCATGCTGTTCCCTTGGGCCGCGGCGTTTGGTGGGCTCTCGGATGTGGCGTTCTGGTCGATGATGATCTTCCTCGGCGTGCTCACCGTCGGGTTCGCGTACGAATGGAAGAAGGGAGCGCTCGAATGGGAGTAGCCGCGACCGCGGGCGCCGACAAGGACGTCCTGGCAGCCAACATCTCCAACGAACTGGCCGATAAGGGATTTATCCTCACCACTGCGGACGATCTGATCAACTGGTCGCGGACAGGATCGCTGTTCTGGATGACCTTCGGGCTGGCCTGCTGCGCGGTTGAGATGATGCATACCTCGATGCCGCGTTATGACGTCGAGCGGTTCGGGTTTGCGCCGCGCGCTT
>CAYYZH010000366.1:0-2211 GCA_964475765.1 uncultured Limibaculum sp.
TGTGCGGACGAAGTGGACATTCACCAAATCGGTTTGAACGACGGCTCTGGTTGATCTGCCCCCCGATGTTTCCTCATTCGCACCGAGAGTCTGCGGCTTTGGCTTTCGTATTCCTCGGTTTTGGTTTGGGCAAGCGCGCCGGGCGCGAAGTCCTCAAATTGTTCAAGCAGGGGCAGTTTCTTCCTCTCGATGCGCCATTTCAAGATTTATAGCTGGCGGTCGCGGGGTTTCCTCCAAAGCTCGAAGCCAAAGTTCGGTGTTTACCGCGTTCATGAACGGTGCTGACAGGCCGGCGACCCCAAGACGTGCGCGCTCGACCTCATCGCGCCAGATCTCCGCATTGACCCAGCCGCGCTCGATCAGCCGGGGTGCTTCGGTCATCATGCGATACCAACGGTCGCTTTCCATCAGATGGCGTTCGCGCAACTCCTGCGCGGAGCCTTTCGAACGGCGGGATAAAATGCTTGATGGCAAGCGGTCGGCCAATGCCGCCCGCTGCAGACGGCGGTCGGTTCCGACGCCGCGACGTACGCGAAAGTCTAGACCGAGCATGAACTCAACCAGCGGGCGGTAGTAAAGCGGGTGCCGGACATCCGCCGAGAGTCCGCGATAGAGCCCGACGTTCTCGAAGGCGGCAAGCTCGACGATGGACTCCCAGAGATGTTGGCGACCCGGAGACGTGGAGCTTGGTAACAGTGGCGCGCGGTAGCGTCCGGCCAGTCCAAACACGCGCGCCATGTCCGGGTCAATCCAAGGAGGTGGCTGGTTAGGAAGCCAGTCGAGAAGGCTCCGTCCACGCCATCGCGCCCATGCGATCGGCGCCGCGACATGGCGCATATAATGGGTCCAAGACCTTTGTCCGCCTTGCGCTGCTGCCCACTCACGAGCAAGACGCATCGCGGCACGAGGCCTTGCGGCGGCCAGAGAGTCCGCAAGAAAGGCAGGGACAATCCCTGCGAATTCAAAGATCACATCGCCGACGGATCCGGTGAGCAACACTTCAGCATCTCGCGCTCGGAGAACCTCGGAAATGGCGTCAAACTGATAGAGAAACAGCATCGCGCGCGGCTCAGGGATGAAGCGCCCGAACTGGTCGGGGATGATATCCGGTGCGTCGAGATCAAGACGGTGCCAACGCACAGGACAGGCATTAATCATCTCCGACGCGTAGTGCGCGTCCTGTCCAACGGTGCCGCGTGTTGAGAGGTAGCTGAGCGCCTCCACATCAGGCCGTTGCTTACGAGCGGTGGCTAAGATCGAGCTTGAGTCGAGCCCACCTGAAAGCTCGGATATCACGCGGCCCTTGGCAGGCAGGTTGGCCGCAACGGCCGCATCGAGCAAACTTCGCAACGTGTCTTCAGCGTTGTCAGGCGATGCGCTTGGTGTACTCGGCGGATGCCATGTGCGGAAGCTGCGGCTGCCTGTCCTGGTGATCTCCAGCGAGGCGCCATAAGCGAGGCGGTGGATCCCGGCAAAAGGCGTATGGCTGCGGTCTTGCCCAGTGCTGCCGAGAAGCTCCGCGAAATAGGTTTCATCGAGATCCGGAGTCTCACTGACGCCGAGCAGGAGATCTAGATCTGATGCCACTAGTATCCGGTCGCGGTGTCGAGACCAGAATAGATCCTGGAGGCCCAGTGGGTCCTGAAAGAGGAGGAGACGTATCGGTTCGAGCCGAAGGATCGCACCGCAATACTGACCGTTAAGATCAATGGTGAACGCTTCACCTTTGGCGGAATAAGCCGTTGCCGCGAGTTTTTCGAGGCTGCCCGCTCCCTTAGTGTCTTCGGCATGTCCAGCGATCGCCAGCAACCCTTCGGCCCGCCAGTGCGGGGCGGGATGTCCGCGCACTTCGCCTGTCGACAGATCTACCTCAAGCACGAAACGGGCGGCTGCGACCGCACGACCCACGGGTCAGCCTAACGTTGAGATCGGCACGCGAATGCGTCCCTCGGGCGGGGGCGCGTCCGCTGGGCGTCTCGTGACAGGCTCGAGCAGCGGCGTTCCGGCGGCCTCGACCCATGCATGTGCGTCGAATGGGAACCTTCCGACGCCAATCCGATGGCGAACATCGTGTCCGATCCGTCGGAGAAACACAAAAAGCGCCAGAGATCGGGGTAGGCAATCGCGGTTACCTTGGCGTGACGGGAGCAACGCCTCGGCGCGCTGAAAACGTTTGAGATCGCCGTCGAGTTCAGAATTCTTGACGGGTAA
>CAYYZH010000367.1:0-288 GCA_964475765.1 uncultured Limibaculum sp.
GCGCAGATGCACGGCTGGCCCCCCGCCCATACCCAAGCAGGAACTTGTCGGGGTTGGAAGCTATATAGGATTTGGCCTCAACGCCGTTGATGGCACGAAGCCCGAGCGCATCGAACTGGAAAACCTCTGCCGTGGCGGGGCCTCCCGTGAGCAGACCCACAAGGAGCGCTCCGAGCGCGGAGTGGCAACGAGCTGGCGAACCGGGGCGCGCGGCACCAGCGCATATCTTTGAGTCGCCCTTGCAGTCCCGCGCGCCGGCACTCTCAAGGCCAGTGGCGTCTTCAGGTT
>CAYYZH010000367.1:298-2145 GCA_964475765.1 uncultured Limibaculum sp.
ATATAGGATTTGGCCTCAACGCCGTTGATGGCGCGAAGCCCAAGGGCGTCGAACTGGAAGACCTCTGCCGCGGCAGGACCTCCCATGAGGAGACACGCGAACAGCGCTCCAAGCGTGGCGCGGCACTGCCGCGGTGTCGTTGAGATGTGTGCTGTGGCAGCACACGGACTTGGAACATCAGCGCAGCGGCGCTCTCCGGCGCTTTCGCGCCCTGCGATCGCTTCAGAAACAGATCCGTGGACGGACCCCGGCTCAGATCGTGATCTTGATCTTGGCCATCTTCTCCACGCGTTCCGGTCCGATGGGCAGGAAGATGTCGGGATGCTCGGGGAAGTGCTGGGCCCACAACTCGATCGCCGCCTTTGCGGATTTGAAAATCCGCCGGGTGAACTCGGAGTGGACGACCAGCACATGGTCAACACCCTCCAGCTTGGCGACAAAGGCCCACTGGCGATCCTTCCCATCTATGGACAAGAGCGCGAAGCGAAACTCAGCGCCTTGATCCTTCAGGCCGGCAATCTGCTTCGTCGTGAAGACCGGCGATCTCGAATACTCCACCTGCAACCTCCGAGCCGTTCGCACTGAGCGACCCGTACTCAGACATAATCACCGTGAAAAGAGGGATGTCAACAAAAACAACTTTCCTGAAAAGGCATACTTCACAAAATACACATCACACAAGAATACGTTTCCAGATCATGTCGATCCGTGCCATGCTGAACAACCTTTGGTTGAATCTCCGCGGAGGACAGGACCGATGTCAAATCACATCTGCCGTGCCGGACGACTTCTCCACAGATCTTTTACGCAGAGACTCAGGCGTGGCTGCCGAACTTGGCTGCATGTGGCCGCGCTCGGCCTTGTCAGCGGTCTCGCGCTCTCTCCTGTTGCCCATGGCGAAGAGATCGATTGCAAGGTCATTCTTTGTCTCGCCGGCGGCTTTCCCGGCGGCTGCGAGGATGCGCATGGCTACATGATGGACCGGCTCACGGCCACGCCGCCAAAGCCGCCCTACGGGATCTGCGAGACACAAAACCTCGATGGCACGTCAGGTGTCTATGATGGGGCTGAGAGCGCCATGTTCACGCGCAGCGAACCACCGGTCTGCATCGAGACCCGCACCTATCAAGGTGAGGACGCAGGAACTCAATGCGTACGCTGGTCGACGACCCATAACGCCACGATCCGGATTGCGGTCGATGCCGGTGTCGGCGCACCGCCCTTTACCAATGAGTATGTCTGGCGCTCCTGGACCGTCGAGACCGCCATCGATCCTGAAACCGAAACTGCGAGGTAGCCGTCTGCATCCCGGCAGGGCTCCGTCCCGCCGGGCATTCGGCACTCAATGGACCTGGTCCGCGGGCACGCACGTGGACCCAAAATCAAACCAATGAAGGAGACGGCATGACGACGAGGCGGGCCTAGCGTTTCGGGAAAATGCTGAATCGCAAATGCGCTGCCGCACTCCGTGCTTTCGCGACATTTGCGATGGGAAATGTCTCAGGTATTTCCCGAAACGCTTTAGCGATCAGAACGATGCCTCACAAACAAAGACCCCCGGGAGCCGGGGCGCCCGAGGGGGGATCTTCATCTTCAGTACCGTAAGACAGTTCTGAAGATAGACCCCCTCTCCCTTGCGGACAAGCAGAAAACGCCTTCGGGCGAACAATATCTTGCACCCTGCAGAGCCCCTGCTCCCCAAACATGAGGAGCAGACGATGACAGGACCATCCGAGACCGCTGCCCCCTCAGGGCAGAGCGTATTCGAACATGCTACGGCTGCGTACGATCCAGATGAAGACCATGGCGGCGCTGGAGCCACACCAGAAGATCGCTTCGATCAGAGG
>CAYYZH010000368.1:0-2123 GCA_964475765.1 uncultured Limibaculum sp.
TGTCGCCGGACCCCGGTGGGAAAGGCTCCGCCAACTCACGCCCGAACCGGGCCCTCAGGTCTGGATCGGGCACCATCTGCGACAGGTCGCGGACGACATCTGCCGCCTTGGTCTCAAAAGCCGGACGCGCGATCGGGTCCAGTTCCTCGGCCTTGAGGCGCAAGGCTTCGATGGTCTTCTCGGCATAGTCGATGGCATCACCGACCGTTCGAATGGTCTCCATGTCGATCTCTCCTGCGGTGAAGATGTGGGATGTCTCGTACCCGAGCGAGGCGGACGCGCCCAATGACGCCGCCATCCGCCGCATCGCATAGGCAAGGTGTTTCTGGTCCATGTAATCGAGCACGTCCGCAAGGTCCCGGTAGTCTTTCGCGAAACCCACAACCTGCGCCTTGGCAATGGACCGCTCTTGCCCCGTCAGCGCGATCTCGCGCGGCAGGCGCGCGTCTTCCTTGGCCCGGTAGATTTCCTCGATGCCAGGCGCCTTCTCGAAGATGCCGCGTTCGAGACGGGTCGTGGCCTCCAGGACAACGCCGTAGCTTTCAGCGATCTCGGCCTGCTTCTCACGCATGAGCTGCGGCGACATCACGCCCTCGGCCCAGCACGAGAACCAGGTCCCGTTGTTGAGGCCGCGATTGTTGAGAATGATATGCGCGTGTTTGTGCGCCCGGTCGTCATGCACGCTGAGCACGTAATCCCACTGATCGCCGAAATCGCCGCTCTCGAAGAAGTGCTCCGCCCAGTCGAGGGTAATGTCGCGGACCTGATCCACGCTGACATCCGTCGGGAACGAGAGCAGCATATGCGAAGTGAACCCGAGCTTCGTCGTCCCGCGCCAGGTCTCCGACCAGGCCTCGACGATCTCGGCCTTCTGGTCCTCGGTCAGGACGGCCTCGCCGCTCAAGGGGTTGGTCATTGTGGAATAGCTGTAGACCGCCTTGTCGTTCACGTAGGCCAGCTGGTTGCCAAGGCTCGCCCGCGTCTTGCACCCCCCTGCCCTGATCCGTTTGAAGACCGCGGCCCGGCTCTCCGGCATCGCGGACTTGAGCAGGTTGCGCGCCGAGGCGCGTCCGGTGCGCTGATAGCTGCGCCCCTGCCGTCGGCCCGCAAGACGCGCCTCCACCCGCGCCTGGCGCTGCCCCTGAATACGATCTGTCTCCCAGAGCTTGCCCATCACGGCATGATAGAGGGCCAATGGCTCAGACATTTGTCAGCACCTCCCCACCCTCTATTTTGGCAACCGCTTTTGTGGGAGCCCACCCCTCGCAGCGTCGCCGTTGCGCCGCCGCCTTCAAGGATGTGAGGTCACGATGCGTTGCCTGAGCCAGCTCGAGAAGATCTGACAGCAGTTGACGATCTGCCATCGCAAGGTGCACCTGTCCGCGATGGACCGCCTTTGCCAGAACGCGCGCCGCGTCCGACAAATCCTGTGCCTGTTGCACCGTCTCCGAGAAAGCCTGCAGGTCCCCCTGCATCAGCGACAGCACCCCACACCGCGCCCGCACCATCGCTTGCAAGGCTTGGCTCCGGTTTGCAAACCCAAGGCCCTGCCATTCGGCATCGAAAGCGCTGAGATCGGACTGTGCCGTCCGGAAACTCACCGCAACGGATGGGTCGCGGACGTCCTGACCCTCGCCTTTCTCTTCCTTGGCAATCCGCGTCACGTGCCGCCGCGAGACGCCATAGGCCTCTGCCAGCACCTTGGGCGTTTCACCCGCATGATAGCGCCGCGCCAGCGCGATCCGTTCTTCGAGCTTCATGCGTTTCGGGCGTCCCTTAGTCACGTCTCAGACCCCTCGGACAAAAGTCGCAGACATTTGGCATATCCTGCCAACGTCCCTTTCATTTCATCCTCAGAGATACAGCAATTCGTAACTTTGCGCAATTTGTCGTATTGCGCACCATGCCATTGCGCAGAATCACGCCGAGTCGTTAACGTTAACGTATCATGGGTCAGGTCCGATGCTGCAGGCATCGGGCACGCGAGGGGCCGCCAGCCCTGGATCAATCATGAGGACCCGTCAAAGAGCGCCACAGGTCGCGGCGCCCGCCCTTGCATGTCCTCCCCAAACCAACCAGCGACGCCCGAGAAAGATGGACCGCAACTTGCGGTCCATCCAGGG
>CAYYZH010000369.1:0-2109 GCA_964475765.1 uncultured Limibaculum sp.
GTTCATCTATCCGCGCAACGATCTCGATTACGCATCGAACTTCCTGCACATGTGCTTTGCCGTGCCATGCGAGGACTACGTGGTCGATCCGGTCCTTAGCCGGGCAATGGACCGCATCATGACGCTGCATGCCGACCACGAGCAAAACGCCTCGACGTCGACAGTACGGCTGGCCGGCTCGTCACAAGCCAACCCGTTCGCTTGTATCGCGGCGGGTGTCGCGAGCCTCTGGGGCCCAGCGCATGGCGGTGCAAACCAGGCCTGTCTGGAGATGCTCAAGGAAATCGGCTCGGTCGATCGAGTCGATGAGTATGTCGCCAAGGCCCAGGACAAGAACGACAGCTTCCGCCTGATGGGCTTTGGCCACCGGGTCTACAAGAATTTTGACCCACGCGCGACGGTGATGCAGCAGACCGCCAAGGAGGTGCTGGAGCTTCTCGGCGTCGAAGACAATCCGATCCTGCAGATCGCACAGGCACTGGAGAAACGGGCGCTCGAGGATGACTACTTCATCTCGAAGAAACTCTATCCGAATGTCGACTTTTACTCAGGCATCATTCTCGAGGCGATGGGCTTCCCAACATCGATGTTCACGCCGATCTTTGCGCTCAGCCGTACGGTGGGATGGATCAGCCAGTGGAAAGAGATGGTCGAGGACCAACACGGCAAGATCGGCCGTCCGCGCCAGCTCTATGTCGGTCCGGAAATGCGCGACTACATCAACGTGGAAAGTCGCTGAAACCGGCTTAAGGTGACGTTCTGGCCGTTGGCGGCCAGGGCCTCTTTGCACAGTTTTTCCTGAGAGGCTTGGCCGTTGCGGGGTTGAGGCCACACGTAGTATTTCCTATCTCGCCTTTGTGAGCCAATGGGGAATACGGTTGTGAAACGCTGGATGCGACCTCTGATTTGGGCGGCAGCGGCCCTGATAGCCGGGGCGGCTATTGGATTTTTCACGTCTGCCGAGGCGCAAGCGCCAACCCTTGTCGCATTGGAGCAGCGAGCTGATCTGATCGTGATCGAGAAGGCTAAGCGTCGGCTGACCCTGATGCGGGATGAACGCACCCTTGCAACATACCAGATTGCCTTGGGTTTCAGTCCCGAAGGCATTAAGTCCCGGGAGGGTGACGGGCGCACACCGGAAGGGCATTATCGGATCGACCGAAAGAACGATCGCTCTGCGTACCACCTCTCGCTGGGGATAAACTATCCCCGTCCAGACCAACGTGCCGCAGCGATAGCCGATGGCCGTGACCCCGGCGGTGACATCTTCATACACGGCCAACCCAACGGCTATGTCGGCCCCATTATCTCGACAGACTGGACAGCCGGCTGTGCTGCCGTGGGCAACGCCGAAATCGAAGAGATCTGGTCTCGCGTGGAAATTGGAACCGCAGTCGAAATTCGTCCGTGAGCTTGCTCAGCGCGCGCCGTAAAGAACTGCAGCCCGCTCCTCGAACGCACGGACGACGCGGCGCATGGCCTCACCGAACACGACGCCAATGATCGCTTGGAGGGTCTTGGACTTGAACTCGAAATCAACGAAGAAATCGACTTCGCATGAAGCCTCATCAATCGGAATGAACTTCCAGTTGTTGGTCAAGTAACGGAACGGACCATCGAGATAACTCACATCTATGGTCTGCGCCTCTGGGTGCAGGATCACCCGACTGCCAAACCGCTCGCGAAACACCTTAAAGGAAATGATGAGATCGGCGTCGACGATCTCCTTGCCTTCCTCATCTGGTCGGCGCGAACGGACCCGCGCTCCAGCACACCAGGGCAGGAATTCAGGATATGCCGGTACATCGGCAATCAGGGCGTACATCTGTTCGGCGCTATAGGGCATGCGCCGGTTCTCTTGATGGGTTGGCATCTGCTCGGTTGTGGTTCTTCAGCGGCTTAACGACCGTCTGCGGGTG
Organism: uncultured Limibaculum sp.; assembly: GCA_964475765.1. Taxonomy (GTDB): domain Bacteria; phylum Pseudomonadota; class Alphaproteobacteria; order Rhodobacterales; family Rhodobacteraceae; genus Thermohalobaculum. Next base: position 1,920 of record CAYYZH010000369.1, read on the forward strand.
ACATAGCAATCTCATACAGTTTTGACGAGAGGGCTTTATGACGCCCACTCATGAAATTGAACCACGAATAGATGAAGATCCGATCACCGGACACATCACGGACCTTGAGGGCGCCAACAGCATGCGCTGCAAAGATCTAGATTACTGTTGGCGAGCAGAACCGGAAACTCGGAATGAACTCATCGACGGC
>CAYYZH010000370.1:0-2106 GCA_964475765.1 uncultured Limibaculum sp.
CATCAGGAGATGGTTGAAGAAGCGCTGTTTCGTGCTCTCGAAGCGGGATTTGGCCGAGGCGCGTGCGGCCGAGGCATTGGTCTCGCCAGAGGCGTCGTTGACGCCGGTCGCCGTCAGCGCGGCTTCGAGATTGTGGTGGATCGTCCGAAACGAAGCCGCGTATGCGTCGTAGATCTCGATCTGGGCCGGAGTGAGCGCGTGTTCGAGCACGTCATACTCCACCCCATCAAAGCTGAGGGCGCGGGCCGTGTAGAGGCCGAGCGTCTTGAGATCACGCGCGACCACCTCCATGGCAGCCACGCCGCCGGCTTCCATCGCAGAAACGAAGCTCTCGCGGCTTGGAAAGGGGTATTCCGGCCCCTGCCCCCAGAGCCCTAGCCGCGCGGCATAGGCCAGGTTGTGCACGCTCGTGGCACCCGTGGCCGAGATGTAGAAGACGCGGGCGCGGGGTGCTGCCAGTTGCAGACGCAGGCCCGCGAGGCCCTGCTGGGAGGGTTTGCCCCCCCTGCCCTGCTCAGACCCTGCGGCGTTCTGCATGGCATGGGCCTCGTCAAAAGCCAGCACGCCGTCGAAGTCTTCACCCATCCACTCAAACATCTGGCTCAGCCGCGTGGTGCCGCATTTGCCTGCCGAGCGCAGCGTGGCGTAAGTCACGAAGAGGATACCGTCGCCCATCGGAATGGTCTGGTCCGGTTTCCATTTGGAGAGCGGCTGAATGTCGGCGGGCGAGCCGCCAAGATCGGTCCAGTCGCGGATCGCGTCCTCGATAAGCGTGGCGGATTTGGAGACCCAGATCGCCTTCCTGCGCCCGGCCAGCCAGTTCACAAGGATGAGCCCTGCGCACTCCCGCCCTTTGCCGCAACCGGTGCCGTCGCCGAGGAAATAGCCGAGGCGATAGGCCCGTGCATTAGGGTCATCATCGGCGCGCGTCAGCTTGGTCTGGTCGCCATCGATGGTAAACCGACCGGGCAGATCGCGCCCATGGGCATCATGCGCCATGATGATGGTTTCCAGCTGCGCCTCGGAGAGATGTCCCTCCCCGATCAACCGTGCGGGCAGCCGCAAGTCATCACTGCCCATGTTTGAGGGCATGGGCGGGGCAACCGAGGCCATGGCGATGCTTTCAACGAGCGGCGTGGGATGTTCCTGCGCACCCGCAATCTCGATCCGCTGCGGCCGGTAGCGCGCATAGATGTCCGAGATGGGCGTGTTGTCGCGCGGAGTCTGAAGGCTCGTGAAACTGAGCGGACAGACGGCATTGGCCCGGGGTTTGGAAGCGGTGACAGGCGCAGCTGGGGTCTTGCGCGGGGCAGATGATAGAACGGTCCGCCGAACGTGAGGGATCGCCACTGCCTGTTGTACGGGGCGCATCTCGGGCCGGGTTGCGGCCACGGCGTCGACAAAAGGAAGGGCTTCATCCAGATCGCACACACTGGCGCGGATGAACTCGCCGTCCACCTGCACCTTGTCGAAGACCATGAGTTGGGTTTCGACAGAAGTGCCGAGCTTGCGATAAACCTGCCCCGGCATCGTCAACACTAGTCGCGGCGTAAGGGGGCCGCAGGCGCGGGACCAATGCGCGGCATCGCGTTCGGGCGTGAAGCCGAGCGGCATGATCGCAACCAGCCGCCCACCGGGTGCCAGGCGCTTCGCGGCCGCGATGAGATGTTTGGCGGCGATGTGCTTGTCGCGGGATCGGTCGACCGAAGAGGCGAAGGGCGGGTTCATCACCACGACATCGGGCAAGACCGGTGTCTGCAACAGATCGTCGATATTCTCGCCGTCATGGCTCGTCACCTCGCCGCCGAAGACCACGCGCAGGAGGCGCTGGCGAAAGGGGTCGATCTCGTTGAGCACAAGGGTGGCACCAGCTCGGGCGGCGAAACCGGCCAGGGCACCAGTGCCGGCGGATGGCTCCAGCACGGTCTCGCCCTTGCGGATCGCCGCGGCCCGTAAGACCAGCGCCGCGAATGGCAGCGGCGTGGAAAACTGCTGCAGCCGGATCTGCTGCTCGGAGCGGCGCGTTTCCGTCAGCAGCCGCGAGGCAAGCAGCCTTGCAGCGGCGATGTCACCTGCCACGCCGTCCCCACGCAGCAGCACCTGGAC
>CAYYZH010000371.1:0-2100 GCA_964475765.1 uncultured Limibaculum sp.
CGAGATGCGCAATCTGGTGAACGCCGACGCCAACATCGTGATGTATCGCGAGTTCGGACGCGGCCTCGCCGAATGCCTTGGCAAGCCCTACCTGCAGGCACCCATCGGTGTCGACAGCACCACGAAATTCCTGCGCAAGCTGGGCGAGATGCTGGAGCTCGATCCCGAGCCCTTCATCTCGCAAGAGAAACACTCGACGCTCAAACCCGTCTGGGATCTCTGGCGCTCGGTCACGCAAGACTTCTTCGCGACCGCGTCCTTCGGGATCGTCGCGAACGAGACGTATGCCCGCGGTATCCGGCTTTTCCTCGAGGAAGATCTCGGGCTGCCCTGTGCCTTCGCGGTTGCCCGCAAGGCCGGCTCCAAGACCGACAACGATGAGGTGCGCGCCCTGATGGCCGAGCACCGCCCGCTGGTCGTCATGGGCTCGATCAACGAGAAAATGTACCTTGCCGAACTCAGCGGCGGGCATGGGCCGAAACCGGCTTTCATTCCGGCAAGCTTCCCCGGCGCCGCGATCCGGCGCGCCACCGGCACGCCCTTCATGGGATACGCGGGTGCGACATACCTGTTGCAGGAGGTGTGCAACGGGCTCTTTGATGCGCTCTTCCACATCCTGCCGCTTGGAGCTGCGATGGATGCCGCCGAGGCGACGCCTGCGCGGCTGACCCGCGACTTACCCTGGGACCCGGATGCACAGCTCATCCTTGATGAGATTGTCTCCCGGCATCCCGTTCTGACCCGAATTTCCGCAGCCAAGTCGCTCCGCGATGAAGCCGAGAAACTGGCGCTCGAAGAAGGCGCTGACAGAGTCCAAAGGTCCATTGTCGAAAGACTGGGACCTGCCGGGCTCGACGACAAAGAGAGAGAGGAAGAAACCGCATGACCGATCTTACATCGACCGATCTTCCCCGGTCGCGCCGTCGGACCCCGACGTGGGAATACCGCTTTTACTTCGCGATCATCTTCCTGATTTCGCTGCCGCTGGCGCTTGTCTCCTGGGCGCTTGGGTTGGCGAGTCCGAACAGCGAAGAATCCGGTGAGAACGTCATCGCCCGCGCCTGGCGCCGGGCCGCGACGATCACGCCGATGATCTTCTCTGCATGAACCGAACACAGAAATCTCCTCGCATCACTGCGGGCAGATCGCCGGCGGGCAGCCGCTCGTCCGGTAAACCGCCATGCGCAAGCATGGCCTCAGTCAAGCGATCCGGAGGATAGTCATGGCTGAACCGAGCGGCCTGTCTTTCACAGGCCTTACCGACGAAGAGGCGCAGGAACTGCACGCAGTGTACCTGAGCGGTCTATGGCTGTTCGCAGCCATTGCCGTGCTGGCACACTTTGCCGTGTTCGTCTGGCGTCCGTGGTTCTATTCGTAGAGGTCCAGAGATGAGCAAGTTCTACAAGATCTGGCTGATTTTCGACCCCCGTCGCGTCTTTGTGGCGCAAGGGGTGTTCCTCTTCCTGCTGGCGGCGATGATTCACCTCGTCCTGCTCAGCACGGACCACTTCAACTGGTTCGAGATTGCCGGGGCAGAATACGCCGCGGAGCAGGCAGCCAAGGGCTGAGCCCGAAGCTGACGAACCAGTCGTCGAAAGAACGTTGCGGGCGGGTTTCCGGCTCGCCCGCAACAGACCCAAAAACCCTAGGGCCGTCTCGTCTCAGCGCCGGCCCGGCAAGCCACGGGAAGAAAAGATGGCGCTGCTGAGTTTTGAGAGAAAATACCGGGTGCGCGGCGGAACGCTGGTCGGCGGAGATCTGTTCGATTTCTGGGTTGGCCCGTTCTATGTCGGCTTCTTCGGGGTAACGACGATCTTCTTCGCGACCCTGGGCACCGTCCTGATTTTCTGGGGAGCCGCCCTTCAGGGCACCTTCAACCCCTGGACCATCAACATTCAGCCGCCCGACCTGAAATACGGGCTTGGGCTGGCCCCGCTCGCTGATGGCGGGCTTTGGCAGATCATCACCATCTGCGCGATCGGGGCGTTTGTCTCGTGGGCGCTGCGAGAGGTCGAGATCTGTCGAAAACTCGGCATCGGCTATCACATACCCTTTGCCTTCAGCGTGGCGATCTTCGCCTATGTGACGCTGGTTGTGATC
>CAYYZH010000372.1:0-2089 GCA_964475765.1 uncultured Limibaculum sp.
GAGGCCCACAGCGGCGAGTCCATAAGCGCCGCGAGGATGCCGCGCGGGCTGAAGCCCTCGATCTGCGCCATGGTCTGCTTGTTGATGCCGTAGAACGTCAGGAACAGCGCCACCACCCCGAAGGTGATCACAGGCGAGACCAGTCCCGGCAATCGGAACCGGAAGAGATACATGATCATCGACAGCGACGAGACACCGGCGATGATCGAGAGTTTTGTGGCACCAGAGCTGGCCCGGAGTTCTGGCGTTGCGATGGCCACCGCGATCCCCAGCGAAATCGACCCGGTGATCCCCAAGGCGCTGGCGGGCCAGACAAGCCCGCGACTGCCGCCGACAAATTCGGTGATCAGCCAGGCCGAGACAGCCACCGTCGCCAGAGCCCGCGCCGGAACGGCGGGATCATTGCCATGCAGCGACCGCATGATCACTGTTGCGCAGAAAACCCATGCGATGACGATGGCAATCGCGGTGATGGCCTGCATGACGCGATGCTCGAGAGGCCGGCCGGCGGCATCCACGCGTGGCTTGCGCAGAGGCGTCTTGACCTCGGAAGCAACCGGATCACCGGACGTCGAACTCACTGTCGAACCTCTCCTCACTCGGCTGCCGATCATTGAACACGCACTGGCACCCATACCCCGGGCGTGGGACATTATGGCCAAGGCCTACCGAGGTCCAGACCGCATCACCCTTCTGTGCGGATCGGCGTGTCCATGCGCATGAACTGCTGCATTCCGGCCACCCAATGGCCGTTTGCATGGTCTTCGGGGGCTTGTTAGCGTTCGGATCAGTACAAACCACAGCCGATCGGTGAGCCATGGCAGAGCGGTCCTTCAAAAAGGAAGTCGAGCACCTGCGCATCAGCGCGGGCGAGACCTTTCGCGGCGAGGGCATTCTGGCGATCACCAAAGCCCTGCTCGAATCGGGGGTTGGCTATGTCGGCGGCTATCAGGGCGCGCCGATCAGTCATCTGATGGATGTGCTGGCCGATGCCGAAGACATTCTGGGCGAATTGGGTGTCCATTTCGAGGCCAGCGCGTCGGAGGCGGCGGCAACCGCGATGCTGGGCGCGTCCGTGCATTACCCGATCCGGGGAGCGGCGACCTTCAAGGCGCCTGTCGGGCTGAACGTGGCCTCGGACGCCTTGGCAAACCTAGCGTCGGGCGGGATCACCGGTGGCACGCTGATCATCATCGGCGAGGACTACGGCGAGGGCTCCTCCATCATGCAGGAGCGCAGCCACGCCTTTGCCACGAAGTCTCAAGTCTGGCTGCTGGACCCACGGCCGAACCTGCCGTCGATCGTCAAGGCGGTCAAAGACGGGTTCGAGCTGAGCGAGGCCTCCAACACCCCCGTCATGCTCGAGGTCCGCATCCGGGCCTGTCATGTCACGGGAGCCTTTGAGGCATCGGACAATGTGCCGCCAGCGATGACCGTGCGCGAGGCGCTGGAGAACCCGCAAAGGCGGACCGACCGTGTGGTGCTCCCCCCGCAAAGCTATCTCCACGAAAAAGAGAAGGTCGAGCAAAGGCTCCCCGCCGCGCAGACCTTCATCGCCGAGCACGGGTTGAACGAACGGTTCGGGCCGGACACGGGCCGCGTTGGGATCATCTGCCAGGGCGGTATGTACAATGGCGTGATCCGGGCGCTGCAACGCTTGGGTCTCTCCGACCTCTACGGTGAGACCGAGGTGCCGCTGCATGTGTTGAACGTCACCTATCCGCTGGTCGACGATGAGATCGCAGCGTTCTGCGAGGACAAGTCAGCGGTTCTGGTCGTTGAGGAAGGGCAACCCGCCTATATCGAGGACGCCATCGCGGCAATTCTCTACAGGGCCGGTTCGACCTGTCGCCTCGTGGGCAAGGGTCCTCTACCGATGGCGGGCGAATACACCGGCGCAGTGATGCTCGACGGCCTGCGCGCCTTCATGACGGACCATGCGCCCGAGATGCTGGACGACGCGGTGCGCGCGCCGAATGCCGCCGCCCTGCCCGATGTCCCGAACCTAAAGGACATCGTGCCGATCCGCCCGCCTGGGTTTTGCACCGGCTGCCCGGAGCGTCCGATCTTTGCCGCGACCAAACTGGTG
>CAYYZH010000373.1:0-1281 GCA_964475765.1 uncultured Limibaculum sp.
TGTCCCGAAACCGATCACGTACCAAACCAGTGGTCACGAGATCATGGTACGCGGGTGGGATGGACGGTCGGGCGGAGAAGGCTCCTTATTGTCACCGGAGTGTTTGGCCAGTGATTAGCGTGGTGCCCGAGGGCACGTTGACCGTTTCCTGGATGTCTGCGCCGCTCATGAGATGAACAACGACAGTGCCATCGCTTGCTGGCACGCCTTTTTGTTTTATCTCTGCCCAAATAGAGAGGATCTGCTCCGGAAGGCCCCCGGTAATTCTCCTGGTGCCATATTTGATGTACTTTCGCATCTCTTCGTGCCTCCTAGTATTCCGCCAGGATCAGCGAGCGGATGGCATCCGGTTTCTGATCGCCCCATCCGACCTGAATCTGGTGCTCAGCCACCTTGGCCGCGGCCTCAAGAGCGTCGTTCCACGCCTCACCAGCCAGTGCCTCGACTAACATCGACTTCTCAGACGTCACCCGCTCCTATTTGCCCTGCTGACCGTCTCTAGACCCGGCTTATGTTCTGATCGATCGGCAGGTCAGTTGTCGATGATCTCGAGGCGTCCTGAGATTTCCGCGCCACTTTCACACGACAGGCGCTTAGCGGTGATGTTTGTTCGAACCGTGGCGCCTGCGGCAATTGTGACCGATGAGCATTTGGCATCGCCGGTGTACTGACCCCGCACAACGAATTCGTCTGCTTTGACTGAGCCGGAGAGGTGCCCGCCCTCCAGAACCTCGATCTTCGCCGCAACGACATCGCCGACAATCTGTCCGCTCACATCAATCGAGCCTTTGCTTTCGAGGTCGCCTTCGATTGTCAGTTCTTCCGAGATGAGGGCCGAGAGCATGCTGTGCCTGCGCAACTTGTTGCTGGAGGCTTGAGGCGATACGCCAGACCGGCGGGCCGCGCAACCGGTGATTGTCCGTCCCATCCGACATTGCCTTCGCGCATTGCCCGCACCAGATCGCGAAGTGGCGTCGCCCTGCCATCGCTGGCAACTGTCCCAACGCGGACTGTTCTGCGGGGCACATGCTCGCGGTTGCGTCTTTGCGTGGCTCGTTTCCGGATCTCTTTCGGGCGCGTTTCAGCGCTGCGAACATCTCCGGATGTAAGGGATTAGATCGGGTTTACTGCTGGTCTGCCCGCTGACGATGCCCGGTGGCGTTACGTGTGTGGTGAGCCAGTCCGGTGCACTTGCTCGGGGGACAGACGTTGTTCGGGAACGGCAGCGCGCTGTCTTGTCTTTGCGGAGTTGCCCACCAGGGTGAAGCCAGACCGATCTGG
>CAYYZH010000373.1:1291-2082 GCA_964475765.1 uncultured Limibaculum sp.
CATCTGCGATTCTGGCCAGCCCCGGATCAGCGCCTGAGCGCTCTTTTCCATCACCCGTGTGACGCGCGTTGCTGGTGCGCCGCGCCGCGAGTGGATCAGTGGGCGGAACTGTACCGGCTTCGGGCGAGATAGGATCGAGGCAGCATGCCGGTGGTCTGGCCGATTGCGGTGTTTGTCGCCCCATACACGGGTCTGCCGCAGGGCTCGCCGGGGATCGCGCGATAGGCCTGCTGTCCTTGGATCTGCAGAGACTGTCCACGTGCGTTTCACAGCTCGCAGGCTGAGATGACAGATGGTGCAAGCCGGGTGCCGTGGTCGTCGATCGATGAAGGTGCCCTGGATCCACAGGCGTCTCTTCCTTTCCCATCTGCTCTTTTCCTCGGATCTGGCCGGGCCGGTCCTATTCGGATCAACCCCGCTTCGGGGGTTCCCCTCTGCTGCGCGCCGGTGATCCGCGGCCCTCTGGCCCGGCTCTGTTCTCGTCATCGCAAACGAGAAAGGAACAGACCCATGAGCATCCAAGGCACCCTGACCAAACTCGACGATGACAGCTTCGTCGGCACCATCTACTCGCTGAGCTTCGATCTCGACATCACCCTGGTGGACAACCCCTACAAGTCCAAGGACAGCCACCCCGACTTCGCGATCAACGGCAAGAGCCCCCGCGGCAAGGACCTGCGCGTCGGCTCGGCCTGGAACGCCACCGGGCAGACCAGCGGCAAGCCGTATCTCAGCCTCTCGATCGATCTCGGCACCGGCACGACCATCCGCGCCAATGCCTTCCCCGCCAC
>CAYYZH010000374.1:0-2041 GCA_964475765.1 uncultured Limibaculum sp.
GGTCAAGCGGATGATCGTCATCTCGGCAGCCATCATCGCGTTCGGTGCAATCGTCAGCTCATCGAGCGCCTTCAGTAGCATCTGCCAGGCCCGCGTCAGGACGCGCATGGAGAGCCGTCCGGCGAGATCCTTGCCGCGATCGCGTTCGCTGGCCGAGACCGTCGGATCGTCGGCGGTGGCCGCGTTGATCTTGAGAACCGAGATCCAGTGCGTCAGCTCCGCCAGATCGCGCAACACGGCCCCGGGATCAGCGCCATCGGCATATTGCTGCGCCAGTTCCTCCAATGCGGCGGCGGCATCGCCACGCATGATGGCCTCGAAGAGATCAATCACCCGGCCCCGGTCGGCAAGCCCCAGCATCGAGCGTACGGCCCCGGCTTCGATCTCGGCCTCCTGACCGTGGGCAATCGCCTGATCCAGCAAAGACAAAGCATCACGTACCGACCCTTCGGCGGCGCGCGTGATCAGCGCCAGCGCCTCTTCGGTCAGCTTCGCATTCTCCTTACCCGCAATCTCGCCGAGATGGGCGATCATCACCTCGGGTTCAATCCGGCGGAGGTCGAAGCGTTGGCAACGGCTTAGAACCGTCACCGGCACCTTGCGGATTTCGGTTGTGGCGAAGATGAACTTCACATGCTCGGGCGGCTCCTCAAGGGTTTTCAGCAACGCATTGAAGGCAGAGGTCGACAGCATGTGGACCTCGTCGATGATGTAGACCTTGTAGCGCGCGGCGGCGGCCCGATACCGCACTGAATCGATGATCTCACGCACATCATTGACGCCGGTGTTCGAGGCCGCATCCATCTCGATGACATCGACATTGCGGCCCTCGGCTATCGAGATACAGGCTTCGCATTCACCACAGGGATCTACGGTTGGCTTGTCGCCACGTCCGGTACAGTTCAACCCCTTGGCGATGATGCGGGCGGTTGTCGTCTTCCCCACCCCGCGCACGCCGGTCATAACGAACGCATGGGCAATGCGGTCATGGGCAAAGGCGTTCGACAGCGTCTGCACCATCGCGTCCTGGCCGATCAGGTCCTTGAAATGGCCTGGCCGGTACTTGCGGGCCAGAACCTGATATGCGGGGGTGGTGCTCAACGGACGCCTTTCCGAGATTCGACGTGCCCAAACTAGGGGCGCGGCCGGGCGGCGTCCAGATGTGCCGGAGAGGGGACGACATGTTCTTGGTCTATGACATCGCAGTTGGGGATGGTCGGCTCGGGATCTCGCCCGTACCGGGGATAAGCGGTGATTTCTCCGCGGATCTGAAGGTGATCACCGATTGGGGCGCTGCGGTGTGCCTGACGATGACCGAGATGCGGGAGTTGGAAAACCACGGCTCTGCGGGTCTTGGCCATGCGCTCGCGGCCTCAGGGTGTGCCTGGCATCACCTGCCGATCCGCGATTGGGGCGCGCCGTCCGAAGCGACAGCGGCGTTGTGGCCTGCGGCTTCGACAGACGCCCATGCCGCATTTGACGCGGGAAAGCGGGTGCTGACCCATTGCCGGGGCGGATGTGGCCGGTCTGGAATGGCCGCGCTTCGTCTGCTTGTCGAGCGTGGTGAGAACGCGGAGGCAGCACTGACCCGCCTGCGGGAGGCCCGTCCCTGTGCGGTCGAGACCAATGCACAGTTTGCATGGGCCGAAGAAGGTGAAAAAACACGCCATATCCCCTGCTAAAGCCATTGAAATATATGCAGTTTTACACTATACTACACATATCAACGGTAATTCAGGAGAAAGGAGGCTCTGCTTGGGGGAACACGTCTGATATTCATAGTTCTCGAAGTCCTGGCCGTTTGGCTGATCTACTATCTTTTCAACCTCTACACGACGACAGAACCGCCGCTTTGGGCTGCGGCTGGTGTGCTGATCATGGTCGACAAGCTGACCGAGTTTGCCCGCGGCTGCCTTTGCACCGACCGCGTTTCTGATTAGACTGCGCGCCCGCCAACAGCGGGCCACACATCCAACAGGTGAGGAGGGTGAGAGGCTGGACAACGACCCAAGCGGGGCTCGTTACGGCTGCTTCCTTCCGG
>CAYYZH010000375.1:0-2026 GCA_964475765.1 uncultured Limibaculum sp.
CCTCGCGCCGGTACTGGCGATGACGGCGATCCGCGAGTTGTGGGAGGAGACCGGCCTTGCCCTTGGTGTCTCTGGCAAGGAGGACCCAGCTGATGTGCCGAGCGAGTGGGAGAGCTTCTACGCCGCCGGGCACCGTCCCGACGCCGCGGCGCTAACCTTTGTCTTTCGGGCGATCACACCGCCGGGACGTCCGCGCCGGTTCGATGCCCGGTTCTTTCTGGCGGAGGCTGCCCGCATTCAGGGCGACATTGACGACTTCTCTTTGGCTTCGGACGAGTTGAGCCATTTGAGCTGGCTGACCCTGACCGAAGCGCGGGGGCTGGATCTGCCGTTCATCACCGAGGTTGTCCTCGCTGAGATCGAAGCCCGGCTGAAAGCGCCCGGAACCGACCGCCCCATCCCCTTCTTCTATCATCAGGACGGCCAGTCCTTCATCGATCAGCTCTGATGCCCGCGCCGACATCGCCGGCGCATGGTCAGATCTGGGCATGGGCCGCGCCGATCTCGGCAATGGCGATCTTTTCGGTGTCGGTTTCACTGTCGACGCCGCTCTTTTCTCTGCTGCTGGAGCGCGCAGGACATTCCGGGTTCACCATCGGCTTGAACCATACGGTCGTTGCCCTTGCGGCGGTTATCACGGCGCCCCTGTTACCAATGGCGTCTCGGCGGATCGGTCTGGTGCCGCTGATGATCGGCTCGGCTCTTGTGCTTGCACTGGCGATGGCTGCCATCCCGATTTGGCACTCGGTCTGGTGGTACAGCCTGCTCCGCGCCCTGTGGGGCATCGCCGGCACGGCGCTGTTCTTTGCCTCGGAGTTCTGGCTGATCAGTATGGTTCCGGAGGCGGTGCGCGGGCGGATCGTTGGTCTCTATGCAGTGGTTCTGTCCGGCAGCTATATGGTCGGCCCGCAACTCCTGAACCTGCTGGGGATCGACAGTTGGGCGACCTACGCGGTGCCAACCCTCATCATCCTGCTCGGAACCCTGCCGATTGTGTTCGGACGCAAGGGCGCACCAGCCACCGAAGCCGATGCCCCGCGCCCACCGCTGGCCATGCTGAGGTTTTTCCGCTCGGATCCTCTTGTAATCTGGGGGGTCGTCCTCTTCGGCGTGATCGAGTTCGGTGCCATGGGCCTGATGGCAGTCTGGGGCCTGCGCACCGGCTTTGATCAGGTCAGTTCGGTCGAGCTGGTGTTCTGGCTCGCCTTCGGGTCAATGGCCTTTCAACTGCCTGTGGGCTGGGCCGCGGACCGCTTCAATCGCAGGTATCTCCTTGCAATTGCGGGTATTGTGTCCCTTGCGGCCCCCCTTGTCGTGATCATCGTCTCGACTTCGTTTGCGGCCACAGCGGCGACCGTCTTCATCTGGGGCGGCATGGCGGTTGCGTTCTACTCCCTTGCACTGACCGAGCTTGGTGCGCGGTATAAAGGCAATGCGTTGGCCGATGCCAACGCTGCTGTCGTGCTCGCCTATGGGCTTGGATCGCTGGTGACGCCGGCCCTTTTCGGTGCAGCGATGGACGTGATCCCGCCCGACGGGCTGCTGTGGCTCGCGGCGCTGGCAGCGCTGGTATATTGCGCGCTGGCAGCGGTCCGTTTGGCAGCGCAAAAGCCCAAGCCCTCTTGACAGAACGGGCGAAACCGGTAGGTAACGAGGCCTCAATTTAACGGGCTGCACGTATGTCTGACGAGAGGCATCGCATCCCACCGCAGGAGCAAGATCGATGGCCAAGCCAACGACCGTGAAAATCAGACTGAACTCGACCGCGGATACGGGCCACTTCTACGTGACCAAGAAGAACTCGCGAACCATGACCGACAAGATGGTGGTGCGTAAATACGACCCCGTCGCGCGCAAGCATGTCGAGTACAAGGAAGGCAAGATCAAATAAACCGGACGTAAGAACCGGGGACAGGGAGGGCGGCTCGCGTAGCCGCCCTTTTTCTTTGACTGGCCCTGATCGCATCCGACCCCGTTGCCAGACCACCCTGGCGGCCAGGATTCACCCCGTATGGCAGGTGTATGG
>CAYYZH010000376.1:0-2009 GCA_964475765.1 uncultured Limibaculum sp.
AGTCCACGCAGTCGTCTAAGCTCCCGCTTGACCGTAGGTTCCGAACATTGCCAGAGCCGCCCGAGTTCGAGCCGACCGATGGACATCTGGTCTCGTCGCCAGTCATACCGTGCAGTGACAGCCGCAATCAGCCGCAGGATTGATGTTTGCAGCGTTGCCCCCTGCCCCAGCGCGAACAACGACAGCGCAGTCAGGAGATCGTATTTCCAGACCGCCGCGTTTGGTCCGGTAAGACGGCCAGTCGACATCGGGCCACCCGGAAGGGCAGCATATTTCGGAGGTTCGGGCATTATGCCTGTCCCTTTGGGGCCGGTGGATCGCCACACGGCAACTGCTCGTTATTGCGCCCGCTGGCCCGGTTATCCGAATCTCAGGATGGACACGCTTATTTCGAAACATTGAGCCAAATACGGTGTGGAATGTCAAGGTGGCGGCCTACCCCTGAGTGCTGGACCCTTAGGCCAACCCAAAATCAAAAAGAGAATCTTAGGATCGTTAGGTGAATGGGGTCACACTGGCTGACCCCTTAATTTGGACAATTGACCCCATGTTGCAGAGGAGGGTCAGAAGGTGATCCCCTATATCTGGCATTTGAGGACCGAAGCGAGAACGCCTTGAATTCAGCACGGAACCCTATGCGTTTGAATGTGATTCGGCTGCCTTTCGCGTGAGCGCACGCTAATCTGACATCGTTCCAGAAATAGGGATTTCAAAATCAGAGAAAACACGTATTCTTGGATTCATAAGAAATAGCGGTGTCAGCGCCGCAGATCCGAGCAGACAATGAGGCATTGATATGGACGATCATGACACGTTCCTGATGCTCAAGGAGCGCAGCGCCCGGCAACAACAAGCGATCCGGCGCCAGACTTATGCCCCTGATGAAGAGAAGCCCCTGCGCCGGTTTTCCTCATGGGAAATCGCCGACTTCATCTTTCGGGTGAACACCAACACGCTGCGCGGGAAGTTGAAAGACCCCACCTTTCCGCAGGGCATCATCGAGGGCGATGGCGGGCGGCAGCGATGGTACTCGCTGGAGGAGATCAACGATCTGCGTAGTCGGTTGAAGATCGGCAAACGCTCGTTGCTGCCCTTCCGGCCTGTAGGACAACGGGCGATCCGTGTCGGTGTTGCGAACTTCAAGGGCGGTGCGGGCAAATCAACCATCGCCGTGCACTTCGCCCATGCGGCTGCGCTCGAAGGTTATCGTGTGCTGGTGGTGGATTTTGATCCTCAGGCAACCATGTCGCACAGTTTCGGTCTGACAGATGTGAGCGAGGAGAACACGGTCTGGGGCATTCTGGCCCGCGACCTCTACCGCGAGACCCGCCGCATGCGGGCGGAGGCCCTGCCCGGCGAAGAGGATCGCTACCCGGATCTCGATCGATTGCCGGAGGCGATTCAGCGGCTCGGAAACAAGCGGCTGCTTGACTTCATCGAGGTGACCAACTGGCCGACGATCGACATCATTCCGTCCTGCGCGAATGCGGCCTTCGTCGAGTTTGCCTCCGCATCTTATCGCGCGCTCAACCGGCATTGGACATTCTTCGGGGCGGTCAGCCGCTATCTCGACGCCCTGCCCCGCGACGCTTACGACATGATTATCTTCGACTGCCCGCCGGCCATTGGCTACCAGTCGATGAATGCGGTCGTTGCTTCGGACATCCTGTACATTCCCTCGGGCCCCGCGTGGTGGGAGTACGATTCGACCACGTCGTTCATTGGCCAGTTAGGCGAGGCGCTTGAGGAAATCGTCGATGGGTATAGCGGGCTGAGCGACGAAGCAGGAATCCGGCTGCCCAAGAATTTTGCGGCGATCCGGTTTCTGCTCACCAAGTTTGAGGAGCACAATCAGTTACACCAGGCGATGCTGGAAGGGTTTCAGAATGTCTTTGGTGACCGGCTGGCGCCCAATCCGGTGCGTCTGACCACTGCGGTTGAGCAGTCAGGCCGGTTCCTCAAATCGGTCTACGAGATGGATTATCGCGACATGACACGAGAGACATGGA
>CAYYZH010000377.1:0-2008 GCA_964475765.1 uncultured Limibaculum sp.
TGCCGGAACTGATCGAGGGCGGCTATCTCTACATCGCGCAGCCGCCGCTTTATAAGGTCGCGCGCGGCAAGTCCGAGGTTTATCTCAAGGATCAGCAAGCGCTGGACGATTATCTGGTCGCACAAGGGTCCGATGGCGCGGTTCTGAAACTCGGCGCTGGAGCCGAAGTTGCCGGACCGGATCTGATCCGTGTGGTGGATGAAGCACGCACCACGCGGCAGGTGCTGGCCGCGTTCCAGACGACCTACCCCCGGTTTGTGCTGGAGCAGATGGCAATTGAAGGCGCGCTGGAGCCCAATCTCGATCAGAAGCGGATCGATGCGGTGGCCAAGCGTCTCGATACTCTGGCGCCGGAGACTGAACGCGGCTGGACCGGAGATACCACGGCGGATGGCGGTGTGCGCTTCACCCGCATTGTTCGCGGTGTGGCCGAGGTCAGGGCGATTGACGGGATGGCGCTGCGTTCGGCCGAGGCGCGTAAGCTTAGCGGCATGACCGCGGCGCTGGCGGAGACCTATGGCAAGCCGGCGGTTCTGGTGCGCAAGGACGATGAGGTTGCGATCCGGGCACCGTCCGAGTTGATCGACGTGATCATGGCCGAGGGCGAACGGGGCATCGGTCTGCAACGCTATAAGGGCCTTGGCGAGATGAACGCCGAGCAGCTTTGGGAGACGACGCTGGACCCCGAAGCGCGAACCGTCTTGCAGGTGCGCATCGACCAGATGACCGAGGCAGACGAGATCTTCACCAAGCTGATGGGCGATGTGGTCGAGCCGCGCCGCCAGTTCATTCAGGAAAACGCGCTGAGTGTCGAGAACCTAGACATCTGACCCGGCTTGAGGGTGCGTAGGGTGCTGTCCAGAGCGATCGCAGATCGCTCGATGAGGCGCCCTTGAGGAGAAAGACATGCGTTTGACCATCGACCGGATCCGGGCCGCCCGCGCTGTGATTGATCCCGTGTTTCTCAACAGCCCCTATTTCGAGTGCGAGCCGCTGTCTGCCGAACTGGGTTGCCGGATACTTTTGAAGGTTGAAGTGCTGAACCCAATTCGGTCTTTCAAGGGACGCGGCGCCGAGGCCTATATGTCTTCTCTGACCAGTGCGGGAGAAACCGGACCGGTGGTCTGCGCAAGTGCAGGGAACTTCGGGCAGGCCATTGCCTATGCCGGACGGCGGCGAAGCCTGCCCGTGGTGGTCTATGCCGCCGAGAACGCCAATCCGTTGAAGATCGAACGGATGCGGGCGCTGGGAGCAGAAGTTCGACTGGAAGGCGCGGATTTCGACGCAGCCAAGGATGCCTCCCGTGCTTTTGGTGAAGCGAATGGTCTGCGCCTCGCGGTCGACAGTCTCGACGTGGAAACCGCCGAGGGCGCAGGCACTATGGGGCTCGAGATGCTGGAGGCCGGGACTGCTCCCGATGTAGCGGTGATCCCGCTCGGCAATGGTGCAATGATCAACGGGATTGCCACGGCGATCCGCGATGGCGCGCCCGAAACCCGCATCATTGCGGTCCAGGCAGAACAGGCCCCGGCCATGGTCGAAAGCCTCAAGACCGGCGATATCGTCACCACCGAGACCGCGGACACCATCGCGGACGGGATCGGGGTGCGCGTGCCCGTGCCCGAGGCGCTCTCCGATATGGAGGGGTTGATCGACGACACCGCTTTGGTCGCCGAGGAGACCATGATCCGCGCTATGCGCCTCATCTACCGCCATCTCGGTCTTGTGGTGGAGCCGTCCGGCGTTGTCGGTCTATCGGCCATTCTCGAGAACCCCGCAGCCTATGCGGGGCAGACCGCCGCCACGGTGCTGTGCGGCGGCAACCTTACACCCGAACAAGTCGCCAAGTGGTTGCACGCGGACTGATACGCGCCCATCTCTCCTTAGTGCAGAGGAGAGACAGATGACCGGACCCAAGCCCCGCCTTGTGGGCATGAACCACATCGCTCTGGAAGTTGGCGACATCGACGAAGCTCTGGCCTTCTGGGGCGCGATCTTCGAGTTCGAG
>CAYYZH010000378.1:0-1978 GCA_964475765.1 uncultured Limibaculum sp.
ACATGACGAAGTGCATCTATTGCGGGTTCTGCCAGGAGGCCTGCCCGGTCGATGCCATCGTTGAGGGGCCGAATTTCGAGTTCGCGACCGAGACCCGCGAGGAGCTGTTCTACAACAAGGACAAACTGCTCGCGAACGGTGAGCGCTGGGAGCGCGAAATCGCTCGCAACCTCGAACTCGACGCGCCTTACCGCTGAGGAGAACCTCATGGGCCTGACGGTCATAGCCTTCTATGTGTTCGCCTGCGTGGCCGTGGCCGCGGGGCTGTTGGTGGTGCTGGCGCGCAACCCCGTGCATTCGGTCCTGTGGCTGATCCTGACGTTCTTCTCCGCAGCGGGCATGATGGTGCTGCTGGGGGCGGAGTTCGTCGCGATGCTGCTGATCATCGTCTATGTCGGCGCGGTCATGGTGCTGTTCCTCTTCGTCGTGATGATGCTGGACGTGAACTTCGCCGAGCTCAAACGAGGCCTGGCCGAATACCTGCCACTCGGTGCGTTGATCGGCTTGGTCCTTGTGATCGAGCTTGGCCTGGTCTTTGGCCACTGGGTCTTTGCCGATGCCGCCCCTGCCGCGCGCGAGGCGGTGATGCCGGCGCCGAGCGATCTGCCGAACACGCAAGCGCTGGGGATGATCCTTTACGACCAGTACATCCTGATCTTCCAGCTTGCGGGCTTGATCCTGCTGGTCGCGATGATTGGCGCCATCGTGCTGACCCTGCGCCACCGTCAGGACATCAAGCGTCAGGACATTCTCGAGCAAATCTATCGTGGCCGCGATGTCGAGTTGAAAGACGTCGAACCGGGACAAGGGGTCTGACCATGGAACACGCAGTGGGCGGTGTCGGACTTGAGGGGTACCTTACGGTCGCGGCGATCCTTTTCGTCACGGGGATCTTCGGGATCTTCGTGAACCGTCGCAATATCATCATCATCCTCATGTCGATCGAGCTGATGCTGCTGGCGGTGAACATCAACCTTGTCGCGTTCTCGGCCCATTTGGGCGACCTTGTCGGACAGGTGTTCACCCTGTTCGTGCTGACCGTCGCCGCCGCCGAGGCCGCCATCGGGCTCGCCATTCTGGTCTGTTTCTTCCGCAATCGCGGCACCATCGACGTCGAAGACGTCAACATGATGAAGGGCTGACGCGTATGTATTCTGCGATCCTTCTGCTGCCGCTCTTGGGCGCCATCATCGCGGGTTTCTTCCATCGCCAGATCGGCGAGCAGGTCGCGATGTATGTCACGACCGGTATTCTGGCGTTCTGCGCCGTGCTGAGCTGGATTGCGTTCTTCACGCTGGGCGAGCCGGGTTCGGTCGAGCTCTTCCGTTGGATCGGCTCCGGCGATCTCGAGGCATACTGGTCGATCCGGGTCGACCGGCTGACCTGCGTGATGCTGGTGGTGGTGACAACGGTTTCGGCGCTCGTCCACCTCTATTCCATCGGCTATACGGATGACGGCGATCACCCCGACCCGATTGATAATTTTCAGGGGCCTGCGCGGGCGCGGTTCTTCGCGTACCTGTCGTTTTTCACCTTCGCCATGCTGGCACTGGTGACAGGCGATAACCTGCTTCAGATCTTCTTCGGCTGGGAGGGTGTGGGCGTCGCTTCCTATCTCCTGATCGGGTTCTGGTATAAGAAATCCTCGGCCAACGCCGCGGCGATCAAGGCGTTCGTCGTCAACCGGATCGGCGATTTTGGCTTCCTTCTGGGGATGTTCGGGCTCTTCTATCTGACCGGCTCGATCCAGCTCGATGACGTCTTTGCCGAGGCCGGGAATATTGCCGAGGCCGGGACGACATTCCTTGGCTACGAGGTCGCGGCGATTGAACTCGTCTGCATCCTTCTCTTTGTCGGCGCGTGCGGAAAGTCGGCGCAGTTCCTGCTGCACACCTGGCTGCCCGACGCGATGGAGGCGCCGCCCCCGGTCTCCGCGCTGATCCACGCCGCGACCATGGTGACCGCGGGTGTGTTCCTC
>CAYYZH010000379.1:0-1973 GCA_964475765.1 uncultured Limibaculum sp.
GATGATGGACAACGTGGTCGATGCCAGCCGTTTCCCGCTGGAGGCACAGGCGGCAGAGGCGCGGGCCAAACGGCGCATCGGGCTGGGTGTCACGGGGCTGGCCGATGCGCTCGCGATGTGTGGACTAACCTATGGCTCGGACGCAGCGGTGGCCGAGACGGCAAAATGGATGGAGGCGGTGCAGCATGCCGCCTATCGCGCCTCCGTCGGTCTGGCGCGGGAGAAGGGAGCGTTTCCGCTCTTCGATCGCGACGCATATCTCGAGGGCGAACACATCAAGACCCTGCCACAGGAGATCCGCGACGGGATCGCCGAACATGGCATACGCAACGCGCTCCTGACCTCAATCGCGCCAACGGGGACGATCAGCCTTTACGCGGGCAACGTCTCCTCCGGGATCGAGCCGATCTTCGCCACCGCCTATACGCGCAAGGTCCTGCAAAAGGACGGCAGCCGCACGGAGGAAGAAGTCATCGACTATGCCGTCGCGGCATGGCGCAACAAGCATGGCGATGCCGACCTGCCTAGCCATATCGTGACGGCCCAGACGCTCGACCCGATGGCCCATGTGAAGATGCAGGCGGTCGCGCAGCGGTTCGTTGATTCGAGCATCTCCAAGACCATCAACGTGCCGGCGGATATCAGCTTCGACGCGTTTCAGGACGTCTACCTCGCGGCCTATGATCAGGGCTGCAAGGGCTGCACGACCTATCGGCCCAATGCAGTGACGGGCAGTGTGCTGGAGGTTTCGGAGCCCCACGAAGAGGTCCCGGATCAAGTCCGGGACAGTGCCGATGGTGACATTGTCTATATCTCAGAACCGCTGGAGCGGCCGGAGACGCTGGAGGGCGTGACCTACAAACTGAAATGGCCCGAAAGCGCACACGCGATCTACATCACCATGAACGATGTGGTGAGCGCCGGGCGTCGGCGGCCGTTCGAGATCTTCATCAACTCCAAGAACATGGAGCACTATGCGTGGACCGTCGCGCTGACCCGGATGATCTCGGCGGTGTTCCGGCGCGGCGGGGATGTCTCGTTCGTGGTGGAGGAGCTAAAGGCCGTGTTCGACCCGCGCGGCGGGGCGTGGATGAAGGGTCGCTATGTGCCCTCGATCCTGGCTGCCATCGGCGGGGTGATCGAACGCCACCTGATCGAGATCGGCTTCATCGCGGGCGAAGGCATGGGCCTCGCCGAAGACCCCGCCAGCGATATCGACGGAATGCAGGCCCAGCGTCTGGTCGTCGGCGGCACTGCTCCCGCCGCCTGCCCCTCCTGCGGGTCATTCAACCTGCAACTGAAAGAGGGCTGCGAGACCTGTCTGGATTGTGGGCATAGCAAGTGTGGGTGAAAGTGAATGGGTGGAACGCCAAACACCACGATGCCCGATTCTCTAAGGCCCGAAGCGACTGCGGTTCGGCTTGTTGCGGCCCGGGACGCGCTTGGTCTGAAATCATCCGAAATGGCCGATCAGCTTGCGGTCGATCGCTCGGCTTGGGTGAAATATGAGAAAGCAGTTCGGCAATTGCCACTCCACGTCGCCTACGAGGCATGCGAGGCGTTCGGGCTGACAATGGACTACCTTTACAGAGGCCGCATGGATCTGATTGAGGAGAGCCTTCGTGCCAAGATCAGAAAGTCACAAACGAAACGTCCGGGGTAGCGTTGCGCCCGACCCTGGGTGGGCGCCTTTGCGGCAATTGATGTAGGTGCGGCACTCGAAACCATCGGCCTCGTGTGATTGGTGCAAGACAGCACAAAGCGCCCTCCCGGGGGGAGGGTCGGGCGCGGCGCTACGCGCCAAAGGATAGAGTTTGTGTTGCTCTGTTACCCGCGAGCGTTTCGAATCTTCTGAACAATCCAAGGCATTGCGACTGCGCAGCCACGAACTTCGGCGTCTCTCCGCAAGGGAGAGATGCCACGGGGTCTCAGGCGGTGATGAACCAGCCTTCTCAGACACCGCTGCGGCCTGA
>CAYYZH010000380.1:0-1964 GCA_964475765.1 uncultured Limibaculum sp.
GGCAAAGACGGCGGCCAGGGGCTGCGCGCCGCCCATACCGCCCAGACCGGCCGTCAGGATCCACTTGCCCAAGAGATCACCGCCATAGTGCTGACGCCCGGCTTCGGCGAAGGTTTCGTAGGTGCCCTGCACGATCCCCTGCGTGCCGATATAGATCCACGACCCGGCGGTCATCTGGCCGTACATCATCAGGCCAAGCTGATCGAGCTTGTGGAAATGCTCCCAGTCGGCCCAGTGCGGCACAAGGTTCGAGTTGGCGATCAGGACGCGCGGCGCATCGGCGTGCGTGCGGAAAACGCCGACCGGCTTGCCGGATTGCACAAGCAGCGTCTCGTCATCGCCCAGCCCCTTCAGGCTCTCGCAGATCTGGTCGAAGTCCGCCCATGTACGGGCCGCCCGCCCGATCCCGCCATAAACCACCAGCTCGTTGGGGTTCTCGGCCACCTCGCGGTCGAGATTGTTCATCATCATCCGCATCGGCGCTTCGGTCTGCCACGAGCGGCAGGTCAGCTCCGGGCCCCGGGGCGCGCGCACATCGCGGGTGTTCAGGCGGGGATTGGTCATGATCGCGGTCTCCAGAGCGATTGCTCAGCCATCGGGCGTAAGGCCGGAACCCGGCATTGGGCGCCACCGACATCTGCCAGTGGAAAAATCATCAGTCGGAGATCCCATGTTGTGCCAATAGGGACTTGGGCGCAATTCCCGCCCAGGCCATGCGCATTCCAGCCTTGATATCCGCCGGGTTCAGATCGCTCAGCTTCAGCTTGGTCCACCCCTTGGCGCCCCAACTGCCGTTTGCAGGGAAGATCGCTGCACCCACTGCCGCGACAAGAACCTCCTGCTGGTCCGCAGTCAGCTTGAGCGTGCCAAGCCCTGACTTCGGGTCGAGCGTGGCGAAAATCTTGCCGCCGACGCGAAAATCGGCCTGACCCATGTGTCCGCCCTCGACGGCGTCCGGCTGGGCCAAAGCGAGAGAGCGAAAGTCGTCTTCCGTCATCAGGTGGCCTCCAACAGATGTGCGCCACTGACCAAAGCTGTCAGGGCATCGATATCTTTTGCCACGAACCGGTCTCCGGCAAGGGCCGGAGAGACCGCGCGAATGCGTTGGATGACCCTTTGCAGGGGCGCGGAGGTCGGGATCTTGCGCAACTCGATCCCCTGCGCGGCGCAGAGCGCCTCGATGGCGAGGATGCGTTCAAGGTTTGCGACCATCTCCGCCAGACGCCGGGCGCCGTGGCAGGCCATCGACACATGATCCTCCTGATTGGCGCTGGTCGGTGTTGAGTCGACCGATCGCGGGTTCGCAAGCGCCTTGTTCTCGGACATCAGAGCTGCGGACGTGACCTCGGCGATCATGAAGCCTGAGTTCAGGCCCGGCTCGGGCGTCAGGAACGCGGGCAGGCCGAAGCTCAGCGCCGGGTCGACCAGCAGCGCGATGCGGCGTTGCGCGATGGACCCGATCTCCGCAACGGCCAGCGCGATCTGATCGGCAGCCAGCGCCACGGGTTCGGCGTGGAAGTTTCCGCCGGAGACGATGTCGTCCCCCACGATCAGCGGGTTGTCCGTTACCGCATTCGCCTCGATTTCCAGCACGCGGGCTGTGTGATCCAGCACGTCCATGCAGGCGCCCATCACCTGCGGCTGACAGCGGATGCAGTAGGGGTCCTGCACCCGCTCATCGCCCTCGCGGTGGCTTTCGCGGATCTCGGAGCCGTCCAGCAATGCTCGCAAACGCGCGGCAGCGGCGATCTGGCCGGGCTGACCGCGCAGAGCATGGATTTCGGGCCGGAACGGCGCGGGTGAGCCCATGGCGGCATCGGTGGACATGGCCCCAGTGATCAGCGCGGTTTCGGCGGCGTGTCGGGCGCCAAAGAGACTGGCCAGAGCCAGCGCGGTCGAGACTTGCGTTCCGTTGATCATCGCCAGCCCCTCCTTGGGGCCAAGCGTAAGTGGCGTGAGCCCGG
>CAYYZH010000381.1:0-1962 GCA_964475765.1 uncultured Limibaculum sp.
CCGTTGATCATCGCCAGCCCCTCCTTGGGGCCAAGCGTAAGTGGCGTGAGCCCGGCTTTTGACAGAGCGTCCGATCCCGGCATCCGCTGGCCGTCAAAAACGGCTTCGCCCTCACCGATCATCACGGCGGTCAGATGGGCGAGCGGGGCCAGATCGCCGGAGGCCCCCACGGAGCCCTGCGCGGGGATCACCGGGGTCACGCCATGGGCCAGCATGGCTTGTAACAGTTCGAGCAGTTCCCAGCGCACGCCCGACGCGCCGCGCCCCAGCGAAATCAGCTTGAGCGCCATCACCAGCCGCACGACCGGTTCAGGCAGAGGATCGCCGACCCCGGCGCAATGGCTGAGGATCAGGTTGCGTTGCAGCGCCGCTGTATCCTCTGGCGGGATGCGCACGCTGGCGAGCTTACCGAAGCCCGTGTTGACGCCGTAGACGGGCGCGTCCCCTGCGGCCGCCTTTGCCACCTGCGCTGCCGCCGCCTCGACGCCGTCGCGGCATGCCGGATCCAGCGCAGGCATGGTCCCGGCAAGGATGGCTTCCAGCTCGGACAGCCCGACATGGCCCGGCGACAGGATCATCCCTCATCTCCGAAGATGCGTCGATAAAGCGGGTTGAAGCCGATGCGATAAGCCAACTCGGCCGGGTGTGACACATCCCAGATCGCCAGATCGGCGCGCATGCCGGGCGCGATCACCCCGCAATCGTCCAAACCCAAGGCGCGGGCGGCGTTTCGGGTGATGCCGGTCAGGGCCTCCTCGGGGGTGAGGCGGAACAGCGTGCAGGCCATGTTCATCGCCAAGAGGATCGAGAACATCGGCGAGGAGCCGGGGTTGCCGTCAGAGGCGACGGCGATGGGCACGCCTGCGTCGCGAAGCGCCTGAACCGGCGGCGCCTGCGTCTCGCGCAAGGTGTAGAACGCGCCGGGGAGCAGGACGGCCACGGTGCCTGCTTTGGCCATGGCGTCGACCCCCGGCTGATCGAGGTACTCGAGATGATCCGCCGAAAGCGCATTGTGGCTGGCCGCCAGTGCCGCCCCGCCGAGGTTGGAGAGCTGTTCGGCATGGAGTTTGACCGACAGGCTGAGCGCATCGGCCCGGGCGAAGACGCGGGCAATCTGTTCGGCCGTAAACGCGATCCCTTCGCAGAACCCGTCGACCGCGTCGACCAGACCTTCTTGCGCCGCGGCGTCCAGCGTGGGCAGGCAGATCTCGTCGATATAGCTGTCTGCGTCCGCGCCCTTTGGCACTGCGTGGGCGCCGAGAAAACTGGTGAGCACGCGGACCGGGCGTTCCCGTCCCAGTCGCCGCGCGGCGCGAAGCATGCGCAATTCAGTCTCCTGGTCCAACCCATAGCCCGATTTGATCTCTACCGTGGTGACCCCCTCGGCGATCAGTGAATCAAGCCGGGGTAGCGCCGCAGCCACGAGGTCGTCCTCGGTCGCAGCGCGGGTGGCGGTAACGGTCGAGACGATGCCGCCACCGGCGCGGGCGACTTCCTCATAGGACGCACCTTCGAGCCGCATTTCGAACTCGCGCGCCCGGTCGCCGCCAAAGACGATATGGGTGTGACAGTCGATGGGCGCCGGGGTGATCAGGCGACCGTTCAGGTCCTCGCCATCGGTGATCTGCGCGCCGACCTCGACGATCTGCCCATCCCGGAGCACGAGACCACCCTCGATCAGACCATAGCCCGGGTCGGCCATGGTCGCGATGCGGGCGTTGGTAAACCGATGCTCGGCCATGCGGCGCCTCCTGTCGGGTCCCTGCTTACTTGACCGGGTGCGCATGACAACTGCAAAGAAGCGGGATGGTTGCAGATCCTCCCGCCCAGATCCTTCATGCCCGTCGCGCCCTGCTGCCCGAGGGATGGGCGCGTGACGTTGTCGTGCAGATCGACCGTGGGCGGATCGTGGACGTGAGTGTCGGCGGGGGTGGGGAGCGTCCCACCCGCCCGCCCCCGCCC
>CAYYZH010000382.1:0-1942 GCA_964475765.1 uncultured Limibaculum sp.
CACTGATCGCCATCGGCATCACACCCTTCCTGATCCGCGATCTCAGTCAGAGGGTGCTTGAGATCCCCGCCGAGATGGTGGTCAAGGCGCAGACGCTGGGAGCATCGTCTCTGGTGATCGCGGCCCGGGTCGCGCTGCCCCAGATCCTGCCGCGCCTCGTGCAGGCCGTGCGCCTGTCGCTTGGACCGGCCTGGCTCTTCCTGATCGCCTCCGAGGCCATCGCGGCGGATGCAGGCATGGGCTACCGGATCTTCCTCGTGCGTCGCTATCTCGCGATGGATGTCATCCTGACCTATGTCGTCTGGATCACGCTGCTCGCTTTCCTGATGGACTATGCGCTGAAGAAGCTGGGCGAGCGCGCCTTCCCGTGGTTCGGGAGGGACGGGCTGTGAGCTTCGTTGTCGCCGAGAACATCTACCAGTCCTATGGCCGCCGCCCGATCCTCGAGCGCGTGAACGTGACGGCAGAAGAAGGCGAGTTCGTCTCCATCGTCGGCGCGTCGGGCTGCGGCAAGTCCACGTTCCTGCGGCTTCTGCTCGCGCAGGAACTCCCCACAAAGGGCGAGATCCGCGTCGCCGGGGCGCCCCCCGCGCAGGAACCCGGGCAGGCCCGCGGCGTCGTCTTCCAACGCTATTCCGTCTTTCCCCACATGACCGTGCGCGACAACATCGTCGCTGCCGAAAGCTTCGCGCAGTCTCGCCTCGGCGCGTTCTTTGGCGCCCGTCGCCGCGCCGCGCGGGCCAGCGCCGACACCGTCCTCGAGCGCATTGGTCTCGCCCATGTTGCCGATCAGTATCCCGCGGCGCTCTCGGGCGGCATGCAGCAACGCCTCGCCATCGGGCAGGCGCTCACGGCCAAGCCCCGCGTCCTCCTGCTCGACGAACCCTTCGGCGCGCTCGACCCCGGCACGCGGCTCTCGATGCATGACTTCCTACTGGACATGAAGGCCGAGACCGGCATGACCGTTTTCATGGTCACCCACGACCTGCAAGAAGGCTTCAAGCTGGGAGACCGCGTTCTGGTCTTTGACAAGCCGCGCTGGGACCCGCATGAACCCGAGGCCTATGGTGCCACGATCACCTACGACCTCGATGCTCGCAACGACGACATCCCGAACGAAACGATACTGGAGGAATCCGATGCTCCCCTGCCGCCCTGACCGGACCCGTTCTCACCATCCGGCGGACATGGGCCTGCCGGACCGCCGCGCACATCACCCCGATCTGACCAAGCTGCAGGGGTGGAAAGCTGCGCGGGCCGAAGCCGATATCCCCAATGCCGAATGGGAAAAGGAGCAGGCCTGGGCGCTGCGCATGGGGCTGACCGCCGCCGACAGCATCGAGGACCGCACGATCCCGACCTTCGCGCGCGGAGAGCTTCCGCACTATGCCGGGATCAACACCTTCCTGAAGGCGCCCTACACCGAAGACGTGACCGAGGTCGGCCACTACGACGCGACCGTGCTGGGCGCGCCCTTTGATGGCGGCACGACCTACCGGCCCGGCACAAGGTTCGGTCCGCAGGGCGTGCGTAAAATCTCCGCGCTCTACACGCCCTACAATTACGAGATTGGCGTCGATCTGCGCGAGCAGATGAGCCTCTGCGACGCGGGCGATATCTTCACCATCCCCGGCAATATCGAGAAGACCTTCGACCAGATCTCCCGCGCGGTCTCCCATGTGTTCTCATCGGGCTCAACGCCGATCATCATCGGCGGCGATCACTCCATCGGCTTTCCCTGCGTGCGGGGCATCGCCGAGTGCACGTCCAAGACCATCGGCATTGTCCACTTCGACCGCCACGCGGACATTCAGGAAAAAGACCTCGACGAGCGGATGCACACGACGCCGTGGTTCCACTCGACCAACCTGCCGAACGTGCCTGCGAAGAACCTCGTGCAGGTCGGCATCGGCGGCTGGCAGGTCCCGCGCGAGGCGGTGAA
>CAYYZH010000383.1:0-856 GCA_964475765.1 uncultured Limibaculum sp.
CCACGACGCTGACGTCCATCGACCTCAAGCGTGAGGCGTTCGAGAAGTGGCGCACGGGTTACTCCAGCGCCTATGCGATCATTCTCTTTGTCACCGTCTTTGGCCTTGCCTCGATCTACGTCAAGGCCCTGAATAAGGTGAAAGAGCGATGAGTGGCTATTCCATCACCGAGCCGTCGCGCACCCAGAAATGGATCGCCGCCGTGCTGGTCATTGGCTATGCGCTGATCACCATGCTGCCCTTGTTGTGGATCATCTCGACCGGGTTCAAGACCTCCGGGGACAGCATCGCCTATCCGCCAAAGGTCATCTCCGAGCTGTCGCTCGCGGGGTATGTGAACCTCTTCACCACTCAGACGCTGGCCTCCGAGGAAGAGCGCGCGGCCAACCCGCCTGGGAACTGGTACGAGGAAATCGTCCACGACAAGGGGATGCGGATCGTCGGTCCCTCGCGGTTCGGCGAGCGGTTCATGAACTCGGTGATCATCGGGTTTGGCTCGACCTTCCTCAGTGTGTTCCTCGGCACGCTCGCGGCCTATGCGTTCTCGCGGTATCGCATTCCGCTGAAGGACGATCTCCTGTTCTTCATCCTGTCGACCCGGATGATGCCGCCCATTGCGGTGGCGATCCCGATCTTCCTGATGTTCCGCACATTGGGGCTGAGCGATACGCATGCCGGGATGATCCTGCTCTATACCGCGGTGAACCTGTCGCTGGCGGTTTGGCTATTGAAGGGGTTCATGGACGAGATCCCGCGCGAGTATGAAGAAGCCGCGCTGATCGATGGCTATACGCGGTTTCAGGCCTTCACCAAGGTGGTGCTGCCGCTGATCCTGCCGGGCATCACGGCGAGCGCC
>CAYYZH010000383.1:866-1916 GCA_964475765.1 uncultured Limibaculum sp.
AACGAATACGCGTTCGCGGTGCTGTTGACATCCGGCACGGCGCAGACCGCGCCGCCGTTCATCCCCACAATCATCGGGGTCGCCGGGCAGGACTGGCCCGCGGTGGCAGCGGGGGCCACGATCTTTCTGCTGCCCGTCATGGTCTTCACCATCCTGCTGCGCAAGCACCTCCTGCGCGGGATCACCTTCGGAGCGGTGCGCAAATGACGGAGTTTCTGCAAGGTCTCGCCCGGCTCCGCCGTGGCCCATGGGAGATGCTGGCTTCGATCCTGATCGCCATCGGCGTGGTGATGCTGATGCAGCCCTTCGCGTTGATCGCCTACACCTATTCCTTCGCGGTGACGCTGGTGGGCACGGTGATGTTCATCGTCGTAAGCCATTTCCCGGAGGACCGGTGATGCGTGTTTTGATGGAACCGAACCAAAGCGCCGCGTCTGCCGTCCGGCTCGCGGCACGATCTGTGGGCGCGGCGGGCTGCACAGGTTTCGCACGCGGTGAGGGTGCAGGGCGCCCAGAACATCTCCGCGCGTACAGCGGCTGCAGCTCGCCGCGTGTGAGACCGTGCTGCGCGCGGAACAGGAGACGCGGCGCTTGGGAGGCTCAGTATGGCTGAGATCCGCATCCAGAACCTGCGCAAGGAGTTTGGTGATTTCACCGCCGTGCAGTCCTCGTCCTTCAAGATCGAGGATGGCGAATTCTTCATGCTCCTCGGCCCCTCGGGTTGCGGCAAGACCACGACCTTGCGCATGATTGCAGGGCTGGAGCTGCCGACCTCAGGCGAGATCTACATCGATGGCGAGGACGTCAGCCAGAAGCCAGCGCGAGAACGGGACATCGCGTTTGTCTTCCAGATGTTCGCGCTCTACCCCCACATGAACGTGCGGCGAAACATCTCCTACCCGCTGATCAGTCAGGGTATGCCCCGGGCGCAAGTCCGCGCAAAGGTCGCCGAGGTCGCACGTATCCTCGGCATCGAGGACATTCTCGACCGCCCCGTGAGTGGGCTCTCGGGCGGGGACCGTCAGCGCGTCGCTCTGGGCCGGGCCATTG
>CAYYZH010000384.1:0-1910 GCA_964475765.1 uncultured Limibaculum sp.
GCCATCCTCGCCTCCGAGATAGAGCGCCTGAACCTCGGGGTCCTCTTCGATTTCTGCGGGCTTGCCTTCCTTGAAGATGCGCCCGTTGTGCATCATCGTCACACTCTCGGCGACGCGCAAGGCGACGTCCATGTCGTGTTCGATGATGATATAGCCCATATGGCCCGGCAGCCCGGTGAGGATCTCGACCAGCTCGGTCCGTTCGGCGGGGCTGAGACCCGCTGCCGGTTCATCAAAGAGGATAAAGCGCGGCGCGCCCGCCAGCGCCATGGCGATCTCGAGCTGGCGTTGCTGCCCGTAGGAAAGCGTCGCGACCTCGGTGTCGCGGACGTCCTCAAGATGCACCACCCGGACAAGGTTCTCGGCAGAGGCCATCAGCGCATCGTCCCGGCGCGGTCGGAAAAACGAGAACCGCGAGCGCGAAACCCCGGTGCAGGAGAGGTAGACATTGTCGAGCACGCTGAGGCCCGTGAACAAGAGGCTGATCTGATAGGTGCGGCGCAGACCCCGGCGGATACGCTCCTGCGGCGGGAAGGCGGTGATGTCCTCGCCAAAGAACCGGATGGTGCCCGAGGTCGAGGGAAAATCGCCGGTGACACAGTTAAAGAGTGTCGTTTTGCCCGCCCCGTTCGAGCCAAGAACGGCGCGGCGCTCCCCTGGGCGGATGGTGAGGTTGATGTCCTCCATCGCGGCCAGTGCACCAAAGAACTTCGAGACACCGCGCAGCTCCAGCGCGTTGGCCGTGCCTGTGGCACTGAGCCGTTCGGAAACGGAGGACTGGGGGGAGAGCGGGGCGTTCATGGACCGTCCCCTCCGCGATCAAGCAGCGGGTCTTTGCCGCGCGACTCCTTGAACTTGTCCCAGAGGCCGAGCACACCGTCCGGCGACCAGAAGACGATCAGCAGGAACCCGACCCCGATCAGCAGCTGGAACCGGTCCGGCGACAGCCCGACCCAGCCCAGCACGTTGATTGCATAGGTCTCGAGCAAGACGAAGATCAGCGCGCCGATAAACGGCCCGATGGGATGGCGCAGACCGCCGATCACGGCAATCACCAGAATGTCGATGGCGCTGTTGATGCCCACCGTGCCCGGCGAGATCTGGCTGAGGTTCCACGTTTGCAGGATGCCGCCGACCCCGGCCAGCAGCGCCGCGAAGCTGTAGGCCGCGACCCGGTGACCGGTGACGTTGAAGCCGAGCGCCGCCATGCGGCGCGGGTTGTCCCGCACGCCCTGCAGCGCCAGCCCAAACGGCGCGCGCGAGATGTAGAGCACCGCGAGATAGGCAAGCAGCGCCCAGAACATTGTGAGATAGTAGAACGGCACGGCTTGCTGCCAATCCACGCCGAAAAGCTTCGGCGGCAGGACGCCATTGAAGCCGGAGAACCCGTTGAAGATCACATAGTTCTGCCGGGTGAAGTAGAAGAACGCCGCCGCGATGGCGAGCGTGATCATGATGGTATAGATGCCTTCGGTCCGGACCGCGAGCCACCCCGTGAGCGTGCCGAAGATCACCGCAACGATCAGCGCCATCGGGATCGAGATGTACCACGGCCAGCCGAGCGAGATGGTGTCAATTGCGCTCGACCCGAAGATCGCGACCATGTAGCCCGCCATCCCGGCCACCGACATCTGGGCGAGGCTGACCATGCCGCCGTAACCGCCAAGGAACATCAGGCTGAGCGCGATGATGCCGGTATAGAAGGCGCGTCCGAAGATGTCGTTCAGCACGAAGTTCCCGGCAAAGCCCGGCATGAAGAGAAGGATCACGCCGATGATCCAGTAGGCGGTCGGGATGCGCTCGAGCCATGAAGGCTCCGGCCCGGTGCGCGTGTTCTGTTCGACCAGCGCCATCGGTCAGGCCCGGCCCATCAGGCCCTGCGGGCGGAAGGCCAGCACGACAACCATGAT
>CAYYZH010000385.1:0-1566 GCA_964475765.1 uncultured Limibaculum sp.
GGCGAAGAAGGCCAGCCACATCAGGGTCTGTGCGCCGCCGATGATCTCCCAACCCAGAACCGTGATCGGCCCCGCATCGAACTGGTGATTGAGCAGCGCCACGACATCCGTGGTCCCAGCGTCGAAGTACATGTAGATCATGGCCACCAGCATCAGGAGCGAGCCGAGCAGCGTGTAGAGGAAGAACTTGAACGCCGCGTAGATCCGGTCCTTGCCGCCCCAGATGCCGATGATCAGGAACATCGGGATCAGACCTGCTTCGAAGAAGAGGTAGAACAGGATCATGTCGAGGCTGACGAAGACGCCGAGGATCATCGTCTCGAGGATCAGGAACATCGCCATGTATTCCTTGACCCGCGTCGAGATGGTCCAGGATGCGCCGATACAGAGCGGGAAGATGAACGTCGTCAGCATGACGAAGGGCAGGCTGAGGCCATCGACGCCCAGCTTGTAGGTCAGGCCACCAATCCACGCGCCTTCCTCGACAAACTGGAAGCCGGGATCAGTGGGCTCGAACCCGGTCAGCAGGAAGAGCGACAGTGCGAAGGTCGCTGTCGTGATCAGGAGCGAGAACCGCTTGGCGTTCGATTGGGCCGCCGCGTCGTCCCCGCGCAGGAACAGGATAAGGATCACCGCCCCGACCAGCGGCAGGAAAGTGACCAGCGAAAGGAGGTTGAGATCGCTCATCAGTGCGCTCCTCCGCTGACCGCGAACCAGGTGACCAGGGCCGAGACCCCAATCAGCATGGCGAACGCATAGTGGAAGACATAGCCGGACTGCACGCGGCCCGCGAAGCGCGTGAGCCATGGCACGATCCCCATGGCGACACCGTTGAGGAAGCCGTCAATGGTCGAACCGTCGCCCTTCTTCCAGAAGAACCGGCCCACCCACATCGCAGGGCGCACGAAGATGAAGTCGTAGATTTCGTCGAAATACCATTTGTTCAGCAGGAACTTGTGCAGAACGGTATGCCGCTCGGCCAGCGCTTTGGGGATACCGGGGCTCTTCATATACATGATCCACGCAAGGCCCAGCCCGATCAGCATCGCAATGAACGGGCTTGCCTTCACCCATTTTGGCACGTCATGGGCATCGTGCAGCACATGGTTCTCCGGCCCGTTGAAGATCGACGCCGCCCACCAGTCGCCTTCGCCTTTGCCGACAAAGCTGTAGTAGAAGAACGTGCCTGCGATCACCGCGCCGAAGGCCAGCACATAGAGCGGCGTCAGCATCACTTTGGGGCTCTCATGCGCATGGTCATAGGTGTGCGCATCGGCGCGCGTTGGCCCGTGGAAGGTCAGGAAAATCAGCCGCCACGAATAGAACGAGGTCATGCAGGCCGCGATCACCAGCATCCAGAAGGCGTACATATGCGCCGCGTTGTGCCCGGCGAACGCCGTCTCGATGATCACGTCCTTGGAGACGAAACCCGCCAGTCCGATGGGCACGCCGAACATATCGTAACTGAACGGGATGCCGACGCCTGTGATCGCCAGTGTACCGATCAGCATCATATAATAGGTCATGGGGATCTTCTTCGCGAGCCCGCCCATCTTGCGCATGTCC
>CAYYZH010000385.1:1576-1909 GCA_964475765.1 uncultured Limibaculum sp.
CGCCTTGAAGAAGGCGTGGGTGAAGAGGTGGAACATCGCCGCCTCATAGGCGCCAACGCCCGCCGCCGCGAACATATAGCCAAGCTGCGAACAGGTCGAATAGGCGATCACCCGCTTGATGTCGTTCTGCACCAGACCAATCGTGGCGGCGAAGAACGCCGTGGTCGCGCCAACAATCGTAACGATCAGAACGGCGGTGTGCGTCAGATCAAAGAGCGGCGACATCCGGCAAACGAGGAACACACCCGCGGTCACCATGGTCGCGGCGTGGATCAGCGCGGAGACCGGCGTGGGCCCCTCCATCGCGTCCGGCAGCCAGGTGTGCAGCAGGAA
>CAYYZH010000386.1:0-1891 GCA_964475765.1 uncultured Limibaculum sp.
CGCACACCGCGGGCTGCTGAGCTGGCGGCACTTATGCCGGAGAAGCTGCCGCCCGACACCTCCAAGATGCTGCTCTGCCCGATGCCGGGACTGGTCGTGTCCATTGCCGTGGAAGAAGGTGACGAGGTTCAAGACGGTCAGGCCCTTGCCACCGTCGAGGCGATGAAGATGGAGAATGTGCTGCGGGCCGAGCGCAAGTCCGTTGTAAAGAAGATCAATGCCGCTGCGGGCGCATCACTGGCCGTGGACGACGTGATCATGGAATTCGAGTAGCGCTTACAGCGTCCTGACGCCAAGGCACCTCACTGGGGTAGCGGCGCGGTCTGAAACTCGCGATATTTGGCGGCCAACGCGACTGCGTCCGTGTGTTCACAGCCGTGGTCGTCCAGGAATCGTTTCGCCGCCGACTGGAGTTGATGGCGGTGCTTTGCCGAGAACGCCGCGAAATCTGCCGAGGTCAGCGACGGGTTGTCTGCTGACGCCTGCGCTTCGGTCAACGCGCCCAAAGCCTCGAATTGCCGGACAAAGGCTTCGGCTTCCTCAGGCGTGGGCCGGGCGCAAAGCTCTCCGACGACCTGAGCAACCGTGTAGTGATCGTAGAGCGTGAAGATGCTCTCCTCGGCCTTGGCGGGCAAAGTCAGCAAAATCAGGGCAAGGCACAGGCGTTTCATTCAGTTCCCCTGCTCGATTTCCTGCTGTCGCATCGGCATCGTGTCGATCAGATCATAAAAGACGCGGGGGTCGGTCACTTCGGAGACGCGCAGCTTCTCACCGCCGTCCTTGCCGATCAGAATGACCGTGAAGTCGTCCTCGGACACGTCATAGCGTTCACGCATTTCCGGGGCATGTGGCAGCCCGCGCCCCTCTGCGCGCATGAACGGACCGCCGACTTCGATCACGATGACATCGCGGTCGCGAAACTCGCGCCGATGGATCGAAAAGCGCCCGATCTGTTCGACCAGCCGCTGATCGTAGCGATCCGGAGCAAAGATCACGATCGGCCTGTCAGATCCGCGGTACTTGGCCATCGGATCTTCCGAAGCGGTCGTCTCCGTCGTCAGCACAGCCATCGCCATCGCAGCAACCACCAATAGAAAGCGCATATATGTCCTCCACCTGCGTCCATAAGTTTAGCACGGCTTGGGCTGGGGTCGAGGCTGGTTCTGGCGGCAATCTGGCGTTAAAGCAGTGCCGATACACCGCGCAGCCGATGGTGTCGCGCTGGCAGGGAATGATTTAGGGTAGGCGGGACGGACATGCGCCGGCGTGTCTGCATGGGTCTGGAGGATCGGTTATGAGCGGCAAGACAGCGGATTGGCGGGCCTTGGCCGAGCGCGAACTGCGCGGGCGCGAGCTGGACGATCTCACATGGGCGAGCCCCGAGGGGATCGCGGTCAAGCCGCTCTACACCGCCGAAGACATCGAGAGTGTCGATCACCTCGGTTCCGTGCCCGGTGTCGCCCCGTTCACCCGAGGACCACGGGCAACGATGTATACTGGCCGGCCCTGGACCATTCGCCAGTATGCAGGCTTCTCGACAGCTGAGGCTTCGAACGCGTTTTATCGCAAGGCTCTGGCGGGTGGGCAGCAAGGTGTTTCCGTCGCCTTCGATCTTGCCACGCACCGTGGCTATGACAGCGACCATGACCGGGTGGTCGGCGATGTCGGCAAGGCAGGTGTCGCCATCGACAGCGTCGAAGACATGAAGATCCTCTTCGACGGCATCCCACTCGATCAGATCAGCGTTTCGATGACCATGAATGGCGCGGTGATCCCCGTGCTCGCGAACTTTATCGTAGCGGGCGAGGAACAGGGCGTGAGCCGCGATAAGCTCTCCGGAACCATCCAGAACGACATCCTCAAGGAGTTCATGGTCCGCAACACGTATATC
>CAYYZH010000387.1:0-1872 GCA_964475765.1 uncultured Limibaculum sp.
GGCGGCGGCAGCCGTTTCACTGTCGAGATTACACCGCCTGTCGGATCGAACACCGGCATGTTGCTGCCGGATCCGTTGGGCAAAGTTGTCGATGAGTTCCGCATCGATCGTGCAACGGCACGGTCCTATCAGTTGAAGAAAGGGCAGTTTGTCCAGATCATCGACGTTGCCGGTCAGCAATGCTCGGACTTCATGGCCATGCGAGCGAGTTCGCTGGATGCAGGCGTTGAACGCTACATCGATTCCACTGTTTCCCGCACGATGGCGCGCAGTGCTTATCCCTTGCCGGGGCTGACCGACAAGTTCTTCGATCAGGACATCAAGCCCTTGTTGCAGGTTCGCCAGGACACGGTCGGGCGTCATGATACTTTTGCACTTGCCTGTACAGCACGCGGCTACGAGGAACGCGGCTTTCCTGGTCATATCAATTGCTCGGACAACATCTCGGACGTGTTCGAGCCATATGGCATCGAACCACGCCGCGCCTGGCCCGCGATCAACTTCTTCTTCAACTCGTGGATCGACTGGCAGGATCACGTAATTGCTTCGGATGAAGCATGGTCCCGGGCCGGCGATTATGTCTGCATGCAGGCGCTGACCGATCTGGTTTGCGTCTCGACCGCCTGTCCGGACGATGTGGACCCGATCAACGGCTGGAATCCCACAGACATTCACGTGCGCATCTACGAGGAGGGTACTCCCATCACGCATTCGGTTTCCTGGCGCGCACAGCCTGAAGATGAGGGCAAGCTGACCCGCCATAGTGCCTTTCATCCGCGCACATCGGCCCTGACCAGCAGCTTCCATCCGGCGCGCGATATCTGGATGCCGACCCAGTTCGACGCCACAGGCGCGATTGAGGAGTACTGGGCGTGCCGGAACGCTGCGACGCTTCAGGACATGTCGGGGCTTCGGAAATTCGACATTGTGGGTCCGGACGCCGAGGCATTGTTGCAGCATTGCCTGACCCGCAACGTCGCCAAGCTGTCCCAGCATCGTGGGTTTTATGCCCTGATATGTGATGAGCGCGGCTCGGTGCTGGATGACGGTACCTTGTTCCGTCTGGAACCTGCGGTGTTCCGCTGGTGCTGCGGGTCGGACAATTCCGCGTTGCACCTGCGCGAACAGGCGGAGAAACTCGGGCTGCAGGTGCACATCCTGTCGCTGGGGACGAAAATGCCGAACCTGGCGATTCAAGGGCCGAAGTCGCGCGAGATCCTGAGCGAAATCGTCTTCACGCAGCCGCATCGCCCGGCGCTGGAAAACCTGAAATGGTTTGGCTTCACCGTGGCCCGCCTGCGCGATCGGGATGGCCCGGTCTTTCAGCTCTGCCGAACCGGGTTCACCGGGGAGTTGGGCTACGAGATTTTCTGCGACCAAAACGATGCCATAGAGATCTGGGATGGCCTGATCGAGGCCGGAGCGCCGCACGGCCTAAAGCCCATGGGCGGCGATGCACTCGAGATGCTGCGCATCGAGGCGGGCCTGATGATGGCCGGCAATGAGTTCGGACCTGACACGGATGCGCTGGAATCCGGCCTTGGGTTTGCCGTGGACTTCAAGAAAGACAGCTTCGTCGGGCGCGCTGCGCTGGAACGCAACGCTTCTGCCCCGCGCCGCAAGCTGGTTGGTTTGAAGTGCAGCGGAGCCGAGCATCCGGTCCATGGCGACGGTGTCTTCGTCGGGCGCGAACAGGTCGGCGTTGTGACCTCGGGCACCTTCTCTCCGCAACTTGGGCACGCCATCGCGATGGCTCGGATTGCCGTGGAAAACGCAGACGAGGGCGGTGAACTTGAAGTCGGCAAACTCGACGGGCACATGAAACGGTTGCCCTGCGTCGTGACCTCGATCCCCTTCATCGACCCCAAACGC
>CAYYZH010000388.1:0-1867 GCA_964475765.1 uncultured Limibaculum sp.
ATCGAGGACCCGGTGGTCGACGCGATCATCGATATCATCGAACGGGCCGAAAGCCGCGAGACTTTGACCTCGGCGGTCAAGGCGCTCGACCGGGTGCTGCGGGCGCAACATTACTGGATTCCGCAATGGTCCAAGGGCAGTCACACGATGGCGTATTGGGACATCTTTGATCGGCCCGCGATCAAGCCGAAATATGCCCGCGGCGTGATTGATCTCTGGTGGGTCGATGCCGAGAAGGAAGCCAAGCTGAAAGCCGCAGGCCGGATCTGAATGGTGGTGTTCCGGGACAGGGCAGTGCGCCATGGACTTACCCTGCGCAGCGGAGCGCTCTGACGCATGGCCGCCTATATCCTGCGAAGGCTCCTGCTGATCATCCCGACCCTGTTCGGGATCATGCTTCTGAACTTTGCCATCATCCAGTTCGCACCGGGCGGGCCGGTCGAACAGCTCTTGCTCGAGCTGGAAGACGGGCACGGCAGTGTCACCGAGAGTTTTGCCGGCGGAGGTGATGGCGGCACGCAACAGGCCCAGGTCGGCAGCGGAGACAGTTATCGCGGGCGCCAGGGGATTGATCCCGATCTGATCGCCGACCTCGAGGCGCAGTTCGGCTTTGCCCGTATCGTCTGTGAGGATGGCTATGAGGGGCCGCGCACCGCAGCCGCCGAGGCCTGCGAGCGTCAGGCCATTCCGATCTATGAGCGCTTCGGGATCATGCTCTGGAACTATGTCCGCTTCGACTTCGGCGAGAGCTTCCGGCGCTCGGAGACCGTGATCGACGTGATCCTCGAGAAGATGCCGGTGTCGATCTCTCTCGGGCTCTGGTCGACGCTGATCATCTACCTCGTCTCTATCCCGCTGGGGATCCGCAAGGCGGTCAAGGATGGTTCAGCCTTCGATACCTCGACCTCGGGCGTGATCATCGCGGCTTATGCCTTGCCGGGGTTCCTTGTGCCTGTCGTCTTGCTGGTGCTGTTCGCGGGCGGATCCTATTTCCAATGGTTCCCCTTGCGCGGGCTGCATTCGGAGGGGTGGGAGGAGATGTCGTTCGTCGACCAGACGATCGACTATTTCTGGCACATCGCGCTGCCAGTCATTTCGATGTCGATCGCGGGCTTTGCGACGCTTACCTTGCTCACGAAGAACTCGTTTCTGGACGAGATCAAGAAGCAGTACGTGCTGACCGCGAAGGCCAAGGGCCTGACCGAGCGGCGGGTGCTGTACGGTCATGTGTTTCGCAATGCGATGCTGATCGTGGTCGCCGGGTTCCCCGCGGCCTTTGTCGGGATCTTCCTGCAGGGCTCGATCTTTGTCGAAAGCGTGTTCAACCTCGATGGGCTGGGTCTTCTGGCCTACGAGTCGGTGCTCACGCGGGATTATCCGGTGGTGCTGGGCTCGCTCTTCATCTTCGGCCTGATGGGGCTGGTGATCAAGCTGGTCTCGGATCTCGTCTATGTCTGGATCGACCCGCGCATTGATTTCGACCGGCGTGAGGGCTGACGGGCATGTTCACGCTCACCGAACTCGACCGGCGGCGCCTCCGCAACTTCAAAGCCAACCGACGCGCATACTGGTCGCTCTGGATCTTCCTTGCGCTGTTCCTCTTTTGCCTGATCGCCGAGGTGGTGGCCAACGACAAGCCGATCCTGATCAGCTATCGCGGCGATTTCTACACACCGATCCTGAACACCTATTCCGAGACAACGTTCGGCGGCGAGTTCGAGACCGAGGCCGACTACACCGACCCCGTGCTGTCCTGTCTCGTGCGCACCGGCGGCAATTTCGATCCATGCCTGGATGAAGCCGACGGGCTGGGCGAAGCGGCGATTGCCGAGGGACAGTCGGAGGGATGGATGCTCCATCCGCTTGT
>CAYYZH010000389.1:0-291 GCA_964475765.1 uncultured Limibaculum sp.
TCGGATGGCCGTCGGGTCCTGATCGAGGGGCCGACAACGCTGTCTGCTGTGCTGGGTCTGGTCCAAGGATTGATGGCTTGATCTCCGTCCCCTCGAACACGCGGGTCTGGCTTGCAGCGGGCGTCACGGACATGCGGCGTGGCTTCAACACACTGGCCGCCCAGGCCGAGACGGTGCTGGCGGAAGATCCGTATTCCGGGCACCTGTTCGTGTTCCGGGGACGACGTGGCGACCTGCTGAAGATCATCTGGTGGGACCATCAGGGTGCGTGCTTGTTCAGCAAGCGATTGG
>CAYYZH010000389.1:343-1855 GCA_964475765.1 uncultured Limibaculum sp.
CGGCCTCGCAGTTGACGATGCTTCTTGAGGGTATCGACTGGCGGATGCCGCAAAAGACCTGGCGTCCGCTGCACACAGGATAGTTCAATAAAATCAGCGGCTTTGGCATTCCCGGATTCACTATGATGCTGTGATCCGGTATACGATCAGCAATGCTGAAAGACGTCGATATCGCCCCGGAAGACCCCGCCGAGTTGCGGGAGGTGAACCGTCTTCTTGCCGACGAGATCAAGGCCCTGACGTTGAAAGTCGAACAGCTTCAGCACCAGTTGCATGGCCACAATCGGCATCGGTTCGGATCGAAGGCGGAAGGCTCGGATCAGCTCAGTCTGACGTTTGTCGAAGATGAGCAGATCACGGAGGCAGCGCGAGATCAGGCACAACCAAGTCCCAAGTCCACGCACGACAAGCCGTCCCGGCAACACAACCGCAAGCCTCTGCCCGATCATCTCGACCGGGAAGAGGAGGTGCTGTCGCCAGGCGAGGCATGTGGTCGATATGGCGGAACGCTGGAGACGGTCGGCGAGGATGTCACGGAAGAGCTGGAATACGTCCCAGGTCGCTTCAAGGTGAAGCGGATCGTCCGCCCCCGGATGGCCTGTTCGGGATGCGAGACATTTGTCCAAGCTCCACTGCCGTCACGTCCCATCGAGCGCGGCAGACCAGGTCCTGGATTGCTGGCAAACATGCTGGTCTCGAAGTACGCGGACCACTTGCCGCTATATCGCCAGTCCCAGATCTATGCCCGTGAAGGCGTCGACATTGATCGCTCGACCATGGCGGATTGGGTGGGCCGGTGCACGGCTCTGCTGGAGCCCCTGGCAGACGAGATCGGGCGGATGGTACGCCGGGGCGAGAGCCTCTTTGCAGACGATACGCCAGTTAAGATGCAGGCCCCTGGCCGGAAGAAGACCAAGACCGCACGGGTCTGGACCTATGTACGGGATGAGCGGCCCTGGTCAGGGCAAGCGCCGCCCTGTGCCTGGTATCAGTTCACGATTGACCGGAAAGGCGAACATCCTGTCAGCCATCTCTCCAGCTACAAGGACTGGGTTCACGCCGATGGGTATTCCGGCTTCAACGGTCTCTTCGGCGACGACAAGGCAACCGAGATGGCTTGCATGGCGCATGTCCGCCGCAAGTTTGTGGACGTCTTCACCGCTCAGGGTAGCGCCATCGCCGAGGAAGCGATCCGCCGCATCCGAGAACTCTACGCCATCGAGAAGGATATCTGGGGCCGCGCGCCAGAAGAAAAAGCCGCCGCGCGCCTGGCCCAAGCCAAGCCGATCTTCGACGATCTGGAAACATGGCTGCACGCGCAATTACCCAGACTTTCCGGCAAAACCCCGTTGGCGCAAGCCATCCGGTACGCGCTTGGACGCATGCCGAAAGCACGACCATATCTCAGCCATGGCGACCTGTCGCTCGATAACAATTCTGCCGAGCGGGCAGTCAAGCCGGTGGCCATAGGCAGGAAAAATTGGATTTTTGCGGGCTCCGAGGGCGGTGGGA
>CAYYZH010000390.1:0-1844 GCA_964475765.1 uncultured Limibaculum sp.
TGTCTGTTCAGCAAGCGATTGGAGCAAAGCCGGTTCGTGTGGCCGGCCGCAAAGGATGGCAAGATCAGCATCTCCGCTTCGCAACTGACGATGTTGTTAGAGGGCATTGACTGGCGCATGCCGCAAAAGGCCTGGCGCCCGCTGCGCACTGGATAGATCAATAAAATCAGTACCTTTGGCGTTTCCGGGATTCACTGCGGCGTCCTGATCCGGTATACGATCAGCAATGACGGACGGCCTGGATATCACCCCGGAAGATCCCACCGAGTTGCGGGCTGTGAACCGTCTTCTGGCCGATGAGGTCAAGGCGTTGACCTTGAAGGTCGAGCAGCTCCAGCACCAACTGCATGGCCATAATCGCCATAGGTTCGGGTCGAAGGCGGAAAGTTCGGATCAGCTCAATCTGACCTTCGCCGAAGATGAGCAGATCGCCGAGGCAGCGCGCGATCAGGCACAACCAAATCCCAAGTCCACGCAGGACAAACCGCCCCGGCAGCACAGCCGCAAGCCTCTACCCGATCATCTCGACCGGGAAGATGAGGTGCTGTCGCCGGGCGAAGAATGCGGGCGTTGTGGCGGATCGCTGAAGACGGTCGGCGAGGATGTCACGGAAGAGCTGGAATATGTACCGGGCCGCTTCAAGGTGAGGCGGATCATCCGTCCCCGCATGGCTTGTTCGGGGTGTGAGACATTTGTGCAGGCTCCGTTGCCATCGCGGCCCATCGAGCGTGGCAGGCCGGGTCCCGGTCTGCTGGCGCATGTGCTGGTCTCGAAGTACGCGGATCACTTGCCATTATATAGGCAGTCCCAGATCTACGCCCGCGAAGGTGTCGACATTGATCGCTCGACATTGGCTGATTGGGTTGGTCGATGCACAACCTTGCTGGAACCTCTGGCCGATGAGATTGGCCGGATGGTGCGTCGGGGTGAGACCCTCTTTGCCGATGATACCCCGGTGAAGATGCAAGCCCCTGGCCGGAAGAAGACCAGAACGGCGCGGGTCTGGACCTATGTCCGCGACGAACGGCCATGGTCAGGGCAATCTCCACCCTGTGCGTGGTACCAGTTCACCATCGACCGCAAGGGCGAACATCCCGTCAGCCATCTTTCCGGCTACAAGGGCTGGGTTCACGCTGATGGGTATTCCGGGTTCAATGGCCTGTTCGGCGACGACAAGGCGAACGAGATGGCCTGCATGGCCCACGTGCGCCGCAAGTTCGTAGATGTGTTTACTGCACAGGGCAGCGCCATCGCCGAGGAAGCAATCCGCCGTATCCGGGACCTCTATGTCATCGAGAAGGATATCCGAGGCCGGTCGCCAGAGGAAAAAGCCGCTGTGCGCCAGGCCGAGGCCAAGCCTGTCTTCGATGATCTGGAAACATGGCTGCATGCCCAATTGCCCAGGCTCTCGGGCAAGACGCCACTGGCTCAAGCCATCCGCTACGCGCTTGGCCGGATGCCAAAAGCACGACCATATCTGACCAATGGTCACCTGTCCCTGGACAACAATTCCGCGGAGCGGGCAGTCAAACCGGTGGCCATAGGAAGGAAGAATTGGATTTTTGCTGGTTCCGAGGGCGGTGGGAAAGCCATGGCCATAGCC
This sequence comes from uncultured Limibaculum sp., assembly GCA_964475765.1. Classification (GTDB taxonomy): domain Bacteria; phylum Pseudomonadota; class Alphaproteobacteria; order Rhodobacterales; family Rhodobacteraceae; genus Thermohalobaculum. Next base: position 1,604 of record CAYYZH010000390.1, read on the forward strand.
TATACCTTGATCGAAACCGCCAAACTGAACGACATTGATCCCCAAGCTTGGCTGACCTGGGTGCTGGCCCACATCGCCGATCAAAAGATCACCCGTCTGGACGAGTTGCTACCCTGGAACTACGCTGCTGAAGCAGCGTAACTGGGATCAGCCGCAAACGGCCAGAGCACCTTCACCGGACGGTCACCGTTCTGCTGCGGGCAGTGCGGCTTGATGAATTCCTTACGCAGACCGTAGCCGC
>CAYYZH010000391.1:0-1834 GCA_964475765.1 uncultured Limibaculum sp.
GCGATACGCTCATCTCCGGCTCGCCCAACCCGCATGACATCCTAGAGGTTCTGGGTGTTGAGGCGCTGGCTGAATATCTCGTCAACGAAATTCAGGAAGTCTATCGCCTGCAAGGCGTGAAGATCAACGACAAGCACATCGAGGTGATCGTTCGCCAGATGCTGCAAAAGGTCGAGATCTCGGATGGCGGAGAGACCACGCTGCTGAAAGGCGAGCAGGTCGATCGGGCCGAGCTGGACGCGATGAACGCCAAGGCCGAGGCCGAGGGTCGCAAGCTTGCGACGGGTGCTCCGGTTCTGCTGGGCATCACGAAGGCTTCGCTGCAGACGCGGTCGTTCATCTCGGCAGCCTCGTTCCAGGAGACGACGCGGGTGCTCACCGAAGCTGCAACGCAGGGCAAACGCGACCGTCTGGTTGGCCTCAAGGAGAACGTGATCGTGGGCCGTCTGATCCCGGCAGGGACCGGCGGGGCGACGACGCGGATCCGCCTCGAGGCGCAGAAGCGCGACAAGGTCATCATCGACGAGCGTCAGGCGGCGGCGGAAGCCTCGGCCAACGCGCTCGAAGTGATCGAGACCGACGAGGCTGCACCGGCGGATGCCGGGTCTGAAGGAGGGCTGGGCGAGATCCTCTGACGCTCTGCTCGACCGAACGCAAAGACACCTACAATCCCGCCCGGGGCGCACCCGGGCGGGATTTTCTTTTCGACGCCGGGGGAGTGGAAGGTCGAGGGTTTGGATGTAGCCCCTGCTTCCTGCACTTCGCAGATGCGACGCTTTAACGATACTTTTTCGACGATTGGTGATCTTATTAATACTCCATTAACCCTTACGGCCAATTCTCGTTTCGTTGCTTGTGAATTCCCGCATGGGGGCTGACGAGGCTCTTGAGTTCGTTAGGGAATAGAGTTTCATCCCGCTGCGCCGGGCTCCTGACGGCGCGGCGGGACTTAATCTCATCGCACTCGACTGCCGTATTCACCTTCCCAGCAAGAGGTGCTTCCGTGCTGCGTGTCATTGTTCTGGCCTTCATGGTGGCGTTTGGGCTGGGGACCAGCGGACACGCCGTAGAACTGGTCAGGGCCGACCCGTGGCGGATCATCCATATCGCCAAGGAATACGGGACCGCCCATGTCGGGCGCGATGCCCTGCGCGAGCCGATGATCGAGGGCGCGATGGGCGGGGTGGCCTATCGGATCGTCTTTCACGAGTGCTATCTCGGCCGCGATTGCCGCGTTCTGATGTTCCAGTCCGCGCTCTACAAGGACGAATGGGCCAGCAAGCCGCCAGCGCCGAGCGAACTGGCACGCTGGAACCGGGAAAAGCTGTTCGGTCGGGCCTATCGCGACGACGGGAATCGCATGTTTCTCGAGCATCCGGTGACGCTTGAGGGCGGTGTTCCCGTCGAGAACCTGAAAGACGCGTTCATGCGTTGGCAGATCGCTTTGGAAGAGTTCTCGGATTTCATCGATTTTTGAAGAGCTTACCGGGCGTTTCTGGCCAACGCGACCCCTTCAAATTCGTCCTTGACCCCCTATGGGCGCATGAGTATGTTCCGCCCACTTTCGCGACCGCCGGTAACGCTTTTCCGGCACGAGCGGCTGACAGGTTTACCTGACAGAACAATTTGGCACGACCCGGTCTGATTGACCTGGTCCTCTCACATGGCCCGCAGGGATCTCCAGGATCTTGCGGCATTCGCGCTTTCTCGGGAGCTCGCGAACATGGGGGTTGAGGATCGTCGCAGGGCGCGCGTGCCAAAGACAAAGACGACGCAGAAGACCATACGCAGACGACCACACGAAGACGACGAGATTGTAGGACAAGGATAGGCA
>CAYYZH010000392.1:0-1792 GCA_964475765.1 uncultured Limibaculum sp.
GTGTGCGCGTTCGGATTGATCCGAATTCACACGGAGCGCCCGCATCGCGGAGAAGCGCAATGCAAGACCAGACCACCATCCCCGAGAGGATCGGGAACCCCATCACAAGTGCAGAAAATGTGCGCGTGATCGCCATTGTCGATGGCGAGACCATCGCGGCCCCGGCATATGTCGATGGCATTGGCAGTGCCAACCACTGGCTGGACAACGCCCACCCCAATGCCAGCACTGCCGCGTTCTACAAGGCGGTGAAGATCGAGGATCACCCCGCCCTGATTTCAGGCGGTGTCTACGCCGCCATGGATGAACTGGCCTTTCTCGCACGGGAGGGCCGGGCATGAGCGCCGAAACCGTCATCAAAGATACCGCAACCCCGCCGCTCTCCTATTGGAGCGCCGAGGAACTTGACCTTGCAGTTTCTGGGGAGGTTCTGTTTCTCATCCCCTCGCATATGGGCGGCAGCTTTTACGCTACTCTCAAGTCCTACGATCTGCATACCGGGATCGGCACGTTTGAGATCGACCACAAACAGGCGGGCGACTTTCACGGCAAGACCGCCCTTGAAGGCTTGCAGGCTGTCAAACGCGTTGCCGGTTCGGTGCCGGAGTTTCTGTCGGATGCGACCCACATCGGCGCCCAGAACGATGCGTTCCGCACGTCACTTGGCGCGGTCTGCGGCATTCCCGGACAGGTCGTGTTCACCCACGGGATCGAGGCCAAAGGGTCTGTCTTTGCCAAGCAGGCCATCAAGGCCGTGCAGACCTTCGCCGCGTTCGATGACGGGAACAATCCTCGTCGCGAGCGGGACTTTGGGATCGTTGGGATCGACGGCGAAACCGTCTTCTGGAAGCTGGATCTCTACGATGCCGACTACAAATACGGCTCCCCGGAACCGGCCAACCCCGCCGTGACCCGGCGCGTCCTGACCGTCCTCCTCGCCTCCGAATACTGAGCCACAGCAGTGGGCCGCAGCGATGCGGCCCGCCCAATCCCCATTCAATCGAAAGACCCGAACCCATGATCAAAGCCAACACAAAATTAGCAACCAAACCCACCACCCCCACACTCGCCGCAGCGACCAATGAGACCGGAGGACGAAAGGGCAGGGGCGACCAGACCCTGTCCGGTAAGGCACCGGCCAAGGCGAAGACCGCGCCGGCACCCGCGAAGAAAGCCGCCAAGGCGCAGACCCGCGCCAGCAAGATCCATTGGATCGCGCTTGAGATCTGCGAGCTGTCGGAGATGAACCCACGCCAGAGCGTGCCGGAGGCCGAGATCGCGGCACTCGCCATGTCGATCCGTGCGGTCGGGCTGATCCAGAACCTCTCCGGCTTCAAGGGAGCGGACGGGCGCGTCGGCATCGTCGCAGGCGGCAAGCGCCTGCGCGCGCTTGCCCTCATTGCCAAGGAGGATGGCGCGGACGCCGCCAAGACCTTGTTGCCCGTGATGCTCGCGGACAGCGAGACTGAGGCCCAAGCCTGGGCCGTGGCCGAGAACGAGGTGCGCTCCCAGCCCCATCCCGCAGACGAGGTCCGCGCCTATGGCCAGATGCACGCCAAGGGTATCACGGCGCCTGAGATCGCGATGGCCTTTGGCGTGACCGAGCGCCATGTCAAAGGGCGTCTGCGTCTCGCCGGGCTTGCTGAGGTGGTCATGGCAGCGCTTGCCGCAGACGAGATCACGCTCGATACCGCCGCTGCCTACACCGTGAGCGCAGACACCGCGTGCCAAGAAGCGGTGTTCACCGAGATGAAGGACGCGTGGAGCCACGGCCCCCATGAAGTGCGCCGCC
>CAYYZH010000393.1:0-1792 GCA_964475765.1 uncultured Limibaculum sp.
CTTGGAATAGGTGTCGACATAGGTCTGCTGATAGACACGACCGACGCCCTTAAGAGTGCCAACATAGAAGGTGTCCTGTGACCCCAGATAGCCTGGGTGAGCCGTCTCGATCTCACCGCAAGCCTCATCGTCGTGCTTCTTCTTTTCCAGTGCCTGGACCTGAGCTTCGTTCAGAATATCGCCTTCCTCAGCTACTTTGGCTTCCGTAAGCGTCGGCTGATCACCCACTGACTTGTGTCTTGACCCTTTTTGTGGGTTAGGCAGCGATCAGTCTATGAGCTTTGCATCTTTTGCGCTTTTGATTGCGTCTGCGACGCTTGTGATGGTGCCGATAGCGCCGAAGGTTTCGTGCTTTGTCATGTTGTCGTTGGCCTCAAAGACGTCCATGCCCTGGGTTAACAGCGCCATGATATGTGCTTCGTCGATGACTTGCATACGCATTGCTTCGACGATGATGGTTTCCATGAGCATCTGCTGAGCAGCGGTCTGCCCCGCGATCACCTCGATGCTGCGCTCGACATCCTTGATCCTGCTCATGAGTGCAGAGACCCGTATCGTTTGAAGTGCCAGGGCATGAGTTCGTGGAGGTCACTTTGCATATGACCGCCGAGTATCTTCTCGAGGGCATATTCGAGATAGGCCTGTGGGTTGATACTGTTCAGCTTACATGTGCCGATCAGCGATGCCATGCGGGCCCAGGTGACCGCGCCGTCATCGCTACCGGCAAAAAGTGCATTCTTCTTTGTCAGGACAATTTTTCGGATCGCGTTCTCCACGGCGTTCGTGTCCATCTCGAGACGGCCGTCTTCGAGGAAGCGTGTCAGGCCCTGCCAGCGTTTGAGGCCGTACTTGATGTGCCGGGCAAGGTCGGAACCCGAGGGCAACATTTCGAGTTGCGCCTCGAGCCAGGGGCGGAGCGCCTCGACGATAGGTTTGGACAGTTCCTGACGTACCACGACCCGGTTTGCGGGCTCCTTGCCACGGATTTCGTCCTCGATGCGGTAAAGCTGGGCAAGGCGGTCCATCATCTCCCGGCAGAGCGGGGACTCGGTTGTGCGGCTGTACTCGACAAACCGGCGGCGCCAGTGGACCCAGCAGTAGCTAATGTCCCAGGGCTGGTTCGTGCGTTTGGGATCGGCCAATGCGTCGTAGCCAGCATATCCGTCCACGGTGAGTGTACCGCCTGAGAAGTCCTTTAAGATCTTCTGGGCTGTCTCGGCGCTGCGGCTTCTTGAGTGCTGGAACACAACGATCGGCGGATCACCGCCGCCCCACCCACGTTGGTCGCGAACAACCGCCCAGAGATAATCCTTGCGAGTCTTTCCTGTGCGCGGGGCCAGCACGGGTACCGTGGTCTCGTCCGCGAACAAGCGGTCGCTGGCTTGCAGTTCCTTGATCATCGCGTCGATAATCGGGGCTGTGTGGAACGCGATCCGCCCGGCCCAATTCGCCAGCATGGTCCGGTCTATTTCGATGCCGTCCCGGCGCCAGATCTCGGCCTGCCTGTAGAACGGGAGGTTTTCACAAAACTTCGACACCACGGAATGGACGGCGAACCGGTTCGTGCACAAGCCTCTGGGCACCAGGAATTCCGGCGCCGGTGCCTGCACATGGGATTGGCCTTTACACCGGCGGCACATGTATTTCGGGCGCACGGTGACAACGACACGGAACCGGGCCGGCACGACGTCAAGCCGTTCCGTTCTGTCTTCGCCCACCTTCACCATCTCGCCGCAACCGCAGGGACAAGCTGTGCTCTCCGGTTCGATAACCTGTTCGATACGCTCCAGAT
>CAYYZH010000394.1:0-1773 GCA_964475765.1 uncultured Limibaculum sp.
CTCGCGCGACGCCAAAGCCGACGGCATCCAGTCGAGAACGACATCCGCGCCGCCGCCTGCGATCACCTGTGGAGGAGAGATGTCCGGCCCGCCTGCCTTGATCTCGACCTCGAGGCCTTCCTCTTCGTAAAAGCCCTTGTCGGCGGCGACGTAGTAGCCTGCAAACTGCGCCTGCGTGACCCACTTCAGTTGAAGCGTCACCTTGTCGGCGGCCTGCGCCAGACCGGCTGTCACGGCCACGGCAGCAGCGGCAGCCAATGTTGCGAGATGTCTCATATGTCTCTCCTTGTCGTTATTGTCCGCCCTATCTCCGGATTGACGGATGCCAGAAGGTGGCCGCTCTCTCGAGGAGCGTTACCAGCCCGTAGAATGCCGAGCCCGCAAGGGCTGCGACAGCGATTTCGGCCCAGACCATGTCCAGCGCCATGCGTCCGATCTCGGTCGAGATGCGGAAGCCCATGCCGACAATGGGCGTGCCGAAGAACTCTGCGACGATGGCCCCGATCAGCGCAAGGGTCGTGCAGATCTTGAGGCCGTTGAAGATAAACGGGGCAGCTGCGGGCAGGCGCAGTTTCCACAGCGTCTGCCAATAACTGGCGGCATAGGTGCGCATCAGGTCACGTTGTATCACCTCGGAGGCGCGCAGCCCCTCCATCGTGTTCACCAGCATCGGGAAGAAGCACATCAACACGACGACGGCCGCCTTGGAGTGCCAGTCGAACCCGAACCACATGACCATGATCGGCGCGATCCCAACGATGGGGAGCGCCGCGGCAAGATTGCCTACCGGCAGCAATCCCCGTTGCAGGAAAGGTGATCGATCGATGGCGAGCGCTGTCAGGAACGCTGCACCACAGCCGATGGCGTATCCGGGAAGGACGGACTTCAGCACGGTTTGCACAAAGTCAGCCCAAAGCGTCGACGTGTTGGCGATCAGCGCGCCCCAGATCTGCGACGGTGCGGGCAAGATCACCAGCGGCACACCATAGGCACGGACAATGATTTCCCAGAGCCAGAGAATGGCCGCGCCGAACAGCACAGGCACCACATAGCGCGTGATCCTGATCGGCGCACGGTTGGCCAGTGATCCCAGCGCAGACCACGTGAGGAAGATGAACGTAAGAATCGAAAGAACGGGGGTTAGGCGGTGATCCATGCCTTCCCAAAGGAACCGCCACGCCGTCCAGACATTCAGGCACAGCATGGGGAAATGGATGGTCAGAAGCGATGCACCATCGAACTGCGTGAGGCGTCTCACCGCTCCAGTCCCATGCGGCCCAGCGTCATGCGTTGGATCACCCCGATCAGCCCTACCATCAACCCGGCGCAAACCGCGGCGCCGATCAGCGCGGACCAGATGATCAGAACTTGGCCGTAGTACGACCCGTTCAGCATGCGTGCACCGAACCCGCCTTGGGCGCCGGTTGGCAGCTCTCCAATGATGGCCCCGACCAGCGCAATGGCGACAGCGATTTTCAGGCTGGTGAAAAGATATGGCAGCGCCGACGGCCAGCGCAGTTTCCAGAACACCTGCCACGAGCTCGCGTTATAGGTCCGCATCAGATCAAGTTGCATCCGGTCCGGCGAGCGCAGCCCCTTCACCATGCCAACGACCACGGGGAAGAAACTGAGATAGGCGGAGATCGACGCCTTCGCGATAAGGCCGGAGATTCCGATGTTATACAGAACCACGATGATCATCGGCGCAATCGCGAGGATCGGCACGGTCTGGGAGGCGATGACCCAGGGCATCACACTCAGATCCATCGCCCG
>CAYYZH010000395.1:0-1760 GCA_964475765.1 uncultured Limibaculum sp.
CGCCGATTATGGGCTGGTTGCGGATCTCTTCGATGCGCTACCGGAACTGGAAGCGGCTCTAGGCTGAACCCGCTCCAAAACCTGATACAAAAAGGCGCCCGTCCGGGCGCCTTTTTTTATGCGCTACGGCCTTCCGGGCATTGCCCAAGACGCTTCAATGCGTGCGCACCGCGGCCGTCAGTTCATAGGCCTTTTCCATGCGGTCATGCGTCCAGACCATCACATAGTACTTCGACCCGGGGGCCTCTTCCTCGAACGGTGTGTTGGCCTGGAAGACATTGGACGTGCGCGCCGGTGACATCAGATCGTCGAAGACCTTGAACTTCGCGTGGCCTCGGATGTTGACCGCGAACGTGCCAGTGAACCCCTCGGGCAGCTCGACAACATAGAAGTCCTCATCCGATCCCTCGACCTTGCCGGAGAGAACGCTTCCAACGGACAGCACATTTGCCTCGACCGAGGCATCGTTTGGCTCGACCTCATTGGTTGCGGACTCGGACGCATCTGCATCCGGGGATTTTTGCTGAGGATCATCGGACCCTTCTGCAAACTTCCATCCATCGATCACACTCACCTCCCGTTCCGGTAACAGGGTGCCCCCCGCCATAAACGCGGCTCCCACCAGAAAAACCAGAAGACCCGCAGAGGAGGATTGGAACTTGAGACCAAAAAGCTCGAGCTTTGCCCCGCTGGTCGTCTCTTCGCCCTCGCCGCTCTGCGCCACCTTTTTCGGGCGCATCATCAGCCAGAGGCCAGCCAAAGCGAAGATGACGCCCGCGATCAGCAGGATCGTCAGCTTGTCCGAAGACACGGGCGGCAAGGCGTCCATGGTGCAGTCTACCTCAGGATGAGAACATTGATACCGAGTATACCGCGCGGCAGAGTTGGCTCAAACCCTCCAGTCGATGAGCATAGGGATCACCGCATCATGACCTGAAGCCGACATTCAGGACATAGTCCTTTGAACCACCGGCGAATGACCAGACTGCCATGCAGTAGGCGTCATCCTCGATCTTGTGACTGATCGAGAGCGTCACGTCATAACCACCGTTGCGGCCTGCGATCCGTTGTCCAAACCGATCCTGAAGCTCGATCTGTGCGCTGTACCCTGACAGGGCGATGACCAGTTCCTGGCCGAGGTGTTCGGCGGTTGAGATGCAGAACATGTCGCGCTTGTCGTCGCCCTCACCATAGCGTCCCTTGGTCGAGCTGAACGGCGCGATCCAGTTGGCGGTGGCGGTGGTGTTGTTGGGCTCCTGCTCCTGGCCCTCAATGGCGATGCTTCCGGCCGGAGCGCCGATGGGTTTGGGCGTTTTGGCGTCGTTGCTTGCGACTTCTGAAGTGTCGTCAGAGGAGGTGCTGCCTGTGCTCGCTGTTGCTGTCTGACCCGGCCCGTTGACCTTCTCCGGCAGCAGGATCCCGCCGACCAGAAAAACTGCGCCGATCAGGAAGACGAGAAGGGCTGCGGAGGAGGATTGGAACTCCAACCCGAAGATCTTGAGTTTGGCGACATCGTCTTCCTTTTGCGGGCGGAACATCAACCAGAGACCGGCCAGCGAAAAGATCCCGCCGGCGATCAGCAGAATGAGCAGCTTGTCGGAGGAGATAGCGGGCAGGGTGTCCATTGGCGAAACTCCAAAACAATCTTTGCGCGAGTCTACCGCAACGCAATACACGCGTTAACCCGTACTTCCGCCTGTCGACATTTTGTACATACGCCTGCCATACGCGAGCCATACAGGTGCCATACGCTTGCGGTA
>CAYYZH010000396.1:0-1727 GCA_964475765.1 uncultured Limibaculum sp.
CGAACACGGACACACCGGAGTGCACCTTCGCGATGTTGTTGATCAGCTCCATGATGAGAACGGTCTTGCCGACACCGGCACCGCCGAAGAGGCCGATCTTGCCGCCCTTGGTGTAGGGCGCGAGCAGATCGACGACCTTGATGCCTGTGACGAGGATTTCGGATTCCGTCGACTGAGCCGAAAGCTCCGGCGCCGGCTGGTGAATGGCGCGGGTCTCGGACGCGTTGACCGGGCCGCCCTCATCCACGGGTTCACCGACCACGTTCAGGATCCGACCCAGTGTCGCGTTGCCGACGGGCACCGCGATCGGGCTGCCAGTGTCGGTCACTTCCTGACCGCGGACCAGACCTTCGGAGCTGTCCATGGCGACGCAGCGCACGGTGTTCTCGCCGAGGTGCTGGGCAACCTCGAGAACTAGACGGCTGTCGCCGTTCATCGTCTCAAGCGCGTTCAGAATGGCGGGCAGGTGATCCTGGAACTGAACGTCCACGACCGCGCCGATAACCTGAGTGATCTTGCCTGTTGCGGCCATCTCTCTCTCCTCCTAAAGCGCCTCGGCGCCCGAAATAATCTCGATCAGTTCGTTGGTGATCGCGGCTTGGCGCGAGCGGTTGAACTGGATGGTCAGTTTGTCGATCATCTCGCCCGCATTGCGCGTGGCGTTATCCATGGCGGTCATCCGGCTGCCCTGTTCGGACGCGGCGTTTTCCAAAAGACCACGGAAGATCTGGGTCGACAGGTTACGGGGCAGGAGATCGGCGAGGATCTCTTCCTCGTCCGGCTCGTACTCGTAATTGATCGCAGCCGCTTCGCCATCATCCTCGAACACCGCCGGGATAAGTTGCAGCGGGGTCGGGATTTGCGTCAGCACCGACTGGAACTCGTTGAAGTAGAGCGTCGCGATGTCGAACTCACCGGCATCAAAGCGGCGGAGCACATCGTCGGCGATCTCGGAGGCGTTCTCGTAGGCCAGCTTCTTGACCGCGCTGAGATCGACATGATCGACGAACTTGTCGGCATGGTCGCGGCGCAGTTGCTCGCGGCCCTTTTTGCCGATGGTCAGGATCTTGACGGTCTTGCCGTCGGCCAGAAGCTTTTCGATGTCGCTGCGTGCCTGCCGGACGATCTGGGAGTTGAAGCCGCCGCAAAGGCCGCGTTCCGAGGTCGCAACGATCAGAAGATGCACCTGCTCCGACCCGGTCCCTGCCAGAAGCTTCGGCGCGGTGGACGACCCGGCAGCGGCCTTGCTGAGATTGCCCAGCACTTTGTCCATCTGCTCGGCAAACGGACGCGCGGCTTCAGCAGCCTCCTGCGCCCGGCGCAGCTTGGCCGCGGCCACCATTTTCATGGCCGAGGTGATCTTGCGGGTCGATTTGACCGACTCGATCCGGTTTTTCAGGTCCTTGAGGCTAGGCATGCCTTAATCCCCGTCAGGCCGCGAAGGTCTTCTTGACGCCGTCGATCACGCCTTTGATCTGATCGGCGAGATCCCCATCGACCTTGCGGTCATTGTTGGTGATGTCGTCCAGAAGCGCTTTGTTATTCGACCGCAGCTCGGTCAGCAGGGCGCTCTCGAAGCGGCCGACATCGCTGACCGGCAGATCGTCGAGATAGCCTTGCGTGCCTGCAAAGATCACGCAGACCTGCTCGGCATTGGTTTGCGGCTGGTATTGCGGCTGCTTCAGCAGCTCGGTCAGACGCGCACCACGGTTCAGGAGCTGCTGCGT
>CAYYZH010000397.1:0-1672 GCA_964475765.1 uncultured Limibaculum sp.
CCGCATAGGCGATGGCGGGCAGGGCAATCAGCGCCGACACCCAATGCAGAAGATCTCGCATCGCGTCTTCGGCTCCGGACCAGACTGAGATCGATAGCAGCATCACGTTCATCGCCGCGAAACCTGCCACCCCGACACGCAGCAAAAGCGCGCGGCCCGTGGCATCGTGGGCGTCGGGCGCGCTGGCGGAGGGTGTTTGGGCCGTGATGCCTTGCTCGGACAGGATCTCGACGATGTGTTCTTCACAGATCAGGTCTGGATCGAACGATACGGCAATGCGTCTAGAGGTAAGATTGACCCTGACAGCGAGCACGCCGGGTGTGTTGCGCAGCGATTTTTCAATGGGGGTTATGCAGGACCCGCATCTGATCCCCGGTGCAAGCAGCGAGATTTGCTTTGACGGATGACTTTGATCGAGCGGCATCAGTCGGCCTCCTCAACCCAGATCTCGATCGTCGTTGAGAACGGTTTGGGCTCGGTAAAGGCGAGATCGACCCGCCACCGACCAGGGGCAAGATGGGCGGGCACGCGGTATGTACCGCTCTTCCAAACAGCATTGGCCGAGTAGTCCACCGCCGCCGTCGTCGGACGCCCTATTCTGATGACCGGAGCCGAACTCGTCACCGGTTGCCCGGCATCATCCGTCAGCGCGATCCGTAATTCGCCATTGCGATGCTGCACTTCTGCTGACCATGCGAGATCTCGCTGCGCGTTGGTGCGCGCGTCCCAGCCTTGACCGGCCACGTAGGAGTTCTTGACCACGAGGCCGGGAAACGATCCGGTTGCAGCGAAGAGCATGGTCAGATTGGCCGCGATGATGACCGCAAACGCGGCCACGACAATGGCCAGTACATGGCGTCCGGTAAGCTCTCGGGTCATGGTTTCGGTCCCTGAAAATGGGTGTCATAGGGGCTGCGTTCTCGGGTCATCAGGTTCTCGATCCACAACCTCACGGGAACGCGTTCGGGCATCGCCGCCCCCGCGGGCGAGGTCAGAAAGACGCGCAGCTTTCGCGTTTGATCCGCAGGGATCGTGATCGCACCGGCGTCTTCGTGGTTCACCGTCAGGCGCAGATAGGGATCAGAGACCGCCGAGAGACGAAAGATGTTTGGGACCGCGTTGCGGTTCTGGATCCGCACTTCATAGGCGTTGCGGATCGAACCATCGGACAGGGTCACAAAGACCGGATTGCGATCGTGCCGGACGGTCAAGTCTATGGTATCTCTCAGAAAAAGCGCCACGATCATCGCGATGCCAATGGCCGCCCAAAGGCCGCAGTAGATCAGAGTGCGAGGACGGATGGCCCGCCGCCATGCCGGGATTGGTGTGGCTCCACCGCGTTCGAGCCCCTCATCCGCGAGGCTGCAATAGTCGATCAGACCGCGCGGTTTGCCGATCTTGGCCATGATGTCATCGCAGGCATCGATGCAGAGGGCGCAGGTGATGCAGCCGATCTGCTGACCCCTGCGGATATCGACGCCGGTCGGGCAGACGGCGACGCAGGCGTTGCAGTCGATGCAGTCGCCCAGAGAGCCAGCTCCCTCGGCCTTGCGGTGTTTCCCACGCGGCTCACCGCGCCAGTCCTTGTAGGTGACGATCAGCGAGTTCTCGTCGAGCATCGCCCCCTGAATGCGCGGCCAGGGACACATGTAGATACAGACCTGCTCGCGCA
>CAYYZH010000398.1:0-1625 GCA_964475765.1 uncultured Limibaculum sp.
TGTTCCATGATCCGCCCGAGATACATCACTACGATCCGGTCACTCAGATAGCGCACGACACCGAGGTCATGGCTGATGAACAACATGGTCGTGCGGCTTTCGCGCTGGATGTCCGTGAGCAGCTTCGTCACCGCAGCCTGCACCGATACATCGAGTGCCGATACCGGCTCGTCCGCGACGACCAGCTTTGGGCGCCCGGCAAAGGCCCGCGCAATCCCGATGCGCTGCTTCTGACCACCTGAGAGCTGGCGCGGCATACGCGTTGCAAACTCGCGCGGCAGCTTGACCATGTCCAGGAGCTCCAGCATCCGGTTCTCGCGGTCCTGATCGCTGTCGCCGATCTCGAACTGTTGCAGCACCCGGACGATCTGATCGCCGATGGTCATCGACGGGTTCAGCGTATCGAACGGGTTCTGGAAGACCATCTGCACCGAGGAGACCGTCTTGGCGTCCCGGTTTTCGACAGGAAGGTGCGCGATGTCGAGATTGCCAAGGCTGACCTGACCGTCGGTCGCGGTCTCCAGACCCATCAGGACCTTGGCAAACGTGGACTTGCCGCAGCCGGACTCGCCGACGATGGCCACGGTCTCGGCTTCGCGTGCGTCGAAGGTCAGTTCTTCGTTCGCTTTGACCGTGCGGGTATCGCCGCCACCGAACATACCCGTAGAGACGTCGTAGTGCTTCTTCAGGTTCGAGACGGAAACGACCACGTCACCGACCTCGATTGGCTCGTCGATCTCGCCAGCATCCGCATCCGCGTTCCAGTCGATGTCATCGATCCGGGCACAGCGTGACCAGTGACGCTCACCAACCTCATGCATCTTGACGAGGCCTGCATTGCAGACGTCTTCGACATAATGACTGCAGCGGGGCCCGAAATTGCAGCCCACGGGTCGTTCATGGGGCAGGGGCAACTGCCCGGGGATCGCCACGAGCGGTTTGGCATATTTGTCAGCGCCGGGCACGGGGATCGAGCGGAGAAGTCCCTTGGTGTAGGGGTGGCGCATATTGTCGAAGACGGTGCCGATATCGCCTTCCTCAACCGCCTCGCCCGAATACATCACGGTGATCCTGTCGCAAGTCTCAAGGATCAGACCGAGGTTGTGGCTGACGAAGATCATCGACGTGCCGAACTCCTTGGCGAGATCTTTGACCAGTTGCACAATCCCGGCCTCAACGGTGACATCCAGTGCTGTGGTCGGCTCGTCCAGCAACAAAAGTTGGGGCTGTGACAAGAGCGCCATCGAGATCACGACACGCTGTTGCTGGCCGCCCGAAAGCTGGTGTGGATAGGCGCCCATGATCCGGTCTGGGTCCGGCAATCGCACGGCATCCAGCATCTGCGCTGAACGTTTGGCGGCATCGGTCTCGCTGAGCCCTTCGTGGACCGTCAACACTTCGTTGAGTTGCCGCCCGATTTTCATCGCCGGGTTCAACGAGGCCATCGGCTCCTGATAGACCATGGCGATCTTGGAGCCGCGCAGATCCATCAGCTCTTCGTCCGAGAACGTCGACATATCCCGGCCCATGAACTTGATCGAGCCGGATTTGATTTTCCCGTTATTGCCCAGGTACTGCATGATCCCGAGACTGACTGTGGACTTGCCACAGCCGGACTCGCCGAC
>CAYYZH010000399.1:0-1622 GCA_964475765.1 uncultured Limibaculum sp.
GCGTTAAGGACCGACAGATCGCGATCGGTCACACCGAAGGCCTGACGCGCGACACAGAGATCGCGAAACAGATCCCACTTGTCGAACTCCGCAACCGGGATCTCGGCCTCGACCAATGCCTGCGTTGCCAATAGGCCAGCCGATACCGGCCGCGCCCCGAAGGGCGTCGTTGAAAGTCGCTGCATGTGTTTTCACAAGGCAAAGCTATCTCGCCCGCTGGACTTAACGGTTGTTGACGGAGTCAACTGAGATGGCTAGATTCGGAGTTGCAACACAACGATCAGGCCTCTCGGGATGTCAGTCACGGGGGGTCTTTTCTTTTTCAGCCCGCCTGTTTGTGCCTCCTGTTTCTGCTCTTGCCTGTTGGCGCGCCCACGTATTGCTGCGAGCTACGCCTATCCCCCGCGCTGGTTCGTCCAGCTGCGGTGAATCTCCTCGAAATTCTCGACCAGCCATTCGGCAAAGCCGTCTTCATCACTGGTGTTCAGGGTCAGCGTGGTCTTGTCCGCCCCGCGCCGCACCCGGCCAAGATCGCTCCCATCCGCCCCGATGAGGCGTTGAGGCCGCCTGGCCTCGCCCTGTGCGGGCGCCTTGCTCGCTTTCTCCCGGCGCTCGACCAGCGTCAGCGCCTGGATCAGGCTTTCGAAGCGATCATCCGACGTGTTGCCCGCCGCCAGAGCCGCGGCCTCATTGCCCGTCATCCCATCGGCTTCCATCAGATCCGCCAGCTTGATCCAGCGGTCCCGGCCAACGGATGGCGCGGACCCGATGGCATGAATGGCTTCGACCGGCACGCGGTCGGCGATCGACATCATGCGGCTGATCACGGTCTTATCAATGGCGAGCGCATCGCAGATGATCTTTCGCTTGTAGCCCGCGTCGCGCATCTGCCGGGCAAAATTGACCTTCTCGATAAAGCTGAGATCACGCCGCGCGGTGTTCTCCTGACCCTGCGCGAGAACCAGAGCCTGATCGTCGAGATCGCGGATCATCGCCTTGACGGGCTGGCCAAGATCGCGCAGCGCCAGCACCCGGCGGCGCCCGTAGACAATCTGATAGCGCCCGTCCTCACTGGGATGGGGGCGGACCAGAACCGGCACTTGCTGACCATACTCCTCGATGGACTGGCGCAGCCGGGCCTCTTCGGCCTCGCCGTGTTCCAGCCGGTCATCGACGCCGCCAGCCTCGATCATGTGGGGGTCGAGATCGACCACCGCGCGGGTCTTGAGATCAGCAATGGACTGGCTGACGGCTCCGATGGCACCCTTGGCAAAGCGCGGATTGGGGGCAGGGGGGTCGCCTACGGATTTGGTCTCCAGCGGCTCCATCAATCCCTTGAGCAGGTTCTTGCGTGCCATCAGCGCCCCCATGCTTTCTGGATCAGGTCTTCAATCTCGCCATTCACGGCATTCAGGGATTCCAGCGCCCGTTCGTAGGTTGAGCGGGTGAACTGGCTGCGGTCGACCTCGTACAGCGTCTGCTTGGTGATGCCCGCATCCGAGATCGCTGTCGATTTCAGCATGGTGTGGTTCAGCACATGATCGCCAAACATCGAGCGCATGAAGCTGACCATCTGGTTTTGCGGCCCATCGCCGGGCTCATACCGCGTCACGACGTAGCGC
>CAYYZH010000400.1:0-1022 GCA_964475765.1 uncultured Limibaculum sp.
GCCCCCGCGCGGATCGCAAAATGCCACAACCAAGCTATCTCTGAGACACCGATATGCGAAGGACGCAACGACCATGAAAATCCTCGTGCTCCAGCACGCCGCCGTCGAACATCCCGGGATCTTCCGTCAGTTCCTGAAGGAAGATGGTCATACCTATGATGCCGTCGAACTCGACGCTGGAGAAACCCTTCCGCCCATCGACGGTTATGACGCTCTTTGGGTTCTGGGTGGGCCGATGGACGTCTGGCAGGAGGAAGCGCACCCATGGCTTCGCGAGGAAAAAAGCTATATTCGTGAGGCGGTTGAAGGAAAAGGCGTGCCGTATCTGGGGCTCTGCCTTGGACATCAGTTGCTGGCCGAGGCCTTGGGCGGCAGCGTGGGTCCGTCCGACACACCCGAGATCGGCGTCATGGATGTGCAACTGACCGAAGAGGGGGCCTCTGGTGTGTTCCTCGATGGAGTTGACGAGCGGTTTCCGTGTCTTCAGTGGCACTCCGCCGAGATCAAGCAAATGCCTGCCGGTGCCACCTGTCTTGCCACGTCGCCGGCTTGTGCCGTTCAGGCGATGAAATGGGGCACACGCGCCTATTCACTGCAGTTCCATGTGGAGGTCGAGGCTGACACCGTCGCCAACTGGGCGCAGATCCCGGAATACGCGACTGCACTTGAAGGGGCCATGGGGGCAGGGGCTGTGGATCGCCTCGCAGCAGATGCGCCTCGAAGTGCAGCCGGGCGTCTCGCTGACTGCCACGCCCCTGGATGTCAAGCCCGCCCTGTGGGAGCCCAACGAGGGTGCTGCGTACGCGCTGCAGTATGTTGCCTTCGCGTCGCCGTCGCTGCACGCCGTCGGCGGCGGCCGGCGGGATCTGGAAGTCTCGTTCATCCACACCCGGCGAGGGGCGGCACCGGCGCATGCCCCCTCGCGGCTCATTGTGTCGATGGTGTTCGACGCATCGCCGGTGCGCCCGGACCACGAAGCGCTGCGCACCTTCGCCTTCCCGGTCATCGTCGAGGGCGCGACG
>CAYYZH010000400.1:1032-1615 GCA_964475765.1 uncultured Limibaculum sp.
GACTTCGGCTCAGGCCTAGGCCGCTGCAGCCCGCATGAGCGACATGCGCGCGGTTTCGAGGTGTTCTTTCATCTTGACCGCTGCACGTTCGGGTTCCCGCGAGCGGAGGGCATTCAGGATTTCCCGATGCTGGGTGTTGTAGGACCGGATGATCTGTTCATCGAGGGTCAGTTGGCGCATCCGCGTCCATTCATCGAGGGACCGCACGGTGTTGATCTGCCCGATCAGCGAGATCAGCAGGTTGTTCCGGGTTGTGGCGGCCAGAGATCGATGGAAGGCCGTGTCGGCTTCGGAAAACGTCACAGGGTCATGCAGTGACGTCTCCATCCG
This sequence comes from uncultured Limibaculum sp., assembly GCA_964475765.1. Classification (GTDB taxonomy): domain Bacteria; phylum Pseudomonadota; class Alphaproteobacteria; order Rhodobacterales; family Rhodobacteraceae; genus Thermohalobaculum. The sequence continues at coordinate 1,363 of CAYYZH010000400.1, forward strand.
CTGACAGAGCGAGTGCAGAAGCTCGAAATCCTCGCGCCGTCCGTTCAGCACGCAGAGCCGACAGATGTGGGGCTCGAGTGCGAAGCGCGCATCGATCAGTTCAAGCGGCGTGGCATCCTCGACCGCATTCGGCATCCAGTCCTTGTTCTGTGCTGTCACATACGTGCCGCTGCCCGCCCGGGTCTCCAGCAACCCCTCTTTCTCCAACTGGTAGAGCGCATCGCGCAGCGTGTTGCGCGCGACCCCCATTTCC
>CAYYZH010000401.1:0-1599 GCA_964475765.1 uncultured Limibaculum sp.
ATCAAGAAGCTGATCGCCTATTCCTCGGTCGCGCATATGGGCTTCGTGACCATGGGGATCTTTGCGGCGAACCAGCAGGGCGTCGACGGCGCGATGTTCCAGATGATCAGCCACGGGTTCATTTCCGGCGCGCTCTTCCTCTGTGTGGGCGTCGTCTACGACCGGATGCATACCCGCGAGATCGCGGCCTATGGCGGGTTGGCGACACGCATGCCGGTGTACGCGACCGTGATGATGCTCTTCACCATGGCCAATGTGGGTCTGCCCGGCACTTCCGGGTTTGTCGGCGAGTTCCTGACCATGGTCGGTGTCTACCAGGTCTCGACCTGGGCCGCGTTTGGGGCCGCGACTGGTGTAATCCTGTCAGCGGCTTATGCGCTTTGGCTTTATCGCCGGGTGGTGTTCGGCGATCTCATCAAGGAGAGCCTCAAGCAGATCACCGACATGAACCGGCGCGAGGTGGCCGTGATCGCCCCGCTGGTCGTTTTCACCTTGCTGCTCGGCGTCTACCCCAGCCTTGCCACCGATCTTTTTGCCCCCACCGTCGAGGCCATGCTCGAGACCGTTCATTCGGCGCAGGCCCAGGCGGTGACCGAGCTGGCCGCGGCCAGCCAATAACGACGGGGAAGGACCCGATATGAGCGTCGATTACGCCCTCGTTCTGCCTGAGATCATCATGGCCGGTGCGGCCATGGCTCTCTTGATGCTGGGCGCCTATGGCGGGGAGGACCGCAAGGCCTCGCTGATCCTCTGGATCTCGGCTGCCGTGATGGCCGGGCTGGCCGTCTGGATCGGAACCGAGGGCGGCCCGGCGCGTGCGGGCTTTGGCGGGGCCTTCGTGGTCGACGCCTACACACGCTTTGCCAAGGTGTTGATCCTGGGCGCCGCGTCGCTGATGCTGGTGCTGGGCGAGGACTACCTATCGCGCCGGGGCATGCTGAAATTCGAATACCCCGTGCTGATCTTGCTGGCGGTCACTGGCATGATGGTGATGGTCTCGGCGGGCGATCTGATCGCGCTCTATATGGGGCTCGAGCTTCAGTCGTTGGCGCTCTATGTCATCGCCGCCTTCAACCGCGATAGCTTGCGTTCGACCGAGGCTGGCCTGAAGTACTTCGTCCTCGGGGCGCTTTCGTCGGGCATGCTGCTCTATGGCGCGTCGCTGGTCTATGGCTATGCAGGCACCACGGTGTTCGAGGGCATCGCCACGGTCATCGCGGCGGAGGGCGTCAGCCTTGGAATGACGTTCGGGCTGGTCTTCATCTGTGCGGCCCTTGCGTTCAAGATCTCGGCTGCGCCGTTCCATATGTGGACGCCGGATGTCTACGAAGGCTCGCCGACGCCTGTCACCGCCTTCTTCGCGACCGCGCCCAAAGTCGCCGCCGCCGTGCTGTTCGCACGGGTGCTCTATGCCGGTTTCGGCGATGCGGTCAGCGCGTGGCAGCAGATTCTGGTCTTTGTCGCCATTGCGTCGATGTTCCTCGGCGCGATCGCCGCCATCGGGCAAAGCGACCTCAAGCGCCTGCTGGCCTATTCCTCGATCGGGCACATGGGCTATGCGCTGGTGGGTTTGGCCGCCGGGACCGAGGCGGGGGCGCA
>CAYYZH010000402.1:0-1576 GCA_964475765.1 uncultured Limibaculum sp.
TTGAACTTGGCGAACGCCTGATCTGTCTGAAGTGGTGGCGGGGGGATCACCGTGCCGCAGCGCCGTCGACGGCAGATGCCGCGACGTTTGAACAGCTTCGCACAAAGTGGCCCCGCAAACGCGAGCGGCGCACCGGCCTGATTGACCTGACGCCTGCGGCGCACCAGCCGGTCTTTGCCGTCTGGTCCTGCGAGGAGGACGGCTTTGGGTTCTGCATCGGCACCGCCGCGGGGATCACGTCGACACACGCGATCACCTCGGCGCTGCTCGAGCTTTACCAGATGGAGTTCGGCCTCGAAATCATCCGCCATCGCCGCGAGCATGGCGTCCGATTGGGCGCGACCGAGGTCCGGCAAGTGAACCGGGCCGAGGGGCTGAACGTCGCCGAACTGGAAGATCTTCTGCACCCGACCCGGCGCCGCTCTCCGGGCGCGCCGTTCCCCGGTCAGGGCTTCGGACAGACCCCGTCGCTTCAGTCTCTGCCTTCGCCCGATCCGGCCCTGCATGTCATGCTTGCCCTGCACGCCGCCGATCCCGATGCCGCGAAGACACCGGAGCGTCTGCCAGCATGGGCGCTTTACTGATGCGGCGATGACCGCCGCCACACGCGTCCGGATCGCCCTGATCGGCGGGTTCGCACTCTCGATCGACAACGCGCCGATCCCGCTCAAATCCCAGACCGGCCAGCAGGTGCTTGGCTATCTCGCGGCCCAGCCCGGTCAGAGCGAGGCGCGCACGCGTCTGGCTGCGATGATCTGGGAGGACATGCCCGAGGACCGCGCGCGCCAGAACCTGCGCCAGGTCCTGCATCAGTTGCGCACGGCACTTGTAGAGGATGCAGCCTTTCTCGAGGCTTCGCGCGAGCATGTCGGGTTTACCCCCGGCACCGTGACCACGGACGCGTTCGAATGCCTCTCCGGGCTGACGGCCGGGACGATCCCGACGGCACTGACCGATGGAGGCGATCTGCTCGAGGATTATCTCGGCGGGCTGGATGCACCGGGAGAGCTGTGGACGCATTGGCGGGCTGTCCAGCGGCGCGACTTCGAGACAGCATTGCGCACCGGTCTCGAAGCATTTCTGGAGTGCGCCGGCGGGGCACACACCGAGCCTGCGGCACGCGCGCTGATCCGGCTCGACCCCTCGGACGAGGCCGCAACGCGGGCGCTCATCACCCATCACATGACCCGCGGCGAGACGGCGAAAGCGCTCGATGCCTATGCCGCGCTCTGGGACCATCTGGGCGAGCACTACGATATGGAGCCGTCGGCGCAAACGCAGGCGCTGATCGCCGAGGTCAAATCGGGTCGGCTCGACCCACCCCGGCCTTCAGGGCCCGCTCCCGACACTACGCGTCATCTGCTGATCGGTGTGCTGCCCATCGAGCAGATTGGGGCAGAGCCGGACCGCGATCCCGCCACTGAGTTGTTCCGGGCCGAACTGATCGTGCAGATGAGCCGCTTTCGCGAGATCGAAGTGGTGGATCTGGCGGACCGCGAAAGTGAGACGGCCTATACCCTGCGGTTCGTCTGCGCGCCGGGCAAGGCCAGCGTTTCGCTGCTGGCCATCCTTACCC
>CAYYZH010000403.1:0-1019 GCA_964475765.1 uncultured Limibaculum sp.
ATCTCGAGGCGGCCTGAGATCTCTGCGCCGCTTTCACAAGAGAGGCGTTTGGCTGTGATGTTGGATCGAACCGTTGCGCTGGCGGCGACTGTGACCGATGAGCATTTTGCATCGCCGGTGTAGTGACCGCGCACGATGAACTCGTCTGCTTCGACTGACCCGGAGAGGTGCCCGCCTTCCAGGACCTCGATCTTCGCCGCAACGACATCGCCGACAATCTGCCCGCTCACATCAATCGAGCCTTTGCTCTCCAGGTCGCCTTCGATCGTCAGTTCTTCCGAGATGAGGGCCGTGAGCATGCTGCGCCTGTACACTCTGTTGCTGGAGGCTTGAGGCGATAAGCCAGACAGGCGGGCCGCGCAACCGATGATTGTTCGCCTCGTCCCGACACCGAACGGGCAGGGAGCGGCAAGACTTGCCGGGTTGGTCATTGGTCGTGGGATCAATCCCCCGGATCGGCCTTGTCGCCGATGGCGGCGATCTCGATGGCGTCATCGGGTAAGGGGCGTTGTAGCTCGATCGCTTCGGAGGCATCTGCGGTCAGCCAGCGTTCATACTCTTCCGGGCGCAGGATCACTGGCATGGAGCGGGTGTGGATTTCGCGCACGACGGCATTTGGCTCGGTCGTCAGGAAGGTCATCGCGATCACCTGCGTGTCGGCATCGGCCAGATCCTGATCGGCCTTCTTGCGCAGCCCATCCCGTTGCCAGTTCCATCGGCGCATCAGCCCGGCGAACGCAAAAGGTGGGCGGTCTTCATCACCCACGAGCCGAAACCATGTGGCCGCCTTATGACCGGCGTCCGTCTTCGCCGTCGGATGGTACTCGGCAAAGGAGGTCGCCGGCACGAGGCAGCGTAGCCCCACGGTCTCCAGTACCCGTGGCCACGGCGCGCGCGGCCCGAAATCCCGCGCATTCGTCACCCAGCCGCGCTTCGATTTGGCCCAGCCCCAGCGCGCCTTGACCAGCTCTCGCACGCCCTCGCGCTTGATCCGGACAATGGCCCCTTCTCCATCGGGG
>CAYYZH010000403.1:1115-1549 GCA_964475765.1 uncultured Limibaculum sp.
AACTGGCGCATCGCCTCCTGCGAGGTGAGGTTCGCGTACAGGTTACACATCGGCAGCCCCAATCTGACATGCGCCCGGTCCAGGACCTCGGCGTCCGGCGGATGCGCGCCCCATTTGCCCTTGATCAGCCGGCGACTGACCGGATGGCGCAGCACATGATCGCGGGTCTTGGCTGTCCTGGCAAACTGCTCCCTTGAACTCAGGGGCGGCCCCATGCCTCTGTGCACGGAGATGTTCACTGGCCCGAGGGATACGCCATAGCCGCCGAGGCCACCGCACCATGAACACTGCGCCCGGCGCTCAAGTTCGGTGATCGTCGCGCGGGCCGGGAAATCGGCGCCGTCGAGCCATGCACGGTGCCCGCACCGGACATCGCAGCAGTCGATGATCACACCGGCCAGCTGTCCTCTGGCGTAGAACTCTGTCAGTAGGGG
>CAYYZH010000404.1:0-1534 GCA_964475765.1 uncultured Limibaculum sp.
TGGTGTCGATGCCTACATTGCCGAGCGCGAGCAGGACGAACACAACCACAATTGCGACGCGGACCACCAATAGGATCAGCGGCAGCACGGTCGAGAGGCGAGACCCACCGGCGCCGCCCCCGTCACCGCCGAAATCGGCATTGTCAGGGTCGTAGCCCGATGCGGTGAACTCGGCAGCGAGCTTGCGGTTGATATAGAGAGAGGCCACTTCGTAGGCGAGGTAACCGAAAGACAGGATCATCAGGAATTCCAACGCATGCGCTGCGATGCGTTCCCCTACACCGGCGGCGGCGAGTTCCTCGAAATCCAACCCCCAGATATTGGCGATGGTGATCAGCACGAGGCCAAAGACGATGACACGGCCTATGCGGATATAGGAGCGCAGCGTGGCGTGATAGGCACGCTCTGCCACTGGGCCTTCGCCGCTCATCGCGGGGGCGAGGTGGCGCACAAGGCCGCGAATAGCAGTGTCCATCGCAGGAGCGAACAAGAGCAGGATCATAGTCTTGTAGTGCGGGGCGCTACGAAGCAGTTCGAACTGGCCATAGCTCACCATGATGTTCACGACCCACCAGGTGCCGAGTGCCACAAGTATTCCGAAGATTGGAAAGAAGCGCGCGACACGGTCCTCTGCCGGCGTAACCTCACCAAAGCCGCGCATCATGGACACCATCGCATCCCGGTGCCGCCAGATGATCACGGCCAGATAGACATGCACGGCGAGGTTCAGCCAGAAGCCGAGCCGGGTTTCGCCCATGGGCACACCATTGAGAGCGTTGAACGGGAGAAGAAAGCTCGAAAAGCCGATCAGGATGGCGAGCCAGACCTGATGGAATACCGCAGCACGGGCCTGCGCATCCGTAAGGTTGAGGATGCGATAGGCGGGGTTGTCAGGCGCACAGAAGAACCGGCCCACAGCCCACGCGATGCGCGGCAGCGCGATCAGGTTGGGGCCAATCAGGCTGGCATATTGCTGCATGTCTGTGGGCATGATCACCCGTGTGAAAATCACAGCGACGCCGATAAACACCAGCACCGCCATCACATCGCGGCAGAGCCGTTGCAGCAACGAGCCGATGGTCTGGCGCAGGGTCTGGCTGTCTGGATCGGGCGGGGGCAGGTCATGCCAGCGCCGGGTCAGGCGACGGAAGGCAATCTCTGCCACAGCGGCCACGGCGAGCACGAGGGCAAACAACAGCACAAAGCGCAGGATACCGTCGCCACCAAAGGTCTGAAAAAACGCCGAGAATGCATCGCCCTGACGCTCAAACAGGATCGGCAAGCGCTGGATTGGGATAGTGACGGATTGCGCAGCACCCGTGGTTGCGTGGAACAGGAACTCGGACGCTGTGGCATCTCCTGCAGTGTCTGCTTCAGCGCGCAATTCCATCTGTTTCAACAGGACATCGCGCACCTGTTCGTCTGACAGGCGGGAAATCAGGGCTGTAGCCTCGTCCGCGCTCAGCGGTCCTTCCAGAAGGGCATCTGCGGAGTCCGTCGTTGGTGATCCAGTCGATGGCACGAGGCTTTGTGC
>CAYYZH010000405.1:0-1528 GCA_964475765.1 uncultured Limibaculum sp.
CCGCGTCTCCGGGCTGGTCAGCAGGAGATAGGTCGCCTGTGGCTCGTCCACTGTCTCGATCCCCAGTCGCGTGAGGTCCATCTTCGCGTCGAGCCATGTCATCGCCATGACTGTCAGCAAGATCAGCGCGGCCGCTGAGAGTCCCACTGCCGACATCAGCATCCAAGTCCCACCGGGCTTCTTGCGCATCTTTAACTGCTCCGTAGCGCTGTCGATTGTAATCAGCGCGTCGTTCGCAGCACTCGTCAAATCGTTCCTGAAGCTCTCCAACTGAGAATTGATCAAGTCGCGATGCTCGGCCCGTATCGTTTCCAAGTCCGCGTTCAGCTTTTCGCTCAACCGTGGCTTTTGCGGTCCAGTCTTCATGGAAAATCTCTCCCTTCATCCGCCACCGTTCGCCGGTGTCAGGGTCTTTGACGGTCAGGTAGTTTTTGCCAACGCGGGGCAGTTCAAAGCCTGCGTCTATGAGTGCATCGGTGAGCGAGGCACGATCCGAGATCAGACCCACAGATATCTGATCGAGGATCCAGCCTCGCAGCTCATCGCGCCCGGCGGCCCGATCCGGCGCTTCGGCCACGCGTTGCACGTCTGTCGCACGAGAGCCGTCCATGGGGTCAGCCCAGCCGTGTGACTTGTTCATCAAGTCCCGTAAACTATCGAACGCTTTCTCATAGCCAGGTGGAGCAATGTTGAGGCTCTTGCCCTCATACAGCTCCATGCGGGGCGTACAGAAATGCAATTCGACACGATCTTCATGGCTGTGGCGCACCCAAAGGCAGGCGTAGCGGTCGGCACCAAGACCAGCAAAGGCGATTTTTTCGAAGCGGTCGATCACCTCTTGCTGTTCTGCATCCGTCGGTGCGTCCTCACGGGCAAAACTGATGACACCAGCGCGGTAGCTCCATTGGTGGGGACATGTATCAATCAGATCAATCATGCTGTCAGGGTCGCCACGCATGACTTCCGGCATTGGTTCGCGGGTCACTGACAAAGGCTGGCCGTCCGCATCACGGATCAGGTCGCGGTTGTCGTCATAGGCAAGGACCGTGCGCGCAGTCAGGTATTCGACCGGGCCCGCACCACCGCCTTTGCCGTTCGGGAAAAACTTGATCAGCATCCGGGTGGCCTCCGATGCTGTGCAACAAGGTCCGCCAGCCGCCTCTCGATGCTGACCAGTGCCGCCGCCAATTGCAGCGCCTCGATTTCGTTGGCACGACCGGCGCGGGTCGCCGTATTGAGACACCGCGCGATCTGGTTGAGGTTGCCGCCGTAGCGCGACACAGCCATCACCAACGCCGGATCGACGCGCGGTGCAGGCTTCCGGCGTTTCGGTGCTGCGCCTGTGGCGAGCTGCCGAAGCAGCGCAGACATGGACAGCCTGCGATCCGCCGCCGCCTGCCGGATCAGCGCCTTCTCTTCAGAGGAGCAGTAGAAGAACACGGCTTCCTGCTTCTCCGAGACCGCGCCTCGCGTGGTCTGGTTGGGGTTCGAAGGGGAGGCTTGCCGCCCCTCGCAAGGTCCCGGTTCG
>CAYYZH010000406.1:0-1150 GCA_964475765.1 uncultured Limibaculum sp.
GGGCCACACTGATCATCGGCGCGCCCAAGCATAAGGGCGGCTCCGGCGGGCCCGCGCGGATCTTCGCGATGGTCTAAGACGCAACTCTCGCGGCGCTGGACCTTGCGGCTGATCTGACCGATGGTTGGCGCAAGGTCCCCAGCCGCAGGAGTGCGCATCATGGAATCCTTCCTATTTCAATCCACAATCTATTTGCTCGCGGCCTGCGCAGCTGTCCCTCTGGCCGTGCGGTTGGGTCTTGGATCGGTGCTGGGCTATCTGGTCGCGGGCGTGATCATTGGGCCTGTGGCGGGCCTCGTGGGCTCCGAGACCGAAAGCCTGCAGCATTTCGCCGAGTTCGGCGTGGTGATGATGCTGTTCCTCATCGGGTTGGAGCTGGAGCCGCGCGCCCTTTGGGACATGCGCCACAAGCTCATCGGTTTGGGCGGGCTGCAAATCTCGGTTACGATCGCGCTGATCGCGCTTGCCGCAGTGGCACTGGGCCAGCCGACATCGGTGGCAATCGCCATCGGCATGATCTTCGCGCTCTCCTCAACCGCCATCGTGTTGCAGACGCTGAATGAAAAGGACCTGATGAACACGGGCGGCGGCAGGTCGGCTTTCTCGGTCCTGCTCACGCAGGACATTGCAGTGATCCCGATGCTGATCGTGATCCCGCTTTTGGCCGTCCCGGGGCTTGTCGGGGGCGAAGCGAGCGGCGGAGGGCATGCGGGCGGCGCGAGCCACGAAGGGGATGGCGCGGCCCATGCGATGATGTCCGTGATCGAGACCCTGCCCGGCTGGGGCGTGATGCTCGTCACACTTGGCGCGGTCGTTGCGGTGATCCTGGGCGGCCATTTCCTGACCCGGCCCGTCTTTCGCTATATCGGTTGGGCCAAGCTGCGCGAGATGCACACCGCCGTAGCGCTGCTTTTCGTGGTCGGCGTTGCCGTGCTGATGCTGTTGGTGGGGCTGTCGCCCGCACTTGGTACATTCCTGGCGGGCGTGGTGCTGGCCAATTCCGAATTCCGCCACGAGCTGGAATCCGACATCGAGCCCTTCAAGGGGCTGCTGCTTGGCCTCTTCTTCATCACCGTGGGCGCGGGCATCAATTTCCAAATCCTGTTCGGCGCGCCCGTCACCATTGTCGGGCTAACCATCGGCGTTATGG
>CAYYZH010000406.1:1160-1528 GCA_964475765.1 uncultured Limibaculum sp.
TTATGGCGATCAAAGCGGCGGTGCTTTACGCGCTGACCATCGCATTCAAGATCAAGTCGCGCGACAAGCTGCTGTTTACCCTGAGTCTGGCGCAAGCCGGGGAGTTCGGCTTCGTGCTGACCAGCTTTGCGCTGCAGCAAAGCGTCATACCGCAAGCGTTGTCGGAGACGCTGCTGCTGGTCGTGGCCTTGTCGATGCTGTTGACGCCGCTTTTGTTCATCGCGCATGACCAGATGGCCAAGCGGCTGCAGCATGTGGGCCCAGAGATCGCGCATGACGAGATTGACGAGCAAGGCGCAGTGATCATCGCAGGCATCGGGCGTTTCGGGCAGGTGGTTAACCGGCTGGTGACGCAGTCGGGCTTCAAA
>CAYYZH010000407.1:0-1519 GCA_964475765.1 uncultured Limibaculum sp.
TCGTCAGGCTGCAAACTACTACAAAGAGGATGTCCTGGACGACACGCGCCAGTTTCTGGTTACGATGGCTGAACCATCAACCACTAATCCCAAACCAATCGTCCTCCTCATAACCCGTGATGGAGCCGTCAAAGATACGAGCGGTGGTGGCAGTGTTGCGGCCGGTGCCGCGGCGGTTGCGCCCCGTGCCGGACGTTGATCAAGGAGCGCTGCTCGAACAGTGCTTTCCCGTTGTCTGCGAGGCAAACGCGCTTCAAACCTCCGGTGGTCGAGCTTTAGTAGAATGGGTTCGCAGGGGCGAGGCCTGCGGCGCCAGAATATTGTCGTGTCGGAGGCAAGAGGAGAGCGGCCAAGAACTTGTTGTGGCTTTTCAATTTGCCGATGGATTGGTTCCATCGGCATATCCATCTCGAGATGGTTTTCCGATGGACCTTTCGCATGTCAATCTTGCTCCAGAGGGATGCCCGAGATCGCTGTGCCTTTTCGATCTCGAAGCCAACGATATACTCAGGATACTGTCCCCACACCTCCTGCTTGAGCGAACGAAATGGTGGCTTGTCGAGGCTGCCTATGGACGTCTTCACCGCGCCGATCAGCCGCTCGATCCCGTATTTGGCGGTGCTGCGATTCCGCTGGTCTTCGTGTCGAACGAGGCTAAGAACGATGGCGCGTCTCTTGTCGCATTTCGGCGCGGCGATGCAGCTGATGCACCAATTCTCGCGGGTGCAGAAGCTCACGTCCACCCATCGTTGAGATCAGATGGAGGATTTACGGCGCTGAACCTTGTGACTGATCCCGTCAAGCACGGACGGATTCGATCGTTGCCGCAGTCCATCTCTCAACTGATCGAAACCTATGACGAGCTGGGCGTTGATCTGCTGGGCCTGCTACAGCGCCACTTCAAGCAGTGGTGCGTCGCTGGAAATTACCATGACAAATTTGAGAAGATTGGCATCCTGATCGTCGCCACCCCGATTTTGCGATCAGACGGCGAGGTCGGTGGCGACGCGCGGAAGGCTTTTTTGCTCGATAAATCCATGGAGGAGTTGGCGGTCGCGACCGGTGCGGTGATCCGAGAGGGTGACGAGATCGGGCCGTGTCTTGGGGGGATGGTTCCGTCGAGCGACGGGCTTCAAGATGTCGGCATGCTGCCCGCGACGGTCTATGACCCGTTCGATAGATCGCTGGCAGTGCAGGCCTCAGGCAATCTTGGATCAGATAAACCAATCAAGGTTTTGCAGGCTGGATGTGGGGCCCTCGGTTCCCAAATCGCCCTTGCGGCGGCACGTGGAGGTCACGGTCAATGGACGTTAGTAGATCCTGACTATCTGTTGCCGCATAACCTTGCCCGACATGGCCTCTCCGCCCAGTCTCTTGGCCTACCTAAGGCCGAGGCGCTTGCGGATTCGATTTGCGACCTGCTCGGATATGGGGCGGCGGTAGGACAAGTGGATGTGCTGCAGAAGTACTTGAAAGGGCGATCAAGCGCGCCAGACTGCGACCTGCTGATTGACGCCAG